>PARB01000062.1 GCA_002709505.1 Paracoccaceae bacterium | reverse complement strand
TGTGCCTCGCGGAACGCTCGCAGGCGAAGCTGATCTCCGCCTTCTTCGAGATCGCGGCCAACGCGCTTCCTCTCCCGCCGGGGCGATGATCACATCTTGATGCGCGCGCCCGCCGGGTCATAGGCGGGCTTGAGCGATGCCCGCGCCGGATGGCGGGCGCCGGCAATGTCCACCTCCCAGACGCCGTCGGCAAGGAAACGCGCGTCTATCGCCGTATCGGACTGGATCATCGCCAGGCCGACCGGACCGCCGAGCGCATAGCCATAGGCAGCGGAGCGCAGGTGGCCGACCGGCAGGCCGTCGCGCAGCACCAGTTCGCCGCCCCAGGCGACTGCCTCGCCGTCCTCGACCACGATCTGGACAAGGCGACGGCGGCGCGGCTGGCCGCGCTGCTCGGACAAGGTCTCCTTGCCGATGAAGCCGTTCGGCTTGTCGAAATCGACGGCGAAGGCGAGCCCCGCCTCGAAGGGCGTGACATCCGGATCGAGGTCGCGCCCCCAGGCGCGGTAGCCCTTTTCCAGCCGCAAGGCCTCAAGGGCAAAATATCCCGCGTCCCGCAGGCCGAGATCCGCGCCGGCCTCGAAGAGCGCGTCATAGACACCGGTTGCGAAATCCGCCGGCACGTAGAGCTCGAAGCCGAGCTCCCCGACATAGGTCATCCGGTTTGCAAGCACCTTGGCATAGGCAAGGTTGATCTCCCGGTTGTTGGCAAATGCAAAGCCCTCGTGCGACAGGTCCGCATCGGTCAGCCTCGACAGGAGTTCGCGGGACTTCGGACCCATCACGCTGAGCACCGCATAGGCGGAGGTCACGTCGGTGAGGGTGACGGCAGCCTCTTTCGGTATCTGGCGGCTGATCCAGTCCGCGTCACGCACCGCCTGCGCCGTGCCGGTGACGAGGAGAAAGCTCTCCGGTCCGCGCCGCAACACGGTGAGGTCGCTTTCGTAACCGCCCCGCTCGTTGAAGAGACCGGTGTAGACCGAGCGCCCGACCTCGACATCGACATTGGCCCCGCAGATCCGGTTGAGGACGGCGGGTGCATCCCGTCCCTGGACCAGCAGCTTGGCGAAAGACGTCTGATCGAAGACCGCCACGGCCTCGCGCACCGCCTTGTGCTCGCGCGCGACCGCCTCGAACCAGTTCTGCCGACCGAAGGAATAGCGGATCTCCCGCGCTTCGCCCTCTTCGGCGAAGAAGCTGGCCCGCTCCCATCCCATCCTGGAGCCGAAGACCGCGCCTTTCGCCGACAGCCGGTCGTAGAGCGGCGACTTGCGCAAGGGCCGCGCCGTTTCAAGTTCGCGGTTCGGCCAGGGCATGGCGTAATGCAGGCCGAGCGTTTCCTTGACCCGGTCGTGCAGCCAGCGCGTGTTGTTGTTGAAGCGGTCGAAGCGGCGGATGTCGACCGGCCACAGGTCCCGGGTCGGCGCACCGTTGACGATCCATTCGGCGAGCGCCTGTCCGGCGCCGCCCGCACTGGCGATCCCCATGGAGTTGAAGCCCGCGCCGACGAAGAAGTTCCGCAGGCCCGGCGCTTCGCCCAGGATGAAATTGTTGTCCGGCGTGAAACTCTCGGGGCCGTTGTAGAACTGCCTGATCTCGGCCTCGGCCAGCGCCGGCACCCGCTCCAGCGCATGTTCCATCAGGATCTGGAACTGGTCCCAGTCGTCGGGCAGGAGCTGGAAGACGAAATCGTCGGGAATGCCGTCCATGCCCCAGGGCTTCGCCTCCGGCTCGAAGCCGCCCATGACAAGGCCGCCGACCTCTTCCTTGAAATAGATGTATCCGTCAGGATCGCGCATCACCGGAAGGTCCGGATGCACGCCTTCGATCTTTCCGGTGACGATATACATGTGCTCGGCCGAATGCAGCGGCACATCCACGCCGCACATCTGCCCGACCTTGCGCGCCCACTGCCCCGCACAATTGACGACGATGTCCGCCCGGACGGGACCGCGATCGGTGACGACGCCCGTCACTGCACCGGCCTTGGTGGTGACGTCGAGCACCCTGACACCCTCCAGGATCCGTGCCCCGCCGCGCCGTGCGCCGCGCGCCAGCGACTGGGTGAGATCGGTCGGATTGGCCTTGCCGTCGCCGGGCAGCCAGACCGCGCCGACGAGATCGTCAGTCGCCATGACCGGCCACATGTCGCCGGCCTCCTTCGGCGTGAGCACCTCGATCTCGACGCCTTGTGCGCGCGCGGAAGCGGCCGTGCGTCTCAGCACCGTCATGCGGTCCTCGCTGCGCGCCACAGTGATCGAGCCGCAATTCTTCCAGCCTGTCGCAAGACCGGTTTCGGCTTCCAGCCCGGCATAGAGCTCCGTCGATGCCCGAATCAGGCGGGTCATGCTCTCCTGGGACCGCAACTGCCCCACCAGACCGGCGGCGTGCCAGGTGGTCCCACCGCTCAGCTGCCCCTGCTCCAGAAGCAATACGTCCCGCTTGCCGAGTTTCGTCAGATGATAGGCAAGGCTCGCCCCGACGATCCCGCCGCCGATGATGACGATCTCTGCCTGCGACGGCATTGCTTCCTGCGACATGCGTTGTGTCTCCCTCACCTTCAAACCGTCCCCCGGCGCGCGCTGTCCTGAACCTGACCGTTTCGGGATCACCTGCCGATTGGCTGCCAAGACAGCCTGCACTCTTTGCAAAATTTTGCAATTCTTTTCTAAATTTGGCAAATTTGTGCTATGGAGCGTGTTTGCAAAGCGTGCGACCTTGCGAAAGCGCTTGAAGCCAGATGGAAGCCCCCGATGCGCGAGATACCTCCAATGCCCGCCGAACATCGCCGCGCCCGGATTGTCGACGAGGTCGAACGCCATCAGACGGTGACGATCCGGGCGTTGAGTGAAAGCCTGGGCGTGTCGCGCGAGACCCTGCGCAAGGATATTTCCCTGCTCGACGAGGCCGGACGTCTGCGCCAGGTGCGCGGCGGCGCGATGATCCGGGACCACGAGGAGCCGCCGGTGGAGGAACGCGTCCTCACAAACCCGGACGGAAAAGGAGCGATTGCCGCTGCCGCTGCCGCGCTTGTCCCGGACGGCGCCACGATCTTGCTGGATTCCGGCTCGACCACGCGATTGCTGGCAGAACGCCTCGTCGAGCGTGTGGCGACGGGGATGCAGCTCAGCGTTTTCACCAATGACCTGAAGATCGCGCTTATGCTGCATCCCCATGGGATTGCGGTACATGTGCTGGGCGGCCGTCTCGCCGAAGGCGAGGAATCCACCGGCGGCCTGGACGCGATCGACATGTTGCGTGGCTACAGCGTCGACCTCGCCTTCGTCGGTGTCGGAGGACTCGGTGCGAGATTGGCGGTCTCCGATTACAGCCGCGAGGGCGTCGCCCTGCGCACGGCAATGCTCGCTGCGGCCCGCACCCCGGTCCTGCTCGCCGATCACACCAAGATCGACCGGCCCGCTCCCGTTCGTCTGGCGCCGCTTCCGGAGAACCTGCGCCTCATCACCGACCGGCCGCTTCCCTCCCCGCTGGCTGATGCCCTGTCCCGGGCTGTGGTCCGGGTCATCCTCGCATAGCGCGCTTGCATCTGCCCCTCTCCCCCCATTCGTTCGCCTGACCGTCGCTGACGGCTTTAAGGGCGTTTGCTCAAATATTTTGCAGCGCAATAATTAATTGCACTATGCAATTGACATGCAAGTAGCCTGCTAATATTTCTGAGTGCACTGGGTTGAAATGGACCGGGGAGACACGTGAAACGTGCTTGCTTCGGTCGGCAGGACACACGCGACAAATCGCAGGGCGTTGTCTGCGGCCAGGCACAGACGGGCGGGACCGAAACCAGGCGGCCGTGCGCTCCGGCCTTCAATCCCGAACAAGACCGTCCATCGCTCACGCGGAGCGACAAGGCCAAGAAAAATCTGGAGGAAATCGCGCAGCATTGTCGATGGCGAACGGCACGTCCGTTCCGCGTTCAGAAGGACCTGAGTGATGTATGCCGATGCAAAGACAGCCTCCAAGTCCATTGAATTTGTCGGGAAGCGCTCCTCCGACTACCGGGATGCCCTCTCCCACTACGCCGATGTGTGGTTGCCCGACATTGCCTGCATGAAACGCTGTCTGGCCCCGCGTCCCGGCGAACGCATTCTCGAGGTCGGCGCCGGAAACGGCTACTTCAGCACGGCGATTGCCGAATGCCTCGGACCGGACGGTCTTCTGGTCGCCAGCGATCCGTCCGTCGATCAGCTTTCCGGCCTCGAGGCTGACAGCACACATGGAAACATCCGCGTCGTACCGGCCTCGGCCGACGTGCTCGACATCCCCTTCAGCGGCTTCGATGCGGTGTGGAGCCGGGGGGCGATCCATCATGTCACCGACAAGACCTCGGCATTCACGCGGTTTTCCGCGCTGGCGCGTCCGGGCGGGCGGCTCGTGATTGCGGATATTTTCGCCGGCACCCCGCTTGCCCGCTACTTCGACGGGTTCATCGCCCGCAGCTGCAGCACCGGGCACGAAGTCGCCTTTCTCTCCCATGAGTTCGCAGAAAGCCTCTGCGCGCTAACCGGCTGGGGTCAGCCGACCTTCGATGAGGTCATCACCCCGTGGGAGTTCAGAAACCGCGAGGATATCGGCCGGTTTCTCCAGCTGCTGTTCTCGGCCAAGCCGGACTATTCGGCGGAGGACTGTTTCGCGGCGGCAGACCACTATCTGAGCGTGAGCGAGACCGCATCGGGTTGGGCGCTGATGTGGCCGATGACGGTGATGACCGCAATCCGCCCGACGCATGGGTGATGGCCAATGGCAAGGACCCTCACCATGCCTCATCTCACGAGAGTGAAAGCGACGGGCGTCCTGCAGTCGGGCAAACGCAAGCGCTGCGCTCCGCGAAACCGGGTCCGGCCCGGGCTGCGGATCCGCTCCCTCCGGGGCGACATGGCCGAGCTCAGGTCGCTGCGCATGGACGGCAAACGACTTGCCCTGCCGGCGCGGCCGCTTCCCGCCAGCCGGCTCGCCCCCAGGACCGTGATCTATCATGGCAGCGCCGGAGCCTTCGCGCATATCGCCAGCCAAACCGCTTTTCCGGATGCGCAGAGCATGGCTTGCGAAAACCTGTTCGAGGTCGTCGATGCAGTGCGGAGCGGCCGGGTAGAGGTGGCCGTGCTGCCATGCGAGAACATCCTCGCCGGACGGGTGCCCGACATCCATATGCTTCTGCCGGACATCGGGCTGGCGATCGTGGGCGAGGTGTTCCTGCCCATAGAACTCCATCTGGTGGCCCCGCACGGATGGTCCCTGGACGAAATCACCCGGGTGCACTCGCATCCCGTCGCCCTCAAGCAGGTGCAGCGCTTTCTCGACGCCCACGGGCTTTCGCCTGTCGCGGAGAGCAATACGGCGACGGCCGCAGCCCTCATCAAGCAAAGAGGCGACCGGAGGGCTGCGGCCGTGGCCTCCAGTCTCGCTGCCGAGACCTATGGGCTGGCAATCCTGAAGCGCAATATCGAGGATATTCCCTTCAACCTGACGCGCTTCTACGTGCTTGCGGCGGAACCGGTCATTCCGCCGCCGGAGCAGCAGGACATCATGACCAGTCTGCTGTTCGAGGTGGCCGATACGCCCGGCGCGCTGTTTCGTGCGGTCGGCGGATTTGCCGACAACGGCATCAATCTGACCCGGCTGGAAAGCTACCTTGTCGGCGGACAGTTCGTTGCAACCCGCTTTCTGTGCGAATTCGAGGGTCACCCGGACGTGCCGCAGGTCCGCCGGGCGCTTGAGGCGCTCACGGCCCAGACCACACGCCAGACCGTTCTGGGCGTCTATCCGATGCATGCCATCGGATCGCGCGTGCGCGCCAGGAGCCGCCAGCCCTCCCGGCCCGACGGCCTGCGCAAGGGGTTGTCGTGATGCCAAAGCCGCAGCCCCTTCGCGCAGCTTCACCGGATGGACTGGCGCTGGTCCTGTCCACCCTTGCGCCCCGGCTCGGCTCCCGTCTTTCGACGGCCTTTCCGGTCCGCGAGCAGCATGGCCGCGACGCCAGCTATCTGCCCGCCTGCCCGCCGGATGCGGTTGCCTATCCCGAGGATGTCGAGGACGTCGTCTTCATCCTCCAGACCTGCCATGCCCACCGGGTTCCCGTCATTCCCTTCGGCACCGGCACGTCATGCGAGGGACATGTCGCGGCGCTTCACGGCGGCATTTGCCTCGACATGTCCCGGATGGATGCCATCGGGCCGGTGAGCGTCGCCGACATGACCTGTCGCGTCCAGCCGGGCGTCACCCGGAAGGCGCTGAACGCCTGGTTGCGCGACACCGGCCTGTTCTTTCCCGTCGATCCGGGGGCGGATGCATCCCTTGGAGGAATGATCTCGACCCGCGCCTCCGGCACGAACGCCGTGCGCTATGGCACCATGAAGGATCACGTGATCTCCGTGGATGCGGTCCTGGCCGACGGCACGGTGCTGCGCACGGCAAGCCTCGCGCGCAAATCCTCGGCCGGCTACAATCTCACCCAGCTGATGGTCGGCGCCGAGGGCACGCTCGGTGTCATCGTCTCCGCCACCTTGCGGCTGCATCCGATCCCGGATGCCGTCGAGACCGCGCTGATCGCCTTCCCCTCCTCCGCTGCGGCCATCGACTGCGCGATCGCGATCATGGGATCGGGCATTCAGGTGGCCCGCATCGAGTATCTCGACGATGTCCAGATCCGCGCCATCGAGCGCTATTCCAGGCTCGGCCTGAGCGAGGGCGACACTCTCATCGTGGAGTGCAGCGGCGATCCCGACAGTGTTGCCCGGCAGATGCGCTTGATCGGCGAGATCGCCGTGGACTTCGCCGCAAGCAGCGTCACGACGGCGCACAGCGCGGAGGAGCGCGGCCGGATCTGGAAAGCGCGACATGACGCATGGTGGGCGGCCATCGCGTTGCGGCCGGGCGCCAAGGGGATCCCCACCGACAGCTGCGTCCCGGTCTCGCGTCTTGCCGAGGCGATCGACGGCGCCCGGCGCGATTGCGCCGAACTTGGCGTGACCGCACCGATCTGCGGTCATGTCGGCGACGGCAATTTTCACCTGTGCGTCGTCTTCGATCCCGATAGCCCGCGCGAGGCGACAGCCGTCGAGACGCTGCTGGAGCGGCTGAGCCGGCGGGCCATTGCCCTTGGCGGAACGATCACCGGCGAGCACGGGATCGGCTACGGCAAGCGCGCCTTTATGGCCGAGGAACACGACGAGGCCGGCTTGCGCGCGATGGCCGCCGTCAAGCGCGCGCTCGATCCGCGCAACATCATGAATCCGGGAAAAATCATCGAGGCCGGCGACCTGCCGCCGTTCGAATAAGGGGAGGCTCGAGGAACCCATGGCCCATGATCCGCAATCCATTTACGAGTTTCGCGACCTGGCGCGCCGGCGGTTGCCGCGGTTCGTGTTCGACTTCATCGACGGAGGGAGCGGCAGCGAAAACACGCTTGCCGAAAACCGCAGCGCGCTCGACCGCCTCCGGCTGCTCGGGTCCGCCCCCACCGACGTCAGCGATTGTTCGTGCAAAGTCACCCTGTTCGGACAGAGCCACAGCTTTCCGGTGATCATCGGGCCAACGGGCCTTGCCGGAGCGGCCTGGCCGCGCGGCGACGTCGATCTCGCCCGCGCCGCGTCGTCTTGCGGAATTCCCTTCGTCATGAGTTCGGCTGCGACCGCGACCATGGAGGAGGTTGCGGCCGCCGGAAACGGGGCAAAGTGGTTCCAGCTCTATCTGTTCAATGACCGGGAGGTCAGCAAGCGGCTGCTCGCCAGGGCGCGGACGCTGGGCTTCGCGGCGCTTGAGGTCACGGTGGACAATGCCATTCCGGGCCGGCGCCTGCGCGATGCGAAAAACGGCTTCTCGCTGCCGTTTCGCTGGACGCCGGCAAAGCTTGCGAGCCTTGTCGCCCACCCCGCCTGGAGCCTTCGCATGGCGCGTGCCGGCGCGCCGAAGCTGGAGGTCATGGCGGCGGAACTGGGCCTGCAGAAAATGGATACGATTGCCGAGCTCATGCAATCCCAGCTCGACGCTTCGGTTGGCTGGGAGGACATCAAATGGGTGCGTGATGCCTGGGACGGCCCCTTGATCGTCAAGGGCATGCTCGACCCCGGGCAGGTGGCGAACGCCCTTGAGATCGGTGTCGACGGGCTGGTGATTTCCAACCACGGCGGCCGGCAGCTCGATGGCGCGGTCGCCGCAATCGACGTGCTTGCGGAGTTCCGGGCGCAGGCCGGGCCCGACCTGACCCTGCTGGTCGACAGCGGCTTTCGGACCGGATCGGACATCGCGCGCGCCCTGGCGCTCGGGGCGGATGCGGTGCAGGTCGGCCGGGCCACGCTCTATGCGCTGGCGAGCGGTGGCGAGCCGGCAGTCCGCCAGGCGCTCGCCGTCCTGAAAGCCGAGTTCGAGATCGCTCAGATGCTGATGGGCGCGCGCAGCTTAAGCGACTTCGTGCCCTCGATGTTGCGCACCCGCACATCCGCAGCAGCGCCGGTGGCCGGGATGCCGTCGTCGTCCCGACGCGCGGCCTCCGGTCCGCTGTCGCTGGTTGCCGGCGAGCGGTCGGGCGCCACCCCGTGATCCAGTCTTGCACCTTACGAAAACGGATCTTTCCAGCAAAACAGACACCGAAGGGAACAGTCAGATGCTTCGACAAAAACTGGCCGCATGCGCTGCGGCGCTCCTCCTGTGCGCAACCGCTGCTCCGGCCTGGAGCGCGGAGACGACCAAGGTTGCGATCACCTATATCGTCGATCACCCGGCCATCGATGCGGCGCGGATGGGGATCGTCGATGCGCTGGCGGAGGGCGGATACACGGAGGGCGAGACCCTCGACATCACGGTCCAGAGCGCCCAGGGCAACATGCCGACGCAGTTGCAGATCGCCAAGGCGTTTGCCGGTCTGAAGCCGGATCTCCTGATCGCGATCAGCACCCCGTCTGCGCAGGCGCTGCAAAGCGCTGCGGGCGACATTCCCGTTGTCTTCGCCGCCGTGACCGACCCGGTCGAGGCCAAGCTCGTCGCCAGCCTCGAGTCGCCCGGCGGCACGATCACCGGAACCAGCGACAAGCAGCCGTTCGGCCCGACGCTGGAGCTGATCAGGTCGCTTGTCCCGGACGCCACGACAATCGGCGTCATCTACAATGCCGGCGAAGCCAACTCCGTTTCGCAGGTCGCGGCCCTGAAGCTGGAAATCGAGGCTCTCGGGCTGAAGCTTGAGGAAAGCACCGCCTCCCAGACCGCCATGGTCGCAGATGCCGCCGTCAGCCTTGCCGGGCGCGCCGATGCGATCCTCATTCCCACCGACAGCACGGTCGTGGCCGCGGTGGAAAGCGTTGTGAACGTGGGTGAAAAGGCGAAGATCCCGGTGTTTGCCAGCGATACGACCTCGGTCGAGCGCGGCGCCCTCGCCGCCCTTGGCTTCGACTACTACAAGCTCGGCCGCCTGACCGGCGAGATGGCCATCCGGATCCTCCAGGGCGAAAGCCCCGGCGCGATCCCGGTGGGAACGCTCGACACCCAGGACCTTTACCTGAACAGGACCTCGGCCGCCGCCATGGGCGTGACCCTGCCCGACGCCCTGCTGGAAACCGCCAAGAAGGTTGTCGATTAGGATGAGCGCTCTTGCCCTTTCCGGCGCGATCGAAGCCGGGCTTCTCTTCTCGCTCGTGGCGCTCGGGGTGTATCTCTCCTTTCGCGTCCTCAACTTCCCCGACCTGACGGTCGACGGCAGCTTCCCCCTGGGGGCTGCCGCCACCGCGGTCGCGATCGTTCACGGCATCAACCCGTTTGTGGCGACCGCCATCGGAACGGTGGCGGGATGCTGCGCGGGCTTCGTTTCCGCCTATCTCAACGTCCGCTTCAAGATCCTGAACCTTCTGGCCGGGATCCTGACGATGGTCGCACTCTATTCCATCAACCTGCGTGTGATGGGCCGGCCGAACATCTCGCTCTACGGCGAGGAAACGATCTTCACGCCAATCGCAAACCTGATCGACCTCGGCCTGTGGACCAACAGCGTGATCCTTCTGGTCATCGCGGTTGCCATGAAGCTTCTGGTCGACTGGTTCCTGGGCACGCAGGTCGGCCTTGCGGTTCGCGCCAGCGGCGAAAACCCGGTGATGGCGCGGGCGCAGTCTGTCGACAACGGACGCATGACGATTATCGGCATGACGCTGAGCAACGGGCTCGTGGGTCTTGCCGGGGCGCTGTTTGCGCAGAGCCAGGGCGTTGCGGATGTTTCGCTCGGCATTGGAACGATCGTCACCGGCCTTGCCGCACTGATCATTGGTGAAACCCTGTTCGGCTCGATCAAGGTTGCCTGGGCGACGCTTGGATGCCTGGTCGGCGCGGTTCTCTATCGGCTTTTCATCGCCGCCGCCCTCAGTGCCGGGTTCCTCGGCATTCAGGCGCAGGACCTCAATCTGGTGACCGCCGTCGTCGTCGCCGTCGCCGTCATTCTCTCGCAGGCGCGACGCAACAGCCGGTTCCGGCTTTGGCCGTGGCTGCGACGCCAGGTCACCCAACCGCAACCGCAGAAGGGATAAGCGCATGCTCAGTGTCTGCGACGCCTATGTCACCTTCAACCCCGGCACACCGCTGGCGGTGCCGGCCCTTCGGGGCGTCGATCTCGACATCAAGGAGGGGGAATTCGTCACGGTGATCGGCACCAATGGCGCCGGCAAGTCGACGCTTCTTTCTGCGGTGGCCGGGGATGTCCGCCTCGACAGCGGCGGCATCTATATCGACGGCCACGACGTCACCGGCCGGCCGACGGAGCAGCGCGCCGGGATGATCGGTCGGGTCTTTCAGGAGCCGCGCGCCGGCACCTGCAGCTCGCTTACGGTGGAGGAAAACCTGGCGCTTGCCGCAAGCCGCGGCGGGCGGCGTGGCCTGCGCAGCGCCCTGGGGCGGGGGCGCAAGAAGCGCGAGCTAGCCGAGCAGCTGTCCCGCCTCGGCATGGGACTGGAGGGGCGGCTCGGCGCCCTGGCCGGCACGCTGTCCGGCGGTCAGCGGCAGGCGCTCAGCCTGCTGATGGCCACCTTGCTGCCGATGAAGATCCTCATCCTCGACGAACACACGGCAGCGCTCGATCCGGGCGCGGCGGCGACCGTCTTGGAGCTTTCCGCCGAGATCGCCGGGGAACAGAAGCTGACGGCTCTGATGGTCACCCACAGCATGCGCAACTCGCTCGACTTCGGGACCCGCACGATCATGATGAACGCCGGACGGATCCTGCTCGACATCCATGGCGAGGAGCGCAAGGGGTATGACGTTCCGGACCTGCTCAACCTGTTCAAGAAAACGACCGGATCCGAGGTTGAGGACGATCAGCTCATCCTCGCCTGATCCCCGACATGTCTGGGAGCGCGGGCTATCCGGCCCCGCGCTCGCGCTCCAGCTCCCGGATGAGCAGACCGGGCGGATTTTCCGGGACCATCTGACGCAACCGCGCAATCCGCACCTCGGCGAAAAGGCCCGCCCTGGCATAGGGTTCGGCGTCGAGGAACCTGTCGATGGCCTCGCGGGTCTCATGGGACAGCACCATCAGGCTTCCGATCACCCTGGACCCGTCATCGGTCTGCAACGGCCCGCCGAAGGCGACCTGATCCCCATGGGCGATCATATAGTCCAGATGGTCCGCTCTCGTGCGCTGACGCAGGTCGCCGGCATCCGGTCGGTCAAGGCAATAGACAACGAATGGCATGTCGGGATCTCCCGTCTCGTGCAGGACGTTGATCTCCCTGAATACGTTTCGTCCCCTGTGCGTGCCGCAGGCCCGCACCGTATCCGGCGGTTCTTGTCGTGCCGCCCGTGCAAAGGCCGGACGGTGGACACTTGTCGTCCGCTTTGGGCCCCGCGCCGTCCACGTCGGAAAACGCGGATTAGACCGTTGCCTTTGCGTATTAAAGTGCATATGGTTGCACTATGCAAACAATTAGCAATCAAAAGTCGGATCTCTCGAAAGCCGACACCTCCGCCCCCGAAAGCCACGCCGATCAGTTGCTTCAGCTTGAAAGCTGGCTGCCCTACCGGCTGTTTCGGATTTCCGCCCGCGTCGCCGATGTGCTCAACGCCTATTACGGGCCCAAGTTCGGCTTTTCCCGATCCGCATGGCGCACCATGGCGATCATCGCCAACCGCCCCGGCGCCAGTGCCAAGGAAATCTGTCAGGCCGGCGGGCTCGACCAGTTCTCGGTGTCGCGCGCCGTGAAGCAGCTTGTCGAGCTCGGCTATGCGCGTCGACAGGCGGGCCGGTCGGACCGGCGATATGCGGCAATCGAATTGTCGGAGAGCGGCTGGTCGGCCTTCACGGAGATTTCCGACGTCGCCAAACGCCTCGATGCGGATCTGACCAGCGCCGTCTCGGAGAAGGAACTGGCCGCTCTCGACAGCATCTTGACGCGACTGGACAACGCCAGCGCCGGAATTCTCGCGCGCGGATGGCGCGGCGCGGCGGATGCGCCCGTCGATCCGGCCGACGCCACCGCAAAACGGGACGGCCGGTAGCCGAACACGGCCCCTCCCCGACCGGACTGTCCTTGCAAGGGCATCGCTCACACGCAGGAAAGGGATCCATGGGTGCGTTTCTCTTTGCCGCCACAGCGATCCTGTGGGGCAGCAGTGCCATCGTCACGGGCCATCAGGCCATATCCGGCGCTCCCGAGGTGTCTGTCGGATACCGGATGGCATTGGTCAGCCTTTTCATGTTCGCCTGGAGTGTCGCCCGCGGCCAGAAGCTCAGCCTGAGCAGGACCGACCGTCCCTGGGTCGCGTTGCAGGGCATCCTGTTCTTCGGCCCGGCTTTCATAACCTTCTACCATTCAACGACGCTGATCACATCGGGCATCGCCGCGCTGGTGCTGTCGACCTCCTCGCTGTTCGCCGCGCTCGTGGGATGGCTGTTCCTGTCCGCCCGGGTGACCCTGCGCATGCTGATCGGCATCGTTTCCGGCATTGCCGGTCTCGGCGTGATCGCGCTGCCTCAGCTGGCGGTGGTGTCGACCAATTCCGAAACGATGGCCGGCGTTGCGCTCGCCCTTGCCGCTGCGGCCTGCACCGGATGCGGGACCGTCATCGCCATGCGAAACCAGCACGCCGGCATCCCCATTCCCGTCCTCATCAGCTGGGCGGCGTTGTGCGGGGCGCTGTTTTCCTTCGCACTTGCCTTCTTCGGGGGCTTGAGTTTCCGGGTCGACGTATCGCTCACCTATCTGGCCGGGCTCGCCTATCTGGCGATCATCGCCTCCTGCGTCACCTTCTTCATGTATTTCAGTCTGGTGCAGCGCATCGGCGCGGCCAGCGCCTCCTACACACTGGCACTGGTGCCCGTGGTGGCGCTGCTCCTCTCCGCCCTGTTCGAGAATCTCGCGATCGACATCTATGTGCTGTCCGGCGGCGTCGCGGTCCTGATCGGCAACATCCTCGTTCTCAGTTCACAGGGACGGCGGGCGGCTCCGGCCGCGCCACATGCAAAAGAGGAAAGCCCCACATGACACTGCAGGTTTTCGGCACTCATCCGACGGTGCCGCTGTCGGCGGCCGTCCGGGCGGGCGACTTCATCTTCCTGTCCGGGCAGGTTCCCTTCGGTCCAGACGGCAGGCTGGTCGGGGGAGACATCGAAACCCAGACCCGGCAAGTGCTCGACAACATCAGGGCCGCTCTGGAGACGGCCGGAGCAATGCTTTCCGATGTGGTCAAGGCGACCATCTGGCTGACCGATCCGGGCGACTTTGCCCGCTTCAACTCGGTCTACGGGGCCTATTTCGACAAAGCCCCTCCTGCCCGCTCCTGCGTCGTCTCTCAATTGATGGTCGACGCCTGCGTCGAGATCGAGGTCATTGCCTACAAACCGTTGCCGAACTGATCCCGTGCGGGCCGCCCGACCGCGACCAACGGCCTTGAGTCTCATGCCAAACACGAAGAAGCCCGGACCGCGCGGGGCGGTCCGGGCCTGTTGTCAGCGTGACGGCTTTCAACCGTGTGAGCCGCGGTCTCAGGCGGCCTTGCGCGCGCGGACGGCTTCAAGCACCAGGTCCGCGGTCTTGCCGGCCGAGGCCGGGTTCTGGCCGGTCACGAGATCCCCGTCGCGCACGGCGAAAGGCTCGAAGTCAGGGCCACTCACGTAGTTCGCTCCCAGCTCCCGCAGGCGTGTTTCCAGCAGGAACGGCACCGCATTTTCAAGGCCGACGGCGTGTTCCTCGCTGTCGGTGAAGCCGGCAACCTTGCGACCCGCGACGATGGGCGAGCCATCCTTGCGTTTGGCCTTCACCAGACCGGCCGGACCGTGACAGACGGCGGCCATCACCTTGCCGGCGTCGAGCGTCGTCTCGACGAGGCGGGCAAGGGCCTCGCTTTCGGGGTAGTCGAACATCGTGCCATGCCCGCCGGGCAGAAACACGGCGTCATAGCTCGACACGTCCAGCGTCTCGAACCGTGGCGTATTGTCGACCGCCTCCTTGAGGGCCGCATCGTCGTAGTAACGTTCCACACTCGCGTCGTTCTCGCCCTTCGGCTTGAGGCTGCGCGCATCAATGGGGATCGCCCCGCCCGCGATCGAGGCCAGCGTGACGTCTGCCCCGGCATCGACAAAGGCGTAATAGGGCGTGGTCAGTTCCTCGAGCCAGACGCCGGTCGGTTCGTCGGACGGCGCCATGGTCGCGGCAGAGGTGGCGATCATCAGGATTTTCGGTGTGTGGGTCATGATAGGCTCCCGGTTCGGGTTGCTCTGTGTGTGAACCGGATATGGGGAGCTGCTGACCTTCCTGAAAATAATGCCTGTCGCCTCATGTCATAAAATAATTTATACCTCCGCCCATGTCCCTGCTTCATCTGCGCAGTTTCATCGAGGTCTATCGGCGGCGGTCGTTCACGGCGGCCGCCCGCGCGCTCGGGCTCACGCAGCCCGCACTGTCGCACCATGTGGCCAGTCTGGAAGGCCAGGTCGGACGCGCGTTGTTCGAGCGACATGCGCGAGGCGTCCTGCCGACGGCGGCGGCGGACGATCTCGCGGCGCGTATCGGCAGCACGCTCGACGACGCGGAAGCCGCATTGTCCGCGGCGCGGGCGCGCTCGACCCAGCTTACCGGCACCATCCATCTTGCCGGCCCGTCGGATTTTCTGGCGGAAGGCTGTGCGCCCTTGCTGATCCGCTTGCAGAAGGCGGGGCTGACGGTGCGGATCGACGTCGGCGGGCGCGACGCGCTCTACGAAAAGCTGTTCAACGACGAGGTCGACCTCGCAATCACCGCCTCCGCGCCGTCCGATTCACGGCTGGATCATGCCAGGATCGCCGAAGAGCGCCTTTTGCTGGTCGCGGCGCCCGAGATCCTGCGAACAATTGCCGCCGCACCGGATCTAGCCACCGGACTGCAGGGCGCGCCCTGCCTCGCCTATGATCTCGACCGGCCGCTGGTGCGGACCTGGCTCAAGCAGAACAGCATTGCGTTGCCAGATGGGGCGCCCGCCTTCACCGCGCCCGATCTGCGCATGCTCAGGGCGCTGGTGAGCGAGGGCGCGGGATGGACGGTCCTGCCGGACTATCTGTGCGAAGACGCCCTGCGCGCCCGACGTCTCGCGGTTCTCCCGGCGCCCGTGGCAAGCCCGGTCAATCCGCTCAATCTCGTCTGGGCCCGGAGTGCCTTGCGCCATCCGCGCATCGCCTTTGCCCGAAAGACCCTGCTTCAGGCCTCCGCCTGAGCGGCCGTTCCGGCGCCGGCGTCAAGCTTCGGGCACCTGGCGGACTGATCCTGCCCCTGCAAGGGATTGCGGCGCGAGGTCTTGAAGTCGCCTTTCACATGCTCCCACCAGTAGCCGAGATAGGACTTGTCCGCCCGCGCGGAAAACACGTCCGGCGCCGCCCGCGCAAGGTCGGGCAGCCGCGTCCAGGCGACATTCGGAAAGGTGTGATGCTCGTTGTGATAGCCGGTGTTGAACAGCAGCCGGTTGATCCAGCCGTAGGTGGAACGCGTCGGCGTTTCCACATCGTCGCCGGGGTGTTCGCTGAGCGACTGGCCGAGGTTGCTGATGCCGAATTTGCCCAGAAAGATCGACAGCGCCCAATTGTGGTAAAGCCAGCCGTAGAAACCGAAAGCGACGAGCAGCAGCACATTGACCCCGAGCGACCAGGCGATGAACAGCCGGCGCTGCCAGATCGGCGGCTTGCTCGATGCGATGTCGCGTTGCGTATCGCGGGCCGTGCGGCCGGTCACACGCTCGTAGATCCGCGGAAAGATCTCGTCGCTGATGATGAAGCCGAACGGCAGAAGGTGAACGAAGAGCGTTGCGACGGTCAGCACGCGCTGAAGGCGCGGCCGGTCGTGGACCAGCATTTCGCGCGCCTTGAACGCGCACAGATCCTCATGTTCGTAGTCGCGCTCGTAGTCGCCGATGAACGGGTGGTGACTGGACAGATGCTCGTGCTGATAGGTCAGCTGCTTGGAAAACGACCCCAGGATCGTCTCCAGGCCGAGATCGAACGCGAGCTTGCTTCTGTCGCCGCGAAAAATGAGCCTGTGCGCCGTCTCGTGAACCAGCGCCCCGGTGGCATGAATGATGAATTGTCCGATGCAGAAGGCGGCGAGAAAGACCACCAGCAGGTTGCTTCCGGACACCGCCCAGGCCACGCCCCAGTGAAGTGTCAGCAGCAGCGGAACCGCCAGCGCCGTGCGCCGGTCCGGCCCCGCAAGGGCACGCAGATCCGGATGCGCGCGAAGCGCGTCCTTGCGCATCTGGAGATGGCGGCGCGCCTGTGGCGATACGCTGGACACCGACCGTTCGGCTTCTGGTTCGGCAGTGGCGGCCGCGGGCGCGGCTTGCGAGGGGGTCATGGTCGGGTGTCCGTGGCGTTGCTTGGCGCAGGCCTCTTTCTTGGACACAAAAGCCGTCGCCGTGTCAAATGTCTATGGCGACCGTCAGGGTCCGCACCTTCGCCGGTACGTTGCCTTTCGATCGCCACTCTTTCCGAAATCTAACAAGTGTAATTTTAAGACGAATGTTTTATTGTTTCGGATATATCTGTGTGCGCGCAGTTTAAACACTCCTTCACGACTCGATATTTAAAATAAAGCTCTTTGATCGGAGATCGTAATGCCAGTTTCCGCGCCATTGAGGGTTGTATTTCTGCTAAGCGTTCTGGTGACGCTTGCCGTTTCTGCCCCGGGTGCGCCCGCAGCCGAAACGATCGACGACCTGTATGCCCGCGAATCCGGAAGCGATTTCGAAGAATTGCAGAAGGATGTGGTCCGTTTGGCGACGCTCGCGCGTGAACACATCGATGCGGTGGGGCTGGCGAAAGCGCTCGACGATTTCAAGAAAAAGCCATGGAAGCGAAAGGCGAACGGGCTGCACGTATGGGGTGTCACGGTATCGGGGATGAGCTGGTATGATGTCGGTCATCCTGATCTGGTTGGTATCGATGTGAGCAATATTACGGATATCGAGGGGCGCTACTGGACGCGTCTTGCCAGGGCGTCGGCCGATGGCAGCGGAGCGAAGGTGTTTTCCCTCCTGTTTCCCCACCCGGAAACCGGCCTCTCGGCTCGTGGCCTGCACACATGCTTCCTGCTGAAAGACGGCCAGCGGATCCTGTGCGCGGGCGGGTTTGAAGATGCCACTCGATAAGAGCCGTTTCCGGATCTGGCTTTCCAACTGGTCGATCGTGGCACGCGTGCTCGCAGCACCCGTTATCATGTTGGTGACGCTCGCCCTGCTGTCGTTTGTCGGTTGGCAGACGCTCAAGACGCAACGCACCATGGTCGCGGCGAGCTACGAGGAATTGCAGCCTATTCTGACCCATGCCAACAATGTGCCGCAGGAATTGTCCCGCATCGAGGCGCATCTCTACAAGCTGTCCGCATGGGGGCAGATCGGCGTTCAGGGATCGGAACTCGAAACCACGATCCGGACCATCAATCAAAGTCTCGACACCGTGAAGCGCGACATCGACGCTCTCGAGGCGGCGCGCCTGGACGGCGTCGACGATCTGCGTTCCGCCTATCTCGACTATCGCAAGAACACCAACAATGCGATGCAATTGATCCTGCGCAATGCAACGCTGGGTGCGGTCGCCACCCGCGGCGGACATGCCGTCTATACGCAGGCTTCCGAGGCGGCGCGCAGGATTTCCGATGTCGCGCGCGCACGCGTCAAACAACGGACGGCCGTCACCATCGATGCCGCCGAACGATTGGCAAGAGATTTTATTTCGGCGTCGGCTATCGCGGGCCTGCTTGCCATCGTCATCAGCCTTGCGGCGGCGCGCACCATCGTCAATCCGATCCGCGAGTTGGTCCACGCGATCCGAGCGCTTCTTGCCGGAGACCTTTCGGTCAAGGTGCCCTTCGTCGATCGGACCGATGAATTCGGCCGGATCGGGCAATCGGTCAAGGCCCTGCAGGACGTGCTGATCGAAAACCGGGCGGCGGCCGACCAGCATGAGGTCAAACAGGCCGAGCTGGAGTATATCGCGACCCATGACGCGCTGACCGGCGTTGCCAACCGCAAGGCCTTCGACACCTTCATGAACGCCGCGCTTGCGGAGCCCGAGCCGGCCGCAGGAGCGCTGGTCTACATCCTTCTCGACCTCGACGGATTCAAGCCGGTCAACGACACCTATGGTCACGATGCCGGCGATGCCGTGCTGAAGCGGCTTGCAAAACGGCTCGAAAGCCGCGCCCGCCCCGGAGATCTGGTCGCACGGATCGGCGGAGACGAATTCGGCATCCTGCTGCCGATGCGGCAGGATCGCTACGACCCGGAAGCGATTGCCAACCGGTTTCTCGATGCCGTTCGCGAGCCGGTGCCCTTCAACGGCCAGGACCTTCATGTCGGCGCGAGCATCGGCATCGTGCGTCGGTCGGATGTGGACGGCGACACCGCGGCATTCATCGCGGCGGCGGACCAGGCCATGTATGTCGCAAAACAGGAAACCGGCCCCTCGTTTTACGCCTACAAACCCAATTCCCTTGCCCTTGTCACGGATCTGGCGGAGCGGCAGGAGCTGGAGGCGGCGATCAATTCCGGCGCCTTCGTGGTGTATTACCAGCCCAAGGTTGACCTGCGCAGCGGCTCGATCTCGGGGTTTGAGGGGCTTGCGCGCTGGATTCATCCGGTGCGCGGGGTCCTTACGCCGGCAACCTTCCTATCGCAAATTGGCCGGCTGGGGCTTCAAAGAGCCTTCTCGGAGGCAATCGCCCGCCAGGTCATCGCGGATTTTGCCGCGTTCGATGCGGTCGGGAGACCGGACATCTGCCTGTCGTTCAATCTGGAGGACGGGTTGCTGGCCACCGCAAACGGCGTTGCTGCTTTGGAAGAGCTGATCCGGACCCATCGCTCGGTCGCCTCCCGACTGACGCTGGAAATCACGGAGGGCGTCTTTGTCTCGCGTGCCTCCGCTGCGATCCA
Source organism: Paracoccaceae bacterium (assembly GCA_002709505.1). Classification (GTDB taxonomy): domain Bacteria; phylum Pseudomonadota; class Alphaproteobacteria; order Rhizobiales; family Stappiaceae; genus Stappia. Next base: position 22,844 of record PARB01000062.1, on the reverse strand, counting down.
GGCGCACGCGGTCCGTCTTGCGGCTCTCGGCGTGCGGATTTCCGTGGATGATTTCGGCACCGGATATGGCACGCTGCGTCACCTGCGCGCGTTTCCCTTCCATGAAATCAAGATCGACCGGGAATTCATCTCCGCCATTGGCGCCGACCGGTCGACGGAAGTGATCGTCGACGGCCTGATTTCCATCGGAACGGGACTGGGCGCGGAGGTCGTCGCCGAGGGCATCGAAACCGAAACCCAGGAACGCTATCTCATCCAGCGCGGCTGCAGGTTCGGCCAGGGCTATCGCTACGGCACGGCGCTCCCGCTTGAGGATGCGCTGGACCTGGTGCGGCGCAATGGAGCCGTCTCCCGCACCGGATAGCACGCGCCCGAACGGTGGAGACCGGCGCGGCACCATGAACCGCGGGCCGCCGTCGCCTGCAGATAGGTCTTGTTGCCCCGTCCGCCGTTCCTGCATCATGGGGCTCCGAATCCATTCGCCGAGAGGGTGCCATGTTCAAGCGCAACATCCGGACACGCGCGGTGGTCGCAGCCGTGATTGCTTCAACCCTTCACTTCGCGGCGGCATCTTCCGCGGTGGCCGAAACGCCCTGCGGCGGCGACTTCAGGGCATTTCTCGACGGGGTGGCGCAGGAGGCGCGCTCGCAGGGGCGCGCGGAAGCGGCGATCTCGGCCACGCTCGCTGCGGCGCGGATTGACCGGAAGGTCCTGTCGCGCGACCGGGCGCAAGGCGTGTTCAAGCAGACCTTCCTGACGTTTTCCAAGCGGTCCGTCAGTGGCTACCGGCTGAAGCAGGGCGCTTCGAACCTGCGCAAATACGCTGCGACCTTCCAGAAGGCCGAGCGTGACTACGGCGTGCCGGGACCGGTGATCGCGGCCTTCTGGGGTCTTGAGACGGACTATGGCGCCGTGCAGGGCGACTTCAACACGGTCAGTGCGCTGGCGACGCTTGCCCATGATTGCCGCCGCCCTCACCTCTTCCGCCCGCAGCTTCTCGCAGCCATCGAGATGGTGGAACACGGCGATCTCGATCCGCAGCGCACGACAGGCGCCTGGGCGGGCGAGATCGGCCAGGTTCAGATGTTGCCCGAGGATATCGTGCGGTTCGGCGTCGACGGTGACGGCAACAACCACGTCGACCTGAAGAACAGCGCGCCCGACACCATCATGACAGCTGCGCGGTTCATCAATCACCTCGGCTGGCGGCCCGGGGAACCCTGGCTGCAGGAGGTTTCGCTGCCATCAAACCTGCCCTGGGAAAAGAGCGGGCTGAATTTCGACATGACGGTCGGGGACTGGTCGAGCCTCGGCGTGCGGCCGCGCACGGGCGGCTTGCCCTCCGCTTCTCTTCCTGCCGCCCTGCTCCTGCCGCAGGGCAAGGACGGACCGGCGTTTCTCGCCTATCCGAACTTCCGTGTGTATCTGGAGTGGAACCAGTCGTTCATCTACACGACGTCCGCCGCCTATTTCGCAACACGCCTGGCGGGCGCGCCCCGCTACAATGCCGGCAATCCCGGCGACGGCCTGTCGGACGCGGCGATGAAGGATCTCCAGACCCGCCTGCGCAACAGGGGCTATGACGTCGGCAAGATCGACGGCATCCTCGGCGCCGGCACACGCGCAGCCGTTCGCAGCGAACAATTGCGTCTCGGTTTGCCAGCCGACGGCTGGCCGACGCAGGCGCTGCTCAATCGCCTCTAGGCGTTTCGCGTCCGGGTAGCTGTCGTATTGACTAGCCGGACGGATTGCCTGGCGGACTGTCCGTGTGGAGAAAGCGGATCCCGGCCTCGTCGCCGTTGATCCAGATGAGTTCGGCGAGAACCTTGATGTTCTTGCGGGGGAACTCGAACAGGAATCTCCCGCTGAGCTTCGTGAAGCTGTTGAGCCGCACCCGGCATCCGGTGATGCTCAGGTCTTCAACGGTGCAGGCGATGGACACGCCCTTGTCCTGAATGATGGCCGGCACGGTGCATTCGACACGCGGTGTCGAGCGGATTTCTCCCCGCACGGTCGGTTTCTTCAGCACGCCTGCCAACTCCCTGTGTCGCTCCGGCCTCTTGCGGCACTTATCCAGAGATCCAGACTAGCCCGCCGCCCTCAACAAGGCGTAAACGGCAGCGGTCAGGATTTGGCGTCCGCTTCAGCTTGCGACATCCGTCTTCGATTCCCTTGCGTAAGACATGAAAGCACAGGTCTTGTGAAAGCGAACGGCAGATGGAGGTTGCCATGCGTGTCCAGGTATTTCGAACAACGATCGCAGGCTGCCTGATGGCGCTCGCCGTTCTCTTTGCCGCGCCGGAAAGTGCACAGGCCCAGGACGCGGCACAGCTGAAGGGGATCGTGGAGAAGCAGATCGCGGCATTCAAGGCCGGAGATGCGCGAACCGCCTACGGCTATGCCGCCCCCACGATCAAGCGGCTATTTCCCGATCCCGACCGTTTCATCGCCATGGTGAAGCGCGGATACGCCCCGGTCTACAACCCGTCGTCCGTTGCCTTCGGCAGCCTGCGCGAAACCGCGCGCGGGCCGGTGCAGGAGGTCTTCGTCACCGACGCCAAAGGGCAGCAGTGGCTCGCGCTCTACAGCTTCGAGCAGCAGGAAGACGGAAGCTGGAAGATCTCTGGCTGCGTCCTGACGAAAAGCCCTGGCGCGTCGGCCTGACACAGACGGATACCCTGAAAAAAGGGCATAAGACTGCGGGCTGGGCGACCGTCTTGGAGAGCTTTATCCGCGTGTCTGCCGCACGGACACACGGGCGGAACAGGGAAATGCCCCCGAAGAGGCGCGGCTGTCGGCGCGCGCAGGGTTGTGCAGCCTATATTTCCTGGGATGGAACCCTTTTCCTATTGCCCAATTGCAACCGCCAATGCACGCTAGGGCTGCATGATCTGTCCGATACGTCGGACGGTCACCCTGCGTTCATTGGTCACGACTTTTTTAAAAGGATACCGGTATGCGTTTGATTTTGGCTCTGGCACTGGCTTTGGCGACGTTTCAAATCCCGACGGCAAATGCTGAAACGACGGAGTGGATGACGAAACGTGAATTCAACCGCTTTGCTCGCAAGCTCAGTCGAAGCGACCGCAAACCGGTCAAGATCCGATGCAAGGCGGCCGACGATTTCGGCAACATCCTTCTCAAGGTGACAACTGCCCCGAACCCGCGGAAAGACCGCTGGAACATGGGCATTTACAAGGGGCCGAGACTGTTTGCCGGAAGCAAGGTCTCCATCGACTACGTCACATCGCCAAAGTCCGGCGCAAACACGAACTGCTATATCGATTAATCCCCTCACGGGTACGCCATGACACTGGTCGCGCGTTTTGCTTTGCAAGCGCGCCGGTTTCTTCATGGACGTCTTCGGTATGCAGTGCGCGGCAAACGGAAGAGAGGTCGCTCCCGCCTCAGGCGTGGGGAGCGAGATCGCCGCGCGCCCACGCTTCCCGGGTGGCCAGGCGATACTCCTGGAATGATCCCGCCTCGATCGCGTCGCGCATGCCCTGCATGAGGCTCTGGTAGTAGGCGAGATTGTTCCAGGTCAGCAGCATGGCGGCGAGCCCCTCGCCGGCCTTGACCAGATGATGCAGATAGGCGCGGCTGTAGTCTCTGGCCGCCGGGCAATCAGATGTCTCGTCGAGCGGGCGCGGATCTTCCGCATGACGGGCGTTCTTCAGGTTGATCTTGCCGAAGCGGGTGTAGGCCAGACCGTGCCGCCCCGCGCGCGTCGGCAGCACGCAGTCGAACTGGTCGATGCCGCGCGCGACGCTTTCCAGAATGTCTTCCGGCGTGCCGACGCCCATCAGATACCGCGGCTTGTCGACCGGCATCGCCGGCGTGGTTTCCTCAAGCATCTTCAGCATGACGTCCTGCGGCTCGCCGACGGCCAGACCGCCGACCGAATAGCCCTCGAACGGCATCTCGCCGAGCGTTTGAGCGGAAATCACCCGCAGGTCCGGCACGTCGCCGCCCTGCACGATTCCATAAAGCGCCTGTCCACGCTCAGGGCCGCCCATGGCCTCGAACTGGTTGCGCGAGCGCTCCGCCCAGCGAAGCGACAGGCGCATCGCCCGCTCCACATCCTCGCGCGGCGCCGGCAGGGCGATGCATTCGTCGAGCTGCATCTGGATGTCGGAGCCGAGCAGCTGCTGGATCTCCACCGAGCGTTCCGGCGTCATGACGTGGCGCGACCCGTCGACATGGCTCTGGAAGGTCACGCCCTTTTCGTCGAGCTTGCGCAGCTGCGCCAGCGACATCACCTGAAAGCCGCCGGAATCGGTGAGGATCGTATGCGGCCAGTTCATGAAGGTGTGCAGTCCGCCCAGGCGTGCAATCCGCTCCGCGCCCGGCCGCAGCATCAGGTGGTAGGTGTTGCCGAGCACCACGTCGGCGCCAAGCTCGCGCACCTGGCCCGGATACATCGCCTTGACGGTTGCCTGCGTGCCAACCGGCATGAAGGCGGGCGTGCGCACCAGACCGTGCGGCGTCCTGATCTCTCCGCGACGGGCCATGCCGTCCTGCGCGATCAGGCGAAACGAGAAGCGGTCGGTCATGAAACGTCCTTGGGAAAGAGCAGCGAGGCGTCGCCGTAGGAATAGAAGCGGTACTCCCGCGCGATCGCATGGGCATAGGCGGCGCGCATTTCCTCCAGCCCGCTGAAGGCACTGACGAGCATGAACAGCGTCGAGCGCGGCAGGTGGAAATTGGTCATCAGCGCATCGATCGCCCGGAAGCGGTATCCCGGCGTGATGAAGATCGAGGTCTCGCCGGAGAAGGCGGCAAGCCCGTTCGTTCCCTGCGCGGCACTTTCCAGGATGCGCAAGGACGTGGTGCCGACCGCGACGACCTTGTTGCCCCGGGCGCGCACGGCGCGCAGCGCCTCGGCCGTCTCGCGGGTGATCTCGCCCCATTCGGCATGCATCTTGTGGTCGTCGGTGTCGTCAGCCTTTACCGGCAGAAAGGTCCCCGCCCCGACGTGGAGCGTCACCAGGTGGCGCTCGATGCCGCGCGCGTCGATGGCCGCCATCAGCTCGGGCGTAAAATGCAGCCCGGCCGTCGGCGCGGCGACCGCGCCTTCCTTTTGCGCATAGATCGTCTGGTAGTCGTCGCGGTCGGCGGCGTCCTCGCCGCGCTTTTGCGCGATATAGGGCGGCAGCGGGATATGTCCGACGGCGGCGATCGCCTGATCGAGATCGGGTCCGGCCAGATCGAAGGCGAGCAGCACCTCGCCGGTCTCGCGTTTCTCCGCGACCGTCGCATCGAGCGTGCCGAGAAGGCAGGTTTCGCCCGCGGCAGTCCCCTCCTCGGCCCGGAAGCGGACCCGGTCGCCGACGACAAGCTTCTTCGCCGGGCGCACGAAGGCCCACCAGCGGTCGTCTCCGGCCTTGAGATGCAGCGTCGCGCCGATGCGCGCCACAGCGTCTCCGCGCGTGCGGGTGCCCTCAAGCTGCGCCGGAATGACCTTGGTGTCGTTGAAGACGAGCGCGTCGCCGGGCTCAAGCAGCGCCGGCAGGTCGCGCACGCCCCGGTCATCGAGCAGCGGCGCGCTACCTGGGCGCACGACGAGCATGCGCGCGGAATCGCGCGGGCGCGCCGGACGCAGGGCAATTCGCTCGTTTGGAAGCTCGAAATCGAAATCGTCGACGCGCATGGGGGCTCTGGAGCTTGAAGGACGGGGCGTCAGAGATCCCAGGCGCGGTTCTGGAAAACGAGCCGATAGCCGTCGGGATCCTCGAAGGTCTTGCCCGCAACCTCCCAATAGGGATTGTGCGCGGGCACCGGCTCATACCCGTGCGCCGTCATCCGGTCAACCGCAAGGCGCCATTCGTCGGGGTCCGGGAGATAGAGCACAAGAAGGTTTTCCGGGCTTTCCGCCCGCGGCGCGATCTGGCCCGTTTCCTGGACAAACTCCAGATGCCAGGGCGCGCCGGGAAACCCGAGGATCGTGCCGGAAAAGCCGTCATGGTCCGAAAACGCGGCAAGGCGCCGGAAGCCGGCGCCTTGCATGTAGAAGCGCTCGAGCGGCGCAAGGTCGTTGGTGGGCCGTGCCACGCGAAGAACCGGAACCTTTGGCGACGATCCGCTCACGCTACGGTCCTTCCTGCTCACGCGTCGGCGGCAACCTTCAGCGACGTGATCTTGTCCGGGTTCTGCACCGGCTCGCCGCGCTTGATCTTGTCGACATTCTCCATGCCGGAGATCACCTCGCCCCAGGCCGTGTACTGGCCGTCGAGCCAGGGGGCGTCGGCGAAGCAGATGAAGAACTGGCTGTCGCCGGAGTTCGGATCCATCGCGCGCGCCATCGAGCAGGAGCCGCGGGTGTGCTTGTGGTTGTTGAACTCGGCCTTGAGCTTGGTGCCCGAGCCGCCGGTGCCGGTGCCCTGCGGGCAGCCGGTCTGGGCCATGAAACCATCGATCACGCGGTGGAAGACGATGCCGTCGTAGAATCCGTCGCGCACCAGCTCCTTGATGCGGGCGACGTGGCCCGGCGCCAGGTCCGGCTTCATCTCGATGACGACGGGTCCCTGTGTGGTCTCCATCAGGAGGGTGTTCTCGGGATCCTTGTAGTCAGCCATGGGTATGCTCCTGTTCGTGTCTGTCGTGTTCGTGTCTTGAAAAAACGGTGAGACGGAAAGGTCAGGTCGCGTCGGCGGCAACCTGCATCTTGATGATCTTGTCGGGGTCCTCGACGGGCTCGCCGCGCTTGATCTTGTCGACATGCTCCATGCCGTCGACGACCTCGCCGAACACGGTGTATTGCCCGTTCAGCCAGTCGCCGTCGGCGAACATGATGAAAAACTGGGAATTGGCGCTGTCGGGTGCGCGCGACCGCGCCATGCCGAGCACGCCGCGCCGGAATGGCGCTTCGGAAAACTCGGCCTTGAGATCGGGGAGATCGGATCCGCCCATGCCGGTGCCGGTGGGATCGCCGGTCTGCGCCATAAAGCCGTCGATCACGCGGTGAAACACGATGCCGTCGTAAAATCCGTCACGCGCCAGCGTCTTGATCCGCTCCACGTGATTGGGCGCAAGGTCGGGGCGCAGGCGGATCACCACCCGCCCGTCCTTGAGGTCGAGATAGAGCGTGTTTTCCGGATCGGCCGGCTGTGCGCCCGCGGACAGCGTCATTGCACCCATCATCATCAGGGCCGCGACGGCGGTAAGAATACGCGAAATCATGAGACCTCCTGAAGAGAACCAGGGTCTGTCAGCCAAGCCGGCGCGACAGGCATTGCACAACATGCGCCGGGACGAAATGGCTCACATCGCCCCCCATCTTGGCGATCTGGCGCACCAGAGTGGCGGTGATGTGGCGCACTTCCGGTGAGGCCGGCAGAAACACCGTCTGCACCTCCGGCGCGAGCGAGCGGTTCATTCCCGCCATCTGCATTTCGAAATCTAGGTCAGTGCCGTCGCGAAGGCCGCGTACCAGGAAAGCGGCGCCGTTTTGCCGGGCGGCCTCGATGACCAGATTGTCGAAGGAGATCACCTCCAGCCGCGCGGCGTCGTCGGCCCCGAAGGCCTCTTCGGCGACAGCCGCGATCATGTCGACACGATCCTCAAACGCGAAGAGCGGTGCCTTGCCGGGGTGGATGCCGATGGCAACAATGACGCGATCGGCCAGGTCCAATGCATGGCGCAAAATGTCGATATGGCCATTGGTGACCGGGTCGAAGGAGCCGGGATAGAGCGCGGTGCGAGTCATTTTCCCTGTCTAGCCGGGGCACGCAGTCGACACAAGCGTTCCAGACATCGACTGTTGCACAAAAACAACTCTCGTAGAATTTATTTAACGGAAGGTCACTTTGTGCTAGACTGTTGCTCATAAGCATAAGGAGGCGCAAAATGCGTGGCATTGCTTTCCTGAGCCTTGGCGGGCTTGCGACTGCGGCGGCAGCTGTTGCTGTTTTCGGCGTCGGCATCACGGTGTACTCCAGCTCCCCCATCGATGTGGCAACGGTCAAGAAGGGCGATCGCCTGCCCAGGACCGTTCAGGTTGCCTGCGGCAGCGAGACCATGGTCGACACGGCGACCGGCTGCGCCGACATCGCGCGCGCACTCGCCCCGTCCGAAAGCGGCAGCTTCCGCACAACGGCCATCACAGGCGGACAGACGACCGTTCTCGTCCGCACCCGCGTTTCAGAGTGATCCGAATCTTCCTGACCTCGGACCTCTCGACAGTGTGACGGCGGCTCCCCCGAACCGCCGTCACACCTCTCCAATCACGCGGAAGACGGACCCGCCTCGCGCCGGTCATCGTCTTATCCACACTTGGCTGCCCGTGCGTAGCGCAACGCTGAGCCAATTCGCGTGGCGGCTTGCGGGCATTGGCCGACAGGTTCACGCACCGCGCACGCAGTGTTCACGGCTTTCTGACCTGTCATGCCCTTGTTACATGGGCAAAAACAGACCATATGACCGTCATGATGACGAATTATGAAAAATATCACCCATATAGTCCGATCGCCCTTTGGGTGACCGGAGTTCTGGTTTTCGGCGCGACGCTCGGAGCCGGAGTGGCAACAATCGGGACCATGGCCGACGCGGCCCCTCAACTCGAACGCGTTGCCTCCGCGGAGGCAAACACCCGGACAAACAAGGATTGCGACGGGGTCATCTTCCGCGATGCGGACCCCGAGTGTTTTGCCGCGCGCCGCTACCCGCATCCGGAGCAGGCGCGGGTGCGACCCGACCGCCCCCTTCAGGATCCCGGAGAAGCCGCCGGATCGTGACGCGCGTCACGGTTTCCTTGCCACGTCCGGTGCAGTGTGAAGACACCAAAAACACACAGCAGGGACGTAACGGCAATGACCTTCACAAGCGACGACCTCAAGACACCTTCAAACAAGACCTTTCGCGACATCGCTCTCGCAACGGTTGCGGCATTGGCGGTCTTCGGCGCCGTCCTGACCGTTGCACAGACGGTCAAGATGGCGGCGGCCAGCGATGCTGTCCCGGCGGCCTCGGCTGAAAAGGCGGATCGCGTGACATCGGCCCTGCCGGCAACCTGCAAGAGCGAGGCATGGGGCGACTGGTCGGCGGATTGCCTGGCGGCCATCAGCGGCACCGTCAATCCGCGCCAGGTCCGCTTCGAGACCTTCGAGGCCCGCGACGTCGAGGGCAAGACCTCCGTGCTTGCCAGGGTTCCGGCCCGCACCTGAGCCGCAGTCCCGCCCAACCGCAAAAGGCGACGCCCTGGATCCCAGGCGTCGCCTTTGCTGTTTCTGGCGCCGATCGGTGTGCGCCGCTCCCAGCCTGAGGGGCCAGGGGTTATTCGGGCTTGTCGTCCGGTCCAGGCGCGCCGTCATCCGCAGGTGACGGTCCGTCTCCCTCGCCGCCATCGCCGGCAGTGTCCGAACCGCCGTCACCCGGCGCATCATCGGACGCGGCAGAAGCCTCTTCTCCGGCCTCGAGATCGCCGTCCTCGGCGTCCTCGTCGGAGATCCGCGACACGGAAACGACCTCCTCACCCTCAGCCGTGCTGAACACGATCACGCCCTGTGTCGCGCGGCCGGCGATGCGGATGCCGTCGACCGGGCAACGGATCAGCTGCCCGCCGTTGGTCACCAGCATGATCTGGTCGTTCTCCTCCACCGGGAAGGAGGCAACCAGCGGGCCGTTGCGATCCGTCACAGCCATGGCGGTGATGCCCTTGCCGCCGCGTCCGGTCACCCGGTACTCGAAGGACGACGAGCGCTTGCCGTAGCCGTTTGCAGAGAGCGTCAGGATGACCTGTTCGGCCGCGCTCATTGCCGCATAGCGTTCCTGCGACAGTTCGCCTTCCGCGACCTCTTCCTCTTCTCCGGCGACCGACTGATCGGCCATGTCGTCCCCCTCGCCGCGCATAAGGCGACGGCGGCGCAGATAGGCCACCCGCTCCTCGGCCGTGCAATCGAAGTGATGCAGGATCGACATGGAGATCACGTGATCGTCGTCCGCCAGATTGATGCCGCGCACACCGACCGAGTTGCGGCCGGCGAAGACGCGCACTCCGGTCACCGGGAAGCGGATGCATTGGCCGAGCGCGGTCGTCAGGTGTACGTCGTCATATTCGGTACAGGTGAAGACGCCGACGATGCCGTCGCCCTCCTCCAGCTTCATGGCGATCTTGCCGTTCTTGTTGATCTGCTGGAAGTCGGAGAGCTTGTTGCGCCGCACCGTGCCGCGCCGGGTCGCGAACATCACGTCGAGGTTCGCCCAGCTCTCCTCATCCTCCGGCAGCGGCAGGATCGAGGTGATCTGTTCGCCCGGCTCCAGCGGCAGCATGTTGACCAGCGCCTTGCCGCGCGAGGTCGGGCCGCCGACCGGCAAGCGCCAGACCTTCATCTTGTAGGCGATGCCGCGCGAGGAGAAGAACAGCACCGGCGTATGGGTGTTGGCGACGAACAGGCGCGTGACGAAATCCTCGTCCTTCGTTGCCATGCCCGAGCGGCCCTTGCCGCCGCGCCGCTGTGCCCGGTAGGTGTCGAGCGGCACGCGCTTGATGTAACCGGCGTGGCTGACGGTAACGACCATGTCCTCGCGGCGGATCAGGTCCTCGTCCTCGAGGTCCGCGCCGCCATCGACGATTTCCGTCCGGCGCGGGGTGGCGAATTCCTCGCGGATTTCCGTCAGTTCCTTGCGGATGATGTCGAGGATCCGGGCGCGGGAGCGCAGGATGTCGAGGAAGTCCTGGATTTCCGCGCCGATCTTGTTCAGCTCGTCGGCGATTTCATCGCGACCGAGGGCGGTCAGGCGCTGCAGGCGCAGGTCGAGGATCGCACGGGCCTGCTCTTCCGACAGCCGGTAGGTGCCGTCTTCCTGCACCATGTGGCGCGGGTCGTCGATGAGCCGGATCAGCGGCTCGACGTCGCGGGCCGGCCAGTGCCGTTCCATCAACTGGGCACGGGCGGTCGCGGGATCCGGCGCGGTGCGGATGAGGTGAATGACCTCGTCAATGTTGGCGACGGCGATCGCCAGACCGACCAGCACATGGGCGCGGTCGCGCGCCTTTTTCAGCAGGAAGCGCGTCCGCCGGCCGATCACCTCCTCGCGGAAGGCGATAAAGGCGCTCAGCATGTCCTTCAGGCCGAGCTGCTCCGGCCGTCCGCCGTTGAGCGCCACCATGTTGCAGCCGAAGCTCGTCTGCAGCGCGGAGAAGCGGTAGAGATTGTTCAGGACCACTTCGGCAACGGCGTCGCGCTTCAGTTCGATCACGACGCGCATGCCGGTGCGGTCGGATTCGTCGCGAATGTCGGAAATCCCCTCGAGGCGCTTGTCGCGGACGCTTTCCGCGATGCGCTCGATCATCGTCGACTTGTTCACCTGATAGGGGATCTCGGTGACGACGATGGCGAAGCGGTCCTTGCGGATCTCCTCCACCTCGGCCTTGCCGCGCATGACCACCGAGCCGCGCGCCGTCTCGTAGGCCGAGCGGATGCCGGACCGTCCGAGAATGATGCCGCCGGTCGGGAAGTCGGGACCGGGAACGATCTCCATCAGCTCCGACGTCGTCATTGCCGGATTGTCCATCAGCGCGATGGAGGCATCGATCACTTCGCCGAGATTGTGCGGCGGAATGTTCGTCGCCATGCCGACGGCGATACCGCCCGCGCCATTGACCAGAAGGTTCGGGAACTTCGCCGGCAGGACGACAGGCTCGCTCTCGGAGTTGTCGTAGTTGTCCTGGAAGTTGACCGTATCCTTGTCGATGTCGTCGAGAATGCGCTGGGTGACCTTTTCCAGACGACATTCGGTGTAACGCATCGCCGCGGCCGGATCGCCGTCGACGGAGCCGAAGTTGCCCTGGCCGTCGATCAGCGGCAGGCGCAGCGAGAACGGCTGCGCCATGCGCACGAGCGCGTCGTAGATCGCGCTGTCGCCATGCGGGTGGTATTTACCCATGACGTCACCGACCACGCGGGCCGACTTGCGGTAGGGCTTGTTCCACTCGTAGCCGTTCTCGTGCATCGAATAGAGGATGCGCCGATGCACCGGCTTCAGCCCGTCGCGAACGTCCGGCAACGCGCGGCTGACGATCACGCTCATGGCGTAATCGAGGTAGCTGCGCTTCATTTCGTCGGTGATGGAAATCGGCCGAATGTCGGACGGAAGTCCGCCCGACGGTGCGCTCGTGTCGCGGTCTGCCAAGGGGGTGTCTCACATCTGTTGAAATCGTGCGTTTCTTATAGCCGATTCCGGCGCTTGCGACAAATCCGCGACACCAAAACGCACGGCTAATTATGACGTGATTTCAATCGCTTGCGCCGACGTTTCGGGAAACTGACTTTGCCAGGGACGGATCGGAACCCGACAGGCGGGTTTTCGGCTGCTATAAGCGCAATATCGGGAATCGGATGATCGGGGGGACGATGCTTGCGGACTATCTGGTAAACGCCTTCGCGACGCTCTTCGTGACCATCGATCCGGTGGGGCTCGCGCCGATGTTCCTGGCCGTCACGGCCGGCGCGACGCCCGCCGTTCGCAAGCGCGTCGCGATCCGCGCCGTGTTGATCGGCGGCGGCATCCTGTTCCTGTTTCTGGTGGCGGGAAAGAACCTGCTCGGCGCGCTCGGCATCTCCGTTCCCGCGTTCCAGATCGCCGGCGGCCTGCTGCTCCTGATGATCGCCGTGGAGATGGTGTTCGAGAAGCGCAACCGGCGAAAGTCGGAAACGGCGGAAAAGGCCGTCGCCCATCACGACGACCTGCATGACGTGGCCGTGTTTCCGCTGGCGATCCCGCTGATTGCCGGACCGGCCGCGATCAGCGCCGTGATCCTGCTATCGTCGCAGGCGCCCGACACGATCTCCGTCCTGGGCCTCGCCTCGGTGATCGGCGTGATCGTTGCGACCTGCTACCTGTCGTTCCTGCTCGCCGACCGCATCGAGCGTCTTTTGGGCGACACCGCCGCCATGGTCATCACCCGCCTTCTCGGCGTGCTTCTCGCCGCCCTGTCCGTGCAGTTCATCGCCGACGGCGTCATCGCGCTGATCGCCGCCGCCAACGCGTGAACCGGATCAGCCCAGCTCCAGCGTGGTGATACCATAGGTCCGGGCAAGGTCCAGCTCCGGCGACGGCCCGCGATACATGCGCACGGTCTCGAATTCCGGCGACAGCTCATATTTTTCGGCGAGATCGAGCCCGGCCTCGTTCGCGGCCGGGACGTCGAGGAAGACCATTTGCCCGCGCACCTCGCCGGCCAGCGCCTGGAACAGCGTGTCGGCGATCTCCGGCGTATCGGCGAGCAGCGGGCCGATCTTGAAGCCCTCCCGGCACCGGCGGATCACCCCGTAGCCGCGCAAGTTGCCCTCCTCGACGAAGACATAGCCGCGCCGCCCAGCGATCATCGGCGCGCACCAGGTGGTCAGGAACCGGTCGCGCGTCGTGGCGAAGAACGGCCTGTCGTAGGCGAGCACGGAGGGCATCACCCCCTGCCCCAGAACGGCGACGCGGGGGTCCATCGGCGGCGTCGCCACTGAGAGCCCGCCATGGCGAAGCGTGTGATAGTCGCTTTCAAAGCCCGTCAGGCGATAGGTCTCTTCCTGCGCCAGAACCGCGTCGAGGCCGATGGTACGCCCCTTCAGGTGTTCGAGGGCGCGGTCCCACAGCGGTCGCGCCAGACCCTGTCCGCGCCAGTCCGGATGGCAGATGTAGAAACCGATGAAGCCGAAATCCTCGCCGTAGCGCACCGCTGAAATGCAGGACACCGGCGTGCCGTCGCATTCGCCGACGAAGAAACCGCCCGGATCGCTGTCGCGGAAGGCGGCCGCATCCTCGAGCCCCGGGTTCCAGCCCTCCTCCGCGGCCCAGTCGAGGGCACGCTCCATGTCGGCGGTTTCCATCGGGCGGATGACGAGGGTCGATGACATGTCGGCTCTCCGGTGCGCGGATACGGGTCGGGCGTCAGGAGCCCGCAGGCGCCAGCAGCCGGTAGGATACGGGATCGTCCGGGCAGGACGCCAGACCGCATTCAAGCCCTGTGCTGAGCGCATTGGCGGCGGCCAGCAACACGATGAGGCCGACGGCCAGCGTTCCGAACGCCGGCCAGGCCTCGCGATCTCGCGGGTCGCGCCGGGCGGCGGGCGTCGAAACGCGCAGGATCAGCATGGCGGCGCAGGCGGCAATCGCCACGACGAAGACGACAAAGGCCCAAGTGTAGAAATGCAGCCCGAGGAACGGCGCGCCATAGCCCGCGTCGCCCGGCTGGATGTGCAGCAGCACCTGGCGCATGGCAAAGCCCGCGCCGACCAGCCCGGCGAGAATCGTCACGCCGTAATGCGCCGGATGCGGCCCGCGCGCGACGGTCAGCACCGGACCGATCGCGAGCAGCAGGAAACCGCCGCGCTGCAGCAGGCACAAGGGACACGGCAGCTCGCCGCCGAAGATCTGGTCCGCGAAGGCAACCAGCAGGACCGCGGAAATCGCGAAAAGCGCGGCGACGTTGAGAAGACCCTCGGTCTTGTGGGAGATCATCGCAAGATCTTTCAAAACGACAGCGGAAGCGCGTCGGAGGCGTGGTGAAAATAGACGCCGATGGCGAAGACGAAGGACAGGCCGGCAAGACCGACGGTCACCCGCCGGGATCCGAAGCCGGCAGAGGCCAGGGTCGCGGTCAAAAGCACAAACAACGCAGTCAGAAACATCGCCTGAGGGACCTGAAAACAAGAGGGCGCGAAACGCGGATCGGGCGGGAGCCATAGGCCGCCGAGACGCCGACCGTTCCTGTGCTTACTCCCGTTTCGCGCCTGCGTCGAGACCGGCTCAGTCCAGATCAAGCGAAACAGCGCGTCCTCCCAGGCCGTGCACACTGTCGCGGGCCCGCACCTCTACCGATCCGGTGCCGGACGGGATCTCGACACCCGACAAGGACCGGGTGAAGGGCTGCTCGTCGACATGGGGATGCGCCAGAACGCGTTGCCCGAGCACCGTTCCGTCGGGTGCGACCACCTCCCACAGGTCGGCATAGTGGTCCCAGCCTTCGTCGGCATGGGCGACGGTGACGTCGAAGCGCCAGGTGCCGTCGCCGGCCTGGCTTGCGACGACCTCGACGATATCCGCCTTTCCGGCGAGCGCGGGGGGCGGCGCGGACCATGCGAGAGCGGCGATGCCCGCGCAAACGGCCCACAGGGTGTTGCGTTTCCTTGGCATGATCGGCCTCCCGGGTTGATTTTGACGGGTGTCTCGGCCTTGACTACCCCCTCATGGCACGGATGCGCGAGTCACAAGCGCGTCACCGCCCGCCACCTGCGGGCGTGCCAGCCAGAACAGGGGACGCCACGCATGGCCGCCACGGGCTCGAAAAAAGTCATCTATGCCGCTCTCGCCGGCAACGGCCTGATCGCCATCACCAAGTTCTTCGCGGCTGCCTACACCGGCTCCTCGGCGATGCTCTCGGAAGGAATCCACTCGCTGGTCGACACCGGCAACCAGGGGCTTCTGCTCTACGGCCTCAAGAAGGCGGATCAGCCGGCCGACGAGAAACACCCGTTCGGCTACGGTGTGGAGCTCTACTTCTGGGCCTTCGTCGTGGCGATCCTGATCTTCGCCGTCGGCTCCGGCATTTCGATCTACGAGGGCGTCCAGAAGATCTTGCATCCGCATCCGATCACCTCGCCGATCGTCGCTTATGTGGTTTTGAGCCTGGCCATTGTCTTTGAATCGGTTGCCTGGTGGATTGCCTACAAGGAGTTCGACCGGGTGCGCGGCCAGCGCGGCCTTCTGCAGGCGGTGCGCGAGAGCAAGGACCCGGCCGTCTTCACCGTTCTGTTCGAGGACACCGCGGCGATGGCCGGCCTTGTCGTGGCGCTGCTGGGGCTGCTCGGCGTCCAGTTCCTCGGCCTGCCGTGGCTCGATGGCGCGGCCTCGGTCATGATCGGCGTGATCCTGGCGCTGACCGCCGCGTTTCTGGCCTATGAAACCAAGAGCCTGCTCGTCGGCGAGGGCGCCGACCCCGCCACGGTGGAGGTCATCCGCAACCTCGTCGAGGCGACGCCGACCGTCTCGCGCATGAACGAGATCCGCACCCTGCACCGCGGTCCGCAGGACGTGCTGTTGGCGCTGTCCATCGATTTCGAGAACAACCTCACCGTCGGCAGTGTGGAGGAATCGATCTACGCGCTCGAGGTGGCGATCAAGCGGCGCTTTCCGATCGTGCGGCGGGTGTTCATCGAAGCGCAGGCCACCCGCCACCATATGGAAATGCTGGAAGCCGACCGTCGGCATGACGATCCGCCGGCAAGCTGACCCGAAGCTCCATCAGCGCGCGAGGCGTTCCGCCAGATCCCGCCAGGGATCGAGCGACCAATGACCGCGCGCGGCCCCTGACGGCGATGGCAGCACGTGGATCCGCGTCGTTTCAATCGTCAGGGTCTGGAGGCCGTAGGCCAGAGCGCGGGTCGGGCAGCCGAAATACAGAGCCGCGGCCCGCTTGCTGGTGAAGGCCAGGGCGCGCGGCGCCACGGCCGCAATGCGCTCGGCAAGCCCGCGCGCGTCGCAGGCAGCGGGATCGAGCTCGTGATCCTGGCCGATGTGCGCCTTGGAAATATCCGTCAGACCGATGCCGAAGTTGGGAAGTTCCGGGAATTCCTGCGGAGAAAACAGCCGCGGCGTCAGGCCGACTTCGGCCAGTGCCCACCAGAACCGGTTGCCGGGGCCGGCGTAATAGGCCCTCGCCTGCGCGGACCGGCGCCCGGCGCCGGTTCCGCAAAAGACAACGTCCAGACCCGGCTGCAGAACGTCGGGCAGGACGGGCGCGCGCGACGCATCTGTCTCGCGCACCTCCATCGTCAGAACGGGATTTCGTCGTCCATGTCGCCCGGACCGCCGAAGCCGCCGCGCTGACCGCCGCCGGAAGACGACCTGCCACCGGGCTTGCCACCGCCGGACGGACCGCCCTGGTCGTATCCGCCGCCCTGATCGTAGCCGCCCTGGTCGTAACCGCCGCCGCCCTGCTCGACGTAGCCGCCACCACCGCCGGAGCGACCGCCACCGCCAGCGCCGCCCTCACCGCGCCCGTCGAGCATGGTGAGCGATCCGTTAAAGCCCTGAAGCACGACTTCGGTGCTGTAGCGATCCTGACCGGACTGGTCCTGCCACTTGCGGGTCTGGAGCTGCCCCTCGACATAGACCTTCGATCCCTTGCGCAGGTAGTTTTCCGCGACCTTGGCCAGACCTTCGTTGAAGATCACGACGCGATGCCACTCCGTGCGCTCGCGGCGCTCTCCGGAGTTCTTGTCGCGCCAGGTTTCCGAGGTCGCCAGACGCAGGTTCACCACCGGACGCCCGTCCTGCATCCGCCGGACTTCCGGATCGGCACCCAGATTGCCGACCAGGATCACCTTGTTGACGCTTCCCGACATCCTCGTCTCCTCAAATCCGTGCTGTGTGCCTGTTGGCCCCGACCATAGGCGCTAGCGCCCGGCGGCGCCGGGCCAATCTGCGGCTTTTCCACAATCGCAAGGCCATCTGCTGCAAATGTTCCTTATTCGTTCCATATCCTGAACCGCTAAACAAGCGGGAAAATGTGGATTCCCTGGCAAGTCCGGTTAAAAGCCCCAATTGAATGCGAGGCGACATGACGCCACGTTCGCCTTGCCGGGCTTGCGTGCACAGGCATGTTCCTTTTATGTTCACGCAATCGGGTTCGCTCCCGCCCGCGTAAGACCATTCCAGTAAGACCGGCGTTCCACGTGCCCCGCGACCGAGGGCGGGACGCGCCGCCGCAATAAAGCTCGCGCGCAACCGCGACCATCCGCAATCGGCACTGCCACCAGGGACCCATTCATGTCCAAGAAGCGTTCGTCCGCCCCCTCCACCGCCACGCCGCCGCCTGCGGACCGGCGCCTGATCACCGTTCGGGGCGCGCGCGAGCACAATCTGAAGAACGTCGATGTCGAACTCCCCCGCGACAAGCTGATCGTGATGACCGGCCTGTCCGGCTCGGGCAAGTCGTCGCTCGCCTTCGACACGATCTATGCGGAAGGCCAGCGCCGCTATGTCGAAAGCCTGTCGGCCTACGCGCGCCAGTTCCTGGAGATGATGCAGAAGCCGGACGTCGACCAGATCGACGGCCTGTCGCCGGCGATTTCCATCGAACAGAAGACGACGTCGAAGAACCCGCGCTCCACGGTCGGCACCGTGACGGAGATCTACGACTACCTGCGCCTGTTGTTCGCACGCATCGGCGTGCCCTATTCGCCGGCGACCGGCCTGCCAATCGAGAGCCAGACGGTGTCGCAGATGGTCGACCGGGTGCTGGCGCTGGAGGAAGGCACGCGGCTCTACCTGCTGGCGCCGATTGTGCGCGGACGAAAGGGCGAATACCGCAAGGAACTCGCGGAGCTGATGAAGAAGGGCTTCCAGCGGGTCAAGATCGACGGCGAGTTTCACGAGATCCCGGACGCGCCGGCACTCGACAAGAAGCTGAAGCACGACATCGACGTCGTGGTCGACCGGATCGTCGTTCGCGACGACATTGGCGGCCGGCTGGCGGATTCGCTGGAAACCGCGCTCGGCCTCGCCGACGGCATTGCCATCGCGGAACTGGCCGACAAGCCGTTGCCGGCGCCGGCCGGCGACGCGGTGCTGCAGAACCGCAACGAGACGCATGAGCGCATCGTCTTCTCGCAGAAGTTCGCCTGCCCGGTCTCCGGGTTTACGATCTCCGAGATCGAACCGCGGCTGTTTTCCTTCAACAATCCCTTCGGCGCCTGCCCGACCTGCGACGGACTTGGCACGACGCTGGCCTTCGAGCCGGAACTGGTCGTGCCCGATCACACCCTGAGCCTGCGGCAGGGCGCGGTGCTGCCCTGGGCGAAGACCGGATCGACCTCGCCCTATTACACGCAGACGCTGGAGGCGATCACCCGGCACTTCAAGGCGTCGATGACCACCCCTTGGGCGGATCTCGCCGAAGAGGTCAGGAACACCATCCTCTACGGCTCGGGGCGCGAAAAGATCGAGTTCGTCTATGACGACGGCGTGCGCAGCTACCGCACGGCGAAGACCTTCGAGGGGGTCGTCGGCAACATCGAGCGGCGCTGGCGCGAGACCGATTCCGAATGGGTGCGCGAGGAGCTGTCGCGCTACCAGTCGGACCGCCCCTGCCCGGCCTGCAACGGCAACCGGCTTAAGCCCGAGGCGCTGGCCGTGCGCATTGCCGAGCGTCACATCGGCGACATCGCCAAACTGTCGATCCGCGAGGCGGGCGACTGGTTCGAGGCCTTGCCCGAGACGCTCACCGACAAGCAGTCGCAGATCGCCGTGCGAATCCTCAAGGAGATCCGCGAGCGGCTGAAGTTCCTCAATGATGTCGGGCTCGACTATCTGTCGCTGTCGCGCAATTCCGGCACGCTGTCGGGCGGCGAAAGCCAGCGCATCCGACTTGCCTCGCAGATCGGCTCCGGCCTTACCGGCGTGCTTTATGTTCTCGACGAGCCCTCCATCGGCCTGCATCAGCGCGACAACGCGCGCCTGCTCGACACGCTCAAGCACCTGCGCGATCTCGGCAACACGGTGATCGTCGTCGAGCACGACGAGGACGCGATCCTGACTGCCGACCATGTGGTCGACATCGGCCCGGGCGCCGGCATTCACGGCGGCGAGATCATCGCGCAGGGAACGCCGGCCGACATTCTCGCCTCCGACGCCTCGCTCACCGGTCAGTATCTCTCCGGCAAGCGGGACATTCCGATGCCGGCCGAGCGGCGGCCGATCTCCAAGACCCGCCGGATCCGCGTTTCTGGCGCGCGCGGCAACAATCTCAAGGACGTCACGGCGGATATTCCGCTTGGCACCTTCACCTGCATCACCGGCGTTTCCGGCGGCGGCAAGTCGACCTTCCTGATCGACACACTCTACAAGGCCGCGGCCCGCCGGCTGAACGGCGCGCGCGACAATCCGGCGCCGCACGACCACATCGAGGGACTGGAGTTCCTCGACAAGGTGATCGACATCGACCAGTCGCCGATCGGGCGCACGCCGCGCTCCAACCCGGCGACCTACACCGGCGCCTTCACGCCGATCCGCGAGTGGTTCGCCGGCCTGCCGGAGGCGAAGACGCGCGGCTACGCGCCGGGGCGGTTCTCCTTCAACGTCAAGGGCGGGCGCTGCGAGGCCTGCCAGGGCGACGGCGTCATCAAGATCGAGATGCACTTCCTGCCAGACGTCTATGTGACCTGCGACGTCTGCAAGGGGAAACGCTACAACCGCGAGACCTTGGAAGTCGAGTTCAAGGGCAAGTCGATCGCCGACGTGCTGGACATGACGGTGGAGGAAGGCGCGCGATTCTTCTCCGCCGTGCCGTCCGTGCGCGACAAGCTGGAGACGCTCGCCCGCGTCGGCCTCGGCTACATCAAGGTCGGCCAGCAGGCGACGACGCTGTCGGGCGGCGAGGCGCAGCGCGTCAAGCTTGCCAAGGAACTCGCCAAGCGCGCGACCGGACGCACGCTCTACATTCTCGACGAACCGACGACCGGACTTCACTTCCACGATGTCGCCAAGCTTCTGGAGGTGCTGCACGAACTGGCCGACCAGGGCAACACCGTGCTGGTGATCGAACACAATCTCGAGGTCATCAAGACGGCCGACTGGATCGTCGACCTCGGGCCGGAGGGCGGCGACGGCGGCGGCATGATCGTTGCCGAAGGTCCACCGGAAACCATCGTCGAGACGCCGGAGAGCTACACCGGCCGGTTCCTGCGCGAAGTGCTCGAGCGTCGTCCGGTCCAGCGCCTGAGTGCCGCCGAATAAGGCAGCGGGTGCCACGGGCCGGAGTTCGGGGCACCCCGCGCGGCGGCAGGCGAAAACCGCAGCCATTCCGCACCGTTTCGCCGGGAGTTTGCGCGCATGTCTGTGCGCGCCGCGTCCGGGCGTGTCGCTCCGGGATGGTGCAATGCACAATCCGCACGCCTGCCATGCAAACAATGCACTTTTTTTCAGCGGCTGAAAAACCTACTTGATGGTCATCGAATTCGGGCGGCGCAAACGGTTCTACCGGGCGTCGCCTTACACCCATCGAGGCCAATATGTTCGACTCACTTGCACGCAAGTACCGCAACTGGCGGACTTACCAGAACACCGTCTCCGAGCTGTCGCGTCTGTCCACGCGCGAGCTTGACGACCTCGGCATCGCACGCGGCGACATCTCCTTCGTCGCCCGTCGCGCCAGCCGATAACAGCTCACGATCAAAGAGATAGACCTCCTCCCCTGTCTCTTTGTCGTGTTCGGGCGGGACCTCCTCCTCCCAATCCCGTCCGACCATTGCGTCGCCCGCCGGTCCTCCTCCCTCCGGCGGGCGATCGCATTTTTGCAGAGCATCCCGACGGCCACCGCCGCAAGCGGCCAGATGCGCCGCGCTTCCGTTTCCCGGCTTGCAGGAACTGCATGACGGTCATGCGGAATGAGCGCATTCCGCTTTCGGGGACTCACCCCATATCCAAGCAAGAAGAGAGTGCTGCAGCGCAACATGCGCGGCGCATCTCAGCCCAGACAGATCCAGACGATGGAGTTTCCAATGCTCGACAATCTCGTGCGCAAATATCATTCCTGGCAGAAGTACCGTCGCACCTATGACGAACTGTCCCGCCTGTCCAATCGCGAGCTGAACGACCTCGGCATCGGCCGCGGCGACATCGACTTCATTGCCCGCAGCAACATGCGCTAATCCGTCGCGGTCCTGAACGGGCCGCCGGATTCTTGCCTCAAAAAGCGCCGGCCGGTTTCCTCCGGGCGGCGCTTTTTGCATTCTGAATCAGCAGTTTGCCTATGAATGCACCGCAATATTCACAAAAGTGAATTGCTACCCGCTCTGCGAGGGGCAGCTATGCAGGAACCGCTCTGGAAATCCCGGCGCGAGTCGCCCATATCACTGTCATCGGGTTCGGGCGCACCTCCTCCCAGCGCCTTGAGCCTGACCCGACCGGCGCTCCTCCTCCCAACGCCGGTCACAATCGAAAACGACGCCCACCGGTCCTCCTCCCTCCGGTGGGCGTTCGTTTTTCCGGATCCCGCTTCCGGGCCTTGCCCTCATCCCCAAGCTGCCCCATGACTCACGGACTGAAGCTGCCTTCGCGCGCTTTCCCATCGTGAGATCAATGAATTGTGAGATCAGGGAATCGGCATGTCGCTCGATACCGCCAGGCCAGGCCTTCCGGCCTTCTACGACGACCTCGACCTGACGCTTGAAGAGATCAGCCGTCGGCTCACCGACGGTGTGCGCAACCGGCGGTCCGCGTTTCACACCCCGGCGGTCGCGACTGTGACCCCGCAGAACACCCCGGACGTGCGCCGGATGGTCCTGAGGGGCGTGGACAAGTCGCCCCTGACGCTTCGCTTCCATACCGACAAACGCAGCGGCAAGGCGCATCAAATTCATCAAAATTCGAGCGGATTTTGCGAAATTTACGACTCAGATTGCAAAATTCAGCTCAGATTGAGTTGCCGGCTGACCCTTTTGCATGACGGCGAAACGGTCGAGCGGGCCTGGTCCGCGACCCGTCCGATGAGCCGCGCCTGCTATCAGATCGAGACCGGTCCCGGAACGGAAATCCCCGCTCCCGGCACGGCCGTCTACGACAGCGGATGCCCCGACGAGGGACGGGCGAACTTCGCCGTACTGATGGCCGAGGTCTTGCGGATGGAGTGGCTCTATCTCGCGGCCAGAGGCCACGCACGGGCGCGCTTCGAGCGGGCCGGCGACGGCTGGTCAGGATGCTGGCTGGCGCCCTGACGCCGTCTTAGCGCGCCTTGCGGGAGCTTCCCAGCACGTCGAGATAGGCTTGCTGCATGTCGGCGATACGGCCGGCGACCGCCGCATTCGCCTTGAAGCTGTTTTCCGCCTGCATCATGTCGACCATCGCGCCGGCCA
>PARB01000061.1 GCA_002709505.1 Paracoccaceae bacterium | reverse complement strand
CGGCGCCATCGTCGGCGCCAAGGCGGTGGTCGCCGCGCCGGTGCCGCCCTACGCCGTCGTTGCTGGAAACCCCGCACGCATTGTGCGATACCGGTTTTGCGACGACACGATCGAAACGCTCCTGGACATCGCCTGGTGGCACTGGACGCCGGAAAAGATCGCACGAAACCTTGACGCCATCCGTGGCGCGGACCTCGACCGGCTTATGGCCGCGCGCTGAGCCGAGCCCCAGACATATCTGCTTACATGTGCCGCAGCAGCGGCCGCACCGGAACCCTGACGCGATGACCGAAACCGAGACCGAGACCTCCGCCCCGAACGATCCGAACGACCCCGCAAGCTACACCGAGGCGGAGATCGAGGCCGGCCGTCTGCTGTTCCGCCGTCCGTGGGCGTTCATCACCAGTGTCGCGCGGCTCGACCAGCTGCCCGGCGACGAGATGATCGAGGTCGCCTTTGCCGGGCGCTCGAATGTCGGAAAGTCGAGCCTGATCAACGCCCTGACGGGCGTAAACGGCCTGGCGCGCACGTCCAATACGCCCGGACGCACGCAGATGCTCAATTTCTTCGGTGCGCCGGGCAGCGACGTGGCGCTGGTCGACATGCCCGGCTACGGCTACGCCAAGGCGCCCAAGGACCTCGTCGATGCCTGGACAAAGCTGGTCTACACCTACCTGCAGGGTCGTGCCCGGCTCCGGCGCGTGTTCGTCCTCGTCGACAGCCGCCACGGGCTGAAGCCCAACGACCTGGAGGTGATGACCCTGCTCGACCGGGCGGCCGTCAACTATCAGGTGGTGCTGACCAAGATCGACAAGATCAAGCCCGGGCAGGCGAAGCGGGTGAAGGAGGAAACCGCCAAGGGCATCCTGAAGCGGCCGGCCGCGCATCCTGTGGTAATCGAAACCTCGTCCGACACGGCAACGGGACTTGCGGAACTGCGTGCCGAGATCCATAAACTCACCCTGACGTAGTGCCGGGGCCTTGCGGAGCGGGCACTGTCGCAAGAGAATCCTGCCAATCGTCGTTTCAACGGGCGCAAACAGGATTTTCGAGTCGCGCTATCGACAGAAACCGCGACTCCCATCAGATTAACGTTGCGTAAATTTACTCATGCGACTCTTGCGCGATTGAGGGGTGGAAAGCCGCATGCACGAGAGCCAAGGCGCGACACCAGGTTTGCGCGCCCGTTTTTCAAGCAATGATCACGGTGACGCGATCTCGCGGACCGACCTGGTCGGCTTTGGCCTGATCGAGGACGGACCGGACCCGGCGCTTGACGAAATCGTGCGCATCGCGGCCCGCATCACCCGGTGCGAGAAGGCCTTCATCACCTTTGCCCACAACGACCAGCTGCATGTGATCGCCTCCGTCGGCAGCAGCGTCAGCCAGACCCCGGCCGCCCTTTCCGTTTGCGGGGTCACCTATCGCGAGGACGCGCCGCTGATCGTCCCGGACCTCTCCAGGGACAACCGCTTCAAGGACTACCCCTATGTCGCGCGCGAGGATGGAAACCGCTTCTATGCCGGCTTTCCCATGCGGCTTGCCTGCGGCACGTCGATCGGCAGCCTGTGCGTCATCGACCGCAAGGTTCGCGAGGCAGCCCTGGACGACGCGCAGCTGGCGAGCATGCAGTCGCTGACGGCGCTGGCCGTGCGCATTCTGGAAGGGCGCCAGCGCGATGCACGGCTGACCGATTACCTCGGGATCGCGTCCGACTGGATCTGGGAGCAGGACGACCAGTTCCGCTTTACCTATCTGTCGCGCAGCGCCTCCGACAACGGCATCCGCATCGGCGATTTTCTGGGCAAGTCGCGCTGGGACGCCGCCTGCGGCAATGGCGAAAGCGCGCAGTTCTGGGCGGACCACCGCCGCGCGCTCGAAGCCCATGAACCGTTCCGCGACCTGCGCTTTCGCTGGTTCGACGGCGACCGCGAGCGGATCTATTCCATCAGCGGGCGACCGGTCAGCTCCCAGGACGGCACCTTCCTCGGCTACCGCGGCTCGGCGCGCGACGTCTCCGACGAGGAACTGGCCCGCCGCGAGGTCGAATACATGGCCCATCACGACCCGCTGACCGGGCTGGCCAACCGGACGGCCTTCGAACAGCGCGTCGCCGATGCCTTCCGCCGCTGGGAGGAAGAGGGCAGCGCCTCGACCCTCTTCCTGCTCGACATCGACCATTTCAAGCAGGTCAACGACACCTACGGCCATTCGGCCGGCGACACATTACTGATCGCCGTGGCGAAACGGCTCCGGGCCTGCGTCGGGGCGGACGCCACCGTCGCCCGTCTCGGCGGCGACGAATTCGCCATCCTCGAACCCAGCCTCGACCGCGACGGAGCGGTGGCCGAATATGCCGCCAGCCTCGCCCGCGCCATTTCCCGGCCGACCGATATCGGCAACTTCGTCATGGAATGCGGCAGCAGCATCGGCATCGCCGCCCTGCCCGAACACGGCGGCAATTTCAGCCAGCTGATGGGCAATGCCGATCTTGCCCTCTACGAGGCCAAGGCCCTCGGACGCGGACGCTTCATCACTTTCGACATCGCGATGCGCCGGGATGCGGACTGCCGCAACACACTGGCGCGGGAGCTGTGCGAGGCCTTCGACAACGACCAGTTCGACCTCGTGTTCCAGCCGATCGTGCGCATGGAAGACGAATGCATCATCGGGGCGGAGGCGCTCTTGCGCTGGGACCATCCGGAACGCGGACGGCTGTCGCCGGGCGCCTTCATCTCGGCGCTCGATGCCAGCCGCTACGCGGCCGACGTCGGCTACAAGGTGCTGGAAGACGCCTGCCGTGCCGCGCTTCCGTGGACCCGCGAGGCGCCGCACGGGTTTCGCCTGTCCGTCAATCTTTTCGCCGGGCAGCTGCGCGATCCGCGGCTTGTCAACCGGGTGCGCGCGATCCTGGAGCGCACCGGCTTCGACGGGCGCAATCTCGACCTCGAGATCACCGAGAACATCCTGATCACGCCGAATGCGGATCTGGCCGACACGCTGCGCGCGCTGAAGCAGATGGGCGCCCAGATCGTTCTCGACGACTTCGGCACGGGTTTCGGCTCGCTCAACCACCTGCTGCAGTTCTCCATCGACCGGATCAAGGTCGACCGGCATTTCGTCAACGGCCTCAACGTCGATGTCGACTACAACACCGTGACCCACGCGGTGGTGAAACTGGCGGTCGATCTTGGCCTCAAGGTCACGGCCGAGGGCATCGAGACGGAGGAGCAGAAGCGGTTCCTCTCGCAGATCGGCTGCACCGACGTCCAGGGCTACCACTTCTCGCGGCCCGTGCGCAGCGAACGGATCCGCGAGCATATCGAAGCCGCACGCCGCCAGTCGAAGGACGGGCTGCCGGCTGCGGGCCTGCGCATGGGCGCCGCCTGACGCCGGGGCCCTCACTCACCGCCCGCGATTGAGACCTCCGGCGAAAAACGCTATAGAGCGACGCGTCGTCGCATGATCCGGCGATGACGCCGACAAGCCCCGTCCGTTCTTGCGAAAGTTCAATCCCGCCATGTCCGATGCCGCCCCGATCAACCCTGCACAGGTCATCTCCAAGGCCCTGCCCTACATGCTGCGCTACGATGATCAGGTCGTCGTGGTGAAATACGGCGGCCATGCGATGGGCGATGCGGAGCTCGGCCACGCCTTTGCCCGTGACATCACCTTGCTGCGCCTTGCCGGCGTGCTGCCGGTGGTGGTGCATGGCGGCGGACCGCAGATCGGCTCCATGCTGGAGCGTCTCGGCATCAAGAGCGAGTTCCGCAACGGCCTGCGCGTCACCGACAAGGCGACCGTCGAGGTGGTCGAGATGGTGCTGGCCGGCGCGATCAACAAGGAAGTGGTGCATCTGATCAATTCCGAGGGCGGCAAGGCCATCGGGCTTTGCGGCAAGGACGGCAATCTGGTCACCGCGCAAAAGCTGCAACGCCGGGTGCGCGATCCCAATTCCGCCATCGAGCAGGTGATCGACCTCGGCTTCGTCGGCGAGCCGACGGAGGTCAATCCGACCGTGCTGAAGCTCGTCATGAAGGAAGAGCTGATCCCCGTCGTGGCGCCGGTGGCACCGGGTCGCGACGGCGAGACCTACAACATCAACGCCGACACATTCGCCGGCGCCATCGCCGGGGCCCTAGACGCCAAGCGACTCTTGTTCCTCACCGATGTACCCGGCGTGCTCGACGGCGACGGCAATCTGATCAAGGAGCTGTCGGTTGCCCAGGCGCGCGCGCTGATCGAGGACGGCACGATTTCCGGCGGCATGATCCCCAAGGTCGAGACCTGTATCGAGGCGATCGAGCGCGGTGTGGAGGGCGTCGTCATCCTCAACGGCAAGGTGCCGCATGCGGTGCTGCTGGAACTGTTCACCGACCAGGGCGCCGGGACCCTGCTGCGCCCGTGACCGACACGCCCACTCTCAACGGCGAAGGCCGGCACGCCCACCAGCACGACCTGCGCGCCTTCAGGGGCGTGGAAGCCTGGGTGTTCGACCTCGACAACACCCTCTATCCGGCGACGAGCAACCTGTTCGAGCAGATCGACACGCGGATCTCCGACTATATCGCGCGGACGCTCGACATGCCGGCGGATGAGGCGCGGATCAAGCAGAAGGAATTCTACCGCGACTACGGAACGACGCTGCGCGGCCTTATGATCGAATACGACATCGAGCCGGACGCCTTCCTGGAGTATGTGCACGACATCGACTATTCGCCGATCGAGCCGAACCCGGAACTAGGCCGGATGATTGCCGAGCTGCCGGGCAAGAAGTTCATCTTCACCAATGGCGACAAGCCGCATGCCGAACGCACCGCCGAGCGGCTCGGCATCTCCGACCAGTTCGACGACATCTTCGACATCGTCGCCGCCGGCCTTTTGCCCAAGCCGAACCTGGAAGCCTACAACCTGTTCATGGATCGCACCGGGGTCGCGCCGGCGCGCGCGGCGATGTTCGAGGACCTTGCCCGCAATCTCGTCGTGCCGCACCGGCTCGGCATGCGCTCCGTGCTGCTGGTGCCGGACGGCACGCGCGCGGTGTTTCGCGAGGAATGGGAGCTGGAAGGCGCCAATGCGCCGCATGTCGACTTCGTCACCGACGATCTCGCCGGCTTTCTCAGGGCCGTCAACGGCGCGCTGAAGCACGGGGCCGGATAGCGCAAGCAGCAGAAGGTCGAGGCCATGCGGCTCAATCTGGTGCAAAGGCTGGGCCGGCCGGCGACGGCTGCATCGCGAACCGAACGCGTGCTGCACCTTGTGTTGCCGCATGTCTACCGGCGCCTCGGCAAGGGGGTCGCCGCGCGCGCAGCGACCGAGTTCCTCGCCTTCGGCATCAAGCAGGCCTACGCCTGCCTCTATGGCGCGCTGCTGCTGGCATTGATCCTGGGCACTCGCTTCCTCTATCCGGCCGATGCCGCGCTTGCGCGCTACGACTTCCTGTTTCTCGCCGCCCTCGCGCTTCAGGTCTGGCTGCTCGCCGCGCGGCTGGAAACGCTGGACGAGGCAAAGGTGATCCTGATCTTCCATGTTGTGGGCACCGCGATGGAAGTGTTCAAGACCGCCGCCGGCTCGTGGATCTATCCGGAGGAGAGTTTCTTCCGCATCGGCGGCGTGCCGCTCTTTTCCGGCTTCATGTATGCCGCGGTCGGCAGCTATCTCGCCCGGATCTCGCGGATCTTCGATTTTCGCTACAGCCACTATCCGCCGCTGTGGACGACATGGGCGTTCGCCATCGCGATCTATGTGAACTTCTTCACCCACCACTACACGGTGGACATCCGTCTCGGCCTGTTCGCCCTGCTGTTCCTGCTCTACGGGCGCACCTTCGTGCATTACTCCGTCTATCGCTACCGGCATCGCATGCCGCTGGTGCTCGGCTTTTTCCTCGTCGCAGTGTTCATCTGGTTCGCGGAAAACATCGGCACCTTCGCGCAGGCCTGGCGCTATCCGGACCAGGCCGACGGCTGGCGCCTCGTGTCGCTCGCAAAGCTGAACGCCTGGGTGCTGTTGATGATCATCTCCTTCGTGCTGGTGACCCTGGTCAACAAGCCCCGCAAGGAGTGAAAGGCCCGGACGCCTGGCTGTCTCATCCGGGCTTGCCCCGACATGGACAGATGAGGTGCCACGGCCTATGCCACGGATCTCGCCTTTCCTCGCGCGCCGCATCGTGCCGCGCGCGACGCCCTCAACCGATTGGACATGCCATGGCGACCTGCGCCCTTTGCTCTGCCGACACCACAACCGACGTCGCGATCGCACCGCGCGATGAAACCCTGCCGCTTTGCGACACCTGCCGGGACGGGGTCGAGAACGGCCCCGTCGACGGTCCGCACTGGCAGTGCCTCAACGAGGCGATCTGGAGCCCGGAGCCGGCCGTGCAGGTCGTCGCCTGGCGGCTCCTGAAAGCGCTGCCGGAAGCGCCCTGGGCGCGCGAGGTGCTGGAGATCGCCTATCTGGAGCCTGAGGTCCAAGCCTGGGCCGAAGAGGGCATGAGCGGTGGCGACACGGACGGCGATGCGGTCGTGCATGTCGACTGCAACGGCGCGGTGCTTGCCTCCGGCGACACCGTCACGCTGATCAAGGACCTTCCCGTGAAAGGCGCCGGCTTCACCGCCAAGCGCGGCACGGCGGTGCGCAAGATCTCGCTGGTGCCCGACAATGCCGCCCATATCGAAGGCCGCGTCGAAGGCCAGCGGATCGTCATCCTGACGCAATTCGTGAAAAAGGCCTGATTGCAGCCCCGCCCCTGCGCGCCGCGCGTCACACGCCCAGAAGCAGCACCACGATGCCGGCGACGATCAGCAGCGCGCCCGCGGCCTCGGCCGTGCGAACGCGCTCATGGAAGACGAGCCAGGAGACGAGAAAGGTGAAGACCAGCTCGATCTGGGCGAGCGCACGCACATAGGCGACCTGCTGCAGGGTCATTGCCGTGAACCAGCCGGCGGAGCCGGCAACCCCCGACAGGCCGACCCAGACCGCGGTCCGCCAGCTTGCAAGGCTCGCGGCCAGTTGGTCCGGCTCGCGCCAGATCATCCAGAGCGCCATCGCCAGGGTCTGGAACACGGTGACATAGGCCAGCGTGAAACCGGCCTGCATCAGGAAATTCGGCCCGCCGAGCGACAGCGACGCTCCGCGCACGCAGACCGCCGAAACCCCGAAGAGCGCCGCCGACGCGAGACCGATCAGCGCCGGACGACCGGTGAGCGCGGCAAGAACGCTCCTCACCCCGACGCGCTGGCCGGCGAGCGAGATCATCACCACGCCGGCGACGCCGATGGCGATCGCGAAAGCGGCCATCGCGGTCACGGTCTCGCCGAGGAACACCAGCCCGAAGACGGCCGCCTGCACCGGCTCGGTCTTGGAATAGGCGGTGCCGACCACGAAGTTGCGGTAGCTGAACAGATGCACCAGCAGGAAGGTCGCGGCGATCTGCGCCAGCCCGCCCGCAGCCCCGATGGCCCAGAATTCCGCGCCCGGCGAGGGCAACGCGTAGCCAAAGCCGGCGTGCAGCACGGCCAGATAGGCTAGCGCGAAGGGGAAGCCATAGCCGAAGCGCACGAAGGTGGCGCCGGTCGTGCCGAGCCGGCCCTTCAAATGCTTTTGCAACGCCGAGCGCGCGTTCTGGCAAAAGGCTGCGAAGATGGTGATCGGGATCCAGAGTTCCATGGCACCCGCACATACAGCATGGCCGGTGCAGGCGGTAGCGCGAATCCGCGCGTGCCGGCCGCACCGCAGGACGGAGTTGCGCATCGCACCAAAGTCCGGACCGACAGCCTTGTTTACAAACCGAACGTTTGGTATCTTTTGTATCCAGTCCTTTCCCGCCCGGTCGGGGTGTTTGTTCAGGGTGTTTGTCATGTCACCGCTTACGATTGCCTATGGGTCGCTTCTCGTCGCCATCCTCTTCGAGGTCACGGGATCCTCGCTGCTGCAGAAAAGCGAGCAATTCTCGCGGCTTGGCCCGACCATCGGCATGGCGGTCTGCTTCCTGGCCGCGCTGTTCTTCCTGTCGCAGGCGCTGAAAGCGATTCCGCTCGGCGTCGCCTATGCCATCTGGTCCGGCATCGGCGTGGTGCTGACGGCGCTGATCGGCGTCGTGGTCTTCCGCTTCGCGCTGGATGCGGCCGCTCTTGTCGGGATGGGACTGATCGTGGCCGGCGTCATCGTCATCAACGTCTTTTCGAAAAGCGCGGCGCATTGACATGACGAACGCCCACACCCGCAAGAAGGAACCGGAAAAGGTGCGCCGCGCGCTTCTCGACGAAGCCGCGCGGCTTGCCGTCGAGCAGGGGCTTGCGGCGGTCACCGTGCAGGCCGTGGCGGAGGCCGCCGGCGTCACCAAGGGCGGCTTCATGCACCATTTTCCCAGCAAGCAGGCCCTCGTCGATGCAGTGTTCGCGGAACTTCTCGAGACGCTCGACCGCGATCTAGACGCGCGCATCGCCGCCGACCCCGAGCCGCATGGCAGCTTCACCCGCGCCTATCTGCTGTCCGTTTTCGACATGACCCCGCCCCAGAGCGGCGGGCACTGGGCCGCGCTCTATGTCTCGATGCTGGCCGATGCGGAGCTGCGCGCCTTGTGGGCGCGCTGGTACGAGGCGCGGCTCGACCGGCACCGGACCACCGACGAGGGCGTGCAACTGGCCGCCGTCCGGGCCGCGGCGGACGGGATCTGGCTCGCCGATCTGACCGGGGCACCGCTGGCCGAGCGACAGGGGCTGCGATCCCTGCTGCTCGACATGACTCGCCGGGCCGGATGATCGAGGCTTGCGCACGCGACCCGCGCGCGCTGCACCACCGCCTGCCCGGCCTTGACTTCGCGGGTCGGCAAGGCTTAGGTCGCGCCGACAGAATTTGGCTCAAAACCCGCATTCATCCCACGAATTCAGCCCGGAGTTTCGCGCGCATGAACACAGCCCATACCGACCAGTCGAAACTGGCCGCCATCATCGATGCCGCCTTCGAGGATCGCGCCAAGATCGACGCGCATACGACCGGCGAGATCCGCGATGCCGTTAACACGGCGCTCGACCTGCTCGACCGCGGTCAGGCGCGCGTCGCCGAGAAGCGCGACGGCGACTGGGTCGTGAACCAGTGGCTGAAGAAGGCGGTGCTGCTCTCCTTCCGGCTCAACCCGATGGAAGTGATCAAGGGCGGACCGGGCGACGCGACCTGGTGGGACAAGGTGCCGTCGAAATTCGACGGCTGGCGTGGCGTCGACTTCGAGACCGCCGGCTTCCGCGCGGTTCCCGGCTGCATCGTGCGCCGCTCCGCCCATATCGGCCGCGACGTCGTGCTGATGCCCTCCTTCGTCAACCTCGGCGCCTTCGTCGACGAGGGCACGATGGTCGACACATGGGCGACCGTCGGCTCCTGCGCCCAGATCGGCAAGGGCGTGCACCTGTCTGGCGGCGTCGGCATCGGCGGCGTGCTGGAGCCGCTGCAGGCCGGCCCGGTGATCATCGAGGACAATTGCTTCATCGGCGCGCGTTCCGAAGTCGTCGAGGGCTGCATCGTGCGCGAGGGCTCCGTGCTCGGCATGGGCGTCTACATCGGCCAGTCGACCAAGATCGTCGACCGCGCCACCGGCGAGGTCTTCTACGGGGAAGTACCGCCCTATTCGGTCGTCGTCGCCGGCACCATGCCGGGCAAGCCGATGCCGAACGGCGAGCCGGGCCCGAACCTCTACTGCGCCGTGATCGTCAAGCGCGTCGACGAGAAGACCCGCTCCAAGACCTCGATCAACGAGCTGCTGCGCGCCTGACGCGCTGATCCGCCATCTCCGCCGCCGGCTTGATTGCCGGCGGTGGACGGCCTACCTGATGGGGTGACCGGAAGGCCGCCGCCCGCCCCGGCAATCCGCCCGCTTGCGCAAGGGACCCCATGTCCGCACCCGTTCCCCATCCCGGACCTCAAAGCCTGGTCTGGCTGTTCTTCAATCCGATCGGCCGCATCTCGCGCGAGCCCTACTGGCTCTCCTTCGCGCTGGTCTGGACGTTTTTCGCCATCGCGATCACCGTCTGGCTGCGCGATGCGCAGATCACGCCGGACACGCCGCTGCCGGAGGCGATGACCTCCTTTATCGAAGCCAACCCGCTGATGCCGATCATGCTGATCGTCTTTCAGTGGGTGGAACTGGCGCTGGTGATCAAGCGGCTGCAGGATCGCGGCCTGACCGGATTTCTCGCCATCTTCGTCTTCGTGCCGGGCATCAATCTGGCATTCATCGTCGGCCTTGGCCTGATCCCCGGACAGGACGGACCCAACGCCTACGGGCCGGGACCGAACAGCCGCTGGAAACGCCCGACCTGACCCCGTCCCTCGC
The DNA here is from genome assembly GCA_002709505.1 of Paracoccaceae bacterium. Taxonomy (GTDB): domain Bacteria; phylum Pseudomonadota; class Alphaproteobacteria; order Rhizobiales; family Stappiaceae; genus Stappia. Next base: position 41,301 of record PARB01000061.1, on the reverse strand, counting down.
GCCCCGCATCCGGACCGACCGCCCATGACCCAGTCGCCTTCGCCCGCCGTCAGCCTTGCCCGCGACCTGTTGCGCTGCCCCTCGGTGACACCGGCGGAAGGCGGCGCGCTGGCGCTGCTGGAAGCGCGGCTGGAGGCGGCCGGCTTCACCGTGAGCCGCATGGTGTTTCGCGACGACAACACGCCGGACGTGGAAAACCTCTTCGCCACCATCGGCTCCGGCGCACCGCATTTCGTCTTCGCCGGGCACACCGACGTCGTGCCGGCCGGCGATCAGGACGCCTGGGCGCATCCGCCGTTTTCCGGCGAGATCGTCGACGGCGTGCTCTACGGGCGCGGCGCGGTCGACATGAAGGGCGGGATCGCAGCCTTTGCGGCTGCGGCGCTCGATTTCGTCGCCGCTCATGACGGCAGGATCCCCGGCACGCTTTCCTTCCTGATCACGGGCGACGAGGAAGGCCCGGCGATCAACGGCACGGTGAAACTGCTCGACTGGGCAAAGGCGCAGGGGCATGTCTTCGATGCCTGTATCGTCGGCGAACCGACCAATCCGGACGCGCTCGGCGACGCCATCAAGGTCGGCCGGCGCGGATCGCTCACCGGCACCGTGACGGTCACCGGCGTGCAGGGCCATGTCGCCTATCCGCATCTGGCGAAGAACCCGGTGCCGGACCTGCTCTCCCTGCTCGGTGCGCTTCAGGCCCTCACGCTTGATGAAGGCAACGAGCGCTTCCAGCCGTCGAACCTGGAAATCACCACCATCGACATCGGCAACACGGCGACCAATGTGATCCCGCGCCAGGCGCAAGCGCGCTTCAACGTGCGTTTCAACGACATCTGGTCGGTCGAGAGCCTGCGCGCCAAGCTGCGGCAGGCGCTGTCGGATGTGTCAGGGCTTTCCTGCGACTGGAGCCTCGACTTCGCCCCCGATTCCAGCGACAGCTTCCTGACCCATGACGCGGCGCTGATCGATGCGCTGAGCGAGGCGGTGGAAGCGGAGACTGGACGCCGGCCGGAATTGTCGACCGGCGGCGGCACCTCCGACGCGCGTTTCATCAAGAATTATTGCCCTGTCGTCGAGTTCGGTCTCGTCGGACAGACCATGCACAAGATCGACGAACGGGTGGCCACGGCCGATCTCGACCGTCTGGCCGCAATCTATCGCCGGTTTCTGGACAGCTATTTTTCAGCGGCCTGAGATTTTTCTCAAGGCCACCTTCAGGACGACATCATGCTCAGCCTTGCAGAAATCCGCCTTTCATCGAAAGGCGCCTGGGATCTGTTTCTCAACCGTCCGCTCGATCTCGCCTTCTTTGATGTCTCGATCTCCGGCTTCTGGCGGTCCTTCCAGCTGATCGTGCCGATCATGCTTTTCTATGTGATCGTCACGTTTTCCGACTATGAGCTCACCCGGATCGAACTGACGCATCAAGCCCTTCCGGAGTTCGCCGATTTCGCGACCGCCGGCTACCTCGCGCTTGTCGTCGACTGGTTCCTGTTTCCGCTGGCGCTGATGCCCTTCGCCGGAATGCTCGGCATCGCCGACAGATATGTAACCTTCGTCGTTCTGCGCAACTGGTCGCAGTTCCTGATGGCGCTGATCGTGACACCGCTCTTCGCCGCGTTCTACTTCGGCCTGATCGGCTCCTCCCTGCACCTTCTCGGGCTTCTCACGATCGTCTTCGTCTTCCTGCGCTATCGCTACATCGTCACGCGGGCCGCACTCGAGTGCTCCTTCGGCCTGGCCGCGAGCCTCGTTGCCCTGGAGTTTGTGCTCGGCATGGTGATCGGCGAAGCCATCGCGCGGCTCTACGGCATCGGGGTCTGACCTCTCCGCATCCGAAACTCTCCGACTGTTCGACGCCCTCCGGCGGTGGCATTGTAGCGCCAGACACAAGAACAGTTTGCGGAGGACACCCCATGACGAGCAGCGACGGCGCGGCCCAGGACGACACATTCGAACGCCGGCCCGACCCGACACGGGTCAATGCCATCGGCTTCGACGCCATCGTCGATGCGCTTGGCGAAGGCATGCGCGATTTCCGCAAGGCGCCGCGCTTCGGCCTGTTCTTCGGCGGCGTCTACGCGCTTGGCGGCATTTTCGTGCTGCTGACGGCTTCCGCGCTGCACATGAGCTATCTGAGCTATCCGCTCGCCATCGCCTTCGGCCTGATCGGCCCGTTTGTGGCCGTCGGCCTTTATGAGGTCAGCCGCCGGCTGGAAAACGGCGAGCCGCTCGACTGGTACGGCGTGCTCGCCGTGATTTGGGCGCAGCGACGGCGCGAGCTGGCGTGGATGGCCTTCGTCGTGCTGTTCGTCCAGATCATGTGGATGTATCAGGTGCGGCTGCTGCTGGCGCTGTTCCTGGGCTTCCAGTCCTTCGCCAGCTTCTCCGCCTTCGTCGAGGTGGTGGTGACCACGCCGGAAGGTCTGATGTTCCTGTTGATCGGCAACATCGTCGGCGCGGCGCTGTCCATCGTGCTGTTCTCGCTGACAGTGGTGTCCTTCCCGATGCTGCTCGACCGGGAGGTCGATTTCATCACCGCGATGATCACCAGCGTGCGCGCGGTGGTCACCAGCCCGGCGCCGATGATCGGCTGGGCGCTCATCATCACCGTGACGATGCTCCTGTCGATGCTGCCGGTCTTCGCCGGCCTGCTCGTCACGCTGCCGGTGCTCGGCCACACCACCTGGCATCTCTACCGCAAGCTGGTGCCCGAACCGCAGCCGGGCGAGGACACCTCCGCGAGCTAGTCTTCGGCTCGATCGTCTTCGGCGCCATCGGCGGCCGCGGCCTCGGCAAGCCAGGCCGCGCGCGATGCGCGGTCTTCTTCCGCCGAACGATAGTCGACGCGGGTGAGATAGAGCCCGTCGGGCGGTGCGACCGGCCCGCAGGCCTCGCGGTCGCGCGCCTGAAGTGCCGCGGCCACGTCCTCGGTCGTCCAACGGCCGTCGCCGACCAGCCTGAGCGTTCCGACCATGGAGCGCACCTGGTTGTGCAGGAAGGAGCGCGAGCTGCATTCCGCGATCACCGTCTCGCCGTCGCGCCAGACGCGAAACGCCTCCAGCGTCTTCCACGGGCTCTTCGCCTGACAGCGGGTGTGGCGAAAGGTGGTGAAGTCGTGATGGCCGACGAAGACCTGCGCCGCCTCATGCATGGCGTCGGCGTCAAGCGGCTTCTTCACGTGCCAGGCGAGGCCCCGGTCGTGGGTGAGCGGCGCCAGGCGGTTGGCGATCCGGTAGCGGTAGTGCCGGCGGATCGCGGAAAACCGCGCGTCGAAGCCGTCATGCATCTTCTCGCAATCGAGCAGCGCCACCGGGTCGGGCTGACAGTGGAAGTTCAGCGCGCCGAGCACGGTCGCCGCCGGCCAGTCCTTTTCCAGATCGAGATGCGCCACCTGGCCGAGCGCATGCACGCCGGAATCGGTGCGCCCCGCGCCGCCGATGGTAACCGTCTCGCCGGAAAAGGCGCGGATGGCGCGCTCGATGACCGCCTGGACCGAGGGGCCATTGTCCTGGCGCTGCCAGCCGACGAAGGGGCGGCCGTCATAATCGACGGTAATCTTGTAGCGGGGCATGGCTTCCCGGTGCGCTGGTCAGTCGAAGGCCTGGAAGGGCGTGGCGAAATCGACCTCGATGGGCATGGCGGCTGGCGCGTCTTCGCTCAGGGCGAGCGCCTGAAAGGCCGTGCCGGCAAAGGGGGCGGCGACCTTCGCCGCCAGCCCGGCATCGAAGCCGAAGCGCGGATAGTAGGACGGCGGTCCGAGAACCAGCACGAGGTCCTCGCCCTGGCTGCGCAGCTCCTCAAGTGCCGCCGCGATCAGTTGCGTGCCGACGCCGCTGCGCTGCCGGTCGGGCCGCACCGCGACGGGCGCCAGACAGGAGATGGCAAGACGGTGCGCCGCACCCGCGCCGGTGACCCGGGAAAAGGCGACATAGCCCTCAAGCGTGCCGTCCGGATCGACGGAGACGCGCTCGAGAATCAGCGCGCCGCAGGCCCTGAGTTCCGTCACCAGACGCGCTTCCGCGTCCTGGCCGAAGGCGGCGGCGAGCAGCATCGAGATGTCCGCGTGATCGGACTCCGCAACGGGGCGAAGGACAGGTTCTGGGACGGGATGGCGGGTCATGATCAGGGTCCGGTTGAGGCGTCGTTTCCGATCCTAGGCGATCTCGTCGCCGACGCGAAGCTGCGCGCCGCGCAGGAAGGCGTCGGCGGCCATCGGCTTGCGTCCGGCGCGCTGAAGCTGGAGCAGGCGCACCGCGCCCTCGCCGCAGGCAACGACCAGCCGGTCGTCCTCCGCGTCAAGCAGCGTTCCGGGACCCGTGGTCGACGTATCGTCGGCGAGGGCGCTGCGCAGGATCTTCACGCGCTCGCGCGCGCCGCCGATTTCCATCTCGCACCAGGCGCCGGGAAAGGGCGACAGGCCACGAATGTGATCGTGCACGGCACGTGCTGCCTGCGTCCAGTCGATGCGGGTCTCCGACTTGGCAAGCTTGCGGGCGTAGGTGACGCCCTCTTCCGCCTGCGGCGTTTCGGTCAGACCGCCGCGGGCGAGCGCCGCCAGCGCCCGGACCATCAGGTCGCCGCCGAGCGTGGAGAGCCGGTCGTGCAGATCGCCCGCCGTCATGGCGTCGTTGATGGCAACGCGTTCGGCCATGCACACCGGACCGGTGTCGAGACCGGCTTCCATGCGCATCACCTCGACGCCGGTTTCCCGGTCGCCGGCCATGATCGCGCGGTTGATTGGCGCGGCCCCGCGCCAGCGCGGCAGCAGCGAGGCGTGGAGATTGAGGCAGCCGTTTTTCGGCGCGTCGAGAACGGCCTGCGGCAACAGCAGCCCGTAAGCGACGACCACCGCGACATCGGCGTCGAGCTCGGCGAAACGCGCCTGTTCCTCGGCGGATTTCAGCGAAGTCGGCGTGCGCACCTCGATGCCGAGCGTTTCGGCCGCCTGATGCACGGCGGACTTGCGCTCCTCCATGCCACGCCCGGCCTTGCGCGGCGGCTGGGTGTAGCAGGCGACGACATCATGCCCCTGGCCGACGATTTCCATCAGCGTGGGGACGGAAAACTCCGGCGTTCCCATGAAGACGATCCGCAAGCTCATGCGCGTTTCCTTCTTTCGCTCGTCTGTGCGCCGTCAGCCGGCAAGCCCCGGCCACAACGCCCTGAGGCTCGAGACCATCATTTCCATCGCGATCGCGGCCAGGATCATTCCCATGATCCGGCTCATGATGCTGATGGCCGTCTGTCCGAGCAGTCGCCCGAGCGCGGGACCGGCCAGAAAGGTCAGCCCGATGAGGGTCACGCTTGCCGCAATCGCGGCAACCACCGCCGTCTGTTCCGCAGCGCCATTTGCCTGCTGCTTGAAGACGATGATCGTCGAGATGGTTCCCGGACCGAGCAGGATCGGCACCGTCAGCGGATAGATGCCGGGATTTTCGACCGCCTTGTGATGATCCTTCTCGCGCGCGGTGCCCGCGTGGGCCGCACTCTCCCCGCCATGCAGCATGGAGAGCGCGATCAGCAGGATGAGCAAGCCGCCAGCGAGGCGGAAATCGTTCAGACCGATGCCGAAAACGCCGAGTAGCCGGTCGCCGGTCAGAAGGATCAGCGCCGCGCCGACGACCAGACCGGCAATCACGGTGACGGCCACCTTGCGGGCTTCGCCCGGCGTCCGGTCGGCCGTCAGGGACAGGAACAACGGCAGGTTGGCGATCGGACTCATGATCGCGAAAAGCGCGGCGAACACCTTGAGGAAATAGGCTGTTTCCATCACCTCGCCCCCGCGCGCGTCACCGCCCGGCCCATGGCCGGCGCAATCCTCAAGACTTATCCGCCAGTCGCGCCTGCTTCTGGAACTTCTTCATCACCCGGTCGCGCTTGAGCTTGGAGATGTGATCGATGAACAGCACGCCGTTCAGGTGATCGATCTCATGCTGCAGGCAGGTGGCGAGCAGCCCGTCGGCCTCCAGCTCGCGCTCCGCGCCCTCGCGGTCGAGAAAGCGCAGGCCGATGCGCGCCGGGCGCTCCACGTCCGCATAATACTCGGGAATGGACAGGCAGCCTTCCTGATAGACGGAGAGCTCCGGGGATTCCCACACGATCTCGGGGTTGATCACCACCATCGGGTCGGGATCCTCGTCCTCGCGCGCCACATCCATCACCAGCATGCGCCTCGGCTCGCCGATCTGGATCGCGGCCAGCCCGATGCCGGGCGCGGCATACATGGTTTCCAGCATGTCGTCGGCCAGCTGGCGCACGGCATCGTCGACCCGCTCCACGGGATCGCTGACGAGGCGCAGCTTCGCCTCCGGCAGGATGAGAATGTCTCGCTTTGTCATGCCGCTCAAATATGAGATGCGCGCGCCGGCGTCAACGCGCGGATGCCCTGAAGGGCTCGAACGCGGGCGTTTTCCGTTGCGCACGGATGTTCTATATTTGTTTCCATGGATGCGATTCTGTTTTCCCTGGGCGCAAGGCCCGTCACCGTGGCCGAAGCCCTGACGGCTGCAGCCGTCGGCGTGGCCGTGCTGCTCGTGCTGGCGCTGTTCGCGCTGATGCATCTGTCGCGGGCGCGCCGCCACGCGGAGTGGCGGGCGGAGGACCAGGCCCGCGAACTGGAAGCGCGGATCTCCGAGTTGCTCAAGGTGCAATCGGAAATGACCGGCCGGATGCAGACCATGGCCGAGGTCTTCGGCACCCGCCAGGGTGACCTGATGCGCGCGGTGAACGAGCGGCTCGACGGCATGAGCCACAAGCTCGGCCAGTCGATGGCCGACGGCACCAAGCGGACCCACGACGGATTGCGTCACCTGCACGAGCGCCTCGCGGTGATCGACCGGGCGCAGACCACCATCCGCGAACTGAGCGGCCAGGTCGGCGCGCTGCAATCGGTCTTATCCAACAAGCAGACGCGCGGCGCCTTCGGCCAGGGCCGCATGGAAGCTCTGATCCAGGACGCGCTGCCGCCGGGCAGCTACAGTTTTCAGGCGACGCTGGCGAGCGGCGTGCGCCCCGACTGCCTGATCCATCTGCCGGGCGGCGCGCCGCCGCTCGTGATCGACGCCAAGTTTCCGCTGGAGGCCCACAGCGACATCCGCCGGGCGGAGGACGCCGAACAGCTCAAGCAGGCGCGGGCCCGCTTTCGCCGCGACATCGGCAAGCATCTCGCCGACATCAAGGAGCGCTACCTGATCCCGGGAGAAACCCAGGACACCGCCTTCATGTTCGTGCCGTCGGAAAGCGTCTTCGCCGAAATCCACGAAGAGTTCGACGATCTGGTGCAGCGCGCGCATCGGCTGCGCGTCGTCATCGTCTCGCCGTCGCTCTTGATGCTCTGCGTGCAGGTGGTGCAGTCGCTGCTGCGCGACGCCCGCATGCGCGAGGAAGCCCATCTGATCCAGGCGGAGGTCGGCCATCTGGTCAAGGACATCGACCGGCTGGAAGAACGCGTCCAGAAACTGCAGAAGCATTTCTCGCAGGCAAACGACGACATCGGCCAGATCCTGATTTCCACCGACAAGATCGGCAAGCGCGGGCGCGGCATCGGCGCGCTTGACCTCGCGCCCGAAACCCCGGCCCGCGCCAATGGCGCGGCCGCATCCGGCGCGCCCTCCACATCGCCGGAAAACGGCGCGCGGACCGCCTCCCCTTTCGCCGGTAGTCCCGACGGGCTATGACAGCGACTTGATCGCAAACGGGTTTTGTCACGCAATTTCGGGAGGTCGGACATGGCGCTGCTTGTCGCGGTAAACGGATGGGACACGGGGCCCTGGGTCGCTCGGCTGAAGGCGCGCTTTCCCGACCGCGACATCCGCAGCTGGCCGGATGCCGTCGGCGATCCCGCCGACATCCGCTATGCGCTGGCGTGGAAGGCGCCGGCGGAGGCTCTCAACGCCTGTGCGAACCTGGATGTCGTGTTCTCGCTCGGCGCCGGAGTCGATCATCTGCTCGGTCAGAAAAACCTGCCGCAGGTTCCCATCGTGCGCGTCGTCGATCCGGACCTGACCGCACGCATGAGCGAGTGGATCGCGCTTCAGGTGCTGTTGCACCACCGCCAGCATCTCGCCTATGCCGCCCAGCAGCGCGAGAAGGTCTGGCGCGAGCTGACCCAGCCGAGCGCCCGCGACCTCAGGGTCGGGATCCTCGGCCTCGGCGTGCTCGGCACGGATGCTGCGGATGTGCTGAAACGGCTGGGCTTCTCCGTCGCCGGCTGGTCGCGCTCGAAGAAGACGCTTGAAGGCATCGACTGCTATGCGGGCGACGCCGAGTTCGACGCCTTCCTGGCGCGCACCGACGTGCTGGTGAACCTCTTGCCGCTGACGGAGGAGACGCGCGGCCTGGTGAACCGGAGCGTGCTGGAAAGGCTCGCCCGCGACGGCGTGCTCGGCGGGCCGGTCTTCATCAACGCAGGGCGCGGCGGCAGCCATGTGGAGGCGGATCTCGTGGCCGCCCTCAAGGACGGAACCCTCAAGGCGGCAAGCCTCGATGTCTTCGAGACGGAGCCGCTTGCAGCCGACAGCCCGCTGTGGGACTGCGAAAACGCCATCCTGACGCCGCATGTGGCCGCCGACAGCGATCCGGAGGCGATTTCCGATTATGTCGCGGAGCAGATCCGGCGTTTCGAGGCTGACGGCACCCTTGAAAACCGGGTGGATCCGGCGCGCGGCTACTGAGCGGCAGTCGTCCTCAGCAGTGGAAGCGGCGTGCCTGGGTAAACCACAGGTCGACGATGGCCGAGGCGGCGGGAAGGATCCCGCGCACGTCGCCGGCCTTCTGGAACACGGCATCGAACCAGTCACTCTCGGGGGTCGCGGCCGGGGTGTCGCGCGTCAGTCCGAAGACGGGAAGCGTCGCCGCATCGAAACGCTGGCGCAGGCGGCGGGCAAGCCCCGCGCCGTCGAGGCCGGGCAGGCACAGCGAGGTCACCACGCAATCGAACGGCGGTCCGCCCTCCCCGCTCTCGGAGATCAGCTCCAGCGCCGTTTCCGCCGCGCTCACCCGGCGGATCCGGATGTTGCGGGTCACCCGCGCCAGTGCATCGCTCAGGATGCCGGCATCGCGTGAATCGGCTTCCACGTGCAGAAAGACTGCATGGGGTATCGCATGCATCATGTGTGGGTATCGTCCCGTCCAAAGCGCAAACGCAAGGATGCGTCCGTGTCCCGCAAGACCCGAACGACCGCGATGTGCCTGTCTCGAAAAGATGCGGACCGCGGCTTGGCTCGACGCCAAGGGCACGGTGCGCGTGTCATCCCCGGCGCAGCGCCCCTTGCGGCACCGAAGATGCGCAAGGGATACCCCGTGTCATCGTTGATGACAAATGCGTTTGGCGCATATCAGACTTCACCGCCGAACTGGAATTAACCATCATTCACAAGATCAGTTTCAATCGAATATTTCTCGCAAACCCGCCTTCTTGCATCTTGCTTGCGCGCACCAAGACAAGAGACGCATCTTCGTACTTCATGGTACGCCTTCCCCTGAGACAGAACCCGGGCCCTGTCGCCCTGGGGAAGGTCACATCAGCCGCGCGCCCGACACCGGATATGCGGTTCAGCGAAGCACCATGCCGGGCGAAGGAACGTTGCCGAAACGCGCTGCATTCGCTATGCGGGTCGTCGACGCGGGTTCCTGCCAGGATCCGCAACGGGCGCGGAGGCTCGTGTCACGGGCCGGAAATCCGGATACAGAGCCTTCACCCGCTCGCACATCGACATCGGCGCCCCGGACGGCGCCAGGCTTTCGCGCTTCAGCGATTTCAGGGATCACAATCGCCGGCTGCTCCGGCGCGCCGCCGCCGCACCGATTTGAGGACCACCATGGACACTCGTGATGTCGTCTTTATCGCTCTCTTTGCCGCCATTGTCGCGGCGCTGGCGGTCTTCCCGCCGATCACGCTCCCGGTGGTCGGGGTTCCGGTGACGGCGCAATCGCTCGGCGTCATGCTGGCAGGCGGCGTTCTCGGCGCCGCGCGCGGCGGACTTGCCCTTGTCCTGTTTCTCGCCCTGGTCGCGCTCGGATTGCCGCTGCTCGCCGGCGGGCGCGGCGGCTTCGGCGTCTTTCTCGGCCCCTCGGGCGGATTCCTGGTCGGCTGGATCGTGGCGGCCTTCGCCATCGGTTTCCTGACCGAGCTCTTCTGGAACCGCCTGAACTATGTCGTTGCGCTTGCGATCTGCGTTGCCGGCGGCGTGGTCCTGCTCTACGCGATCGGCGTCCCCTGGATTGCCGCCGTGGCCAAGATCCCGGTCGGCACGGCGCTCACCGGGTCGCTGCCGTTCATCCCCGGCGACATCGTCAAGGCCCTCGTCGCGGCTGGCGTCATCGTCACGGTGAAACGGTCCTATCCGATCATCACGCCCCGCTCCCGGACCCAGAAACAAACCTGACGGACCAAACCCGCCGTGATTGCGTTCACCGATGTTTCCGTCGAGAAAAACGGGGTCGCCATCCTTGGCGGCATCACCGTGCACCTCAAGGAGAGGCGTGTCGGCATCATCGGCCGCAACGGCTCCGGCAAGAGCACCTTCGCGCGCCTGTTCAACGGCATCGAGAAACCGACGAGCGGACGGGTCGCGCTCGATGCCCCCCACGAACGCGAGGCGCTGCGGCGCCATGTCGGCTTCGTGTTCCAGAATCCGGACAACCAGATCGTCTATCCGATCGTCTCGGAGGATCTGGCCTTCGGCCTCAAGAACCTGAAATTGTCGGCGCGCGAGACACAGGCCCGGATCGAGGCGGTTCTGGAACGCTTCGATCTGACCCATCTGCGCGACCGCTTCACCCATCAGCTGAGCGGCGGCGAAAAACAGATGATCGCGCTTGCCGGCGTTCTGGTGATGCGGCCGCGCATGATCGTGCTGGACGAGCCGACCACGCTGCTCGATCTGTGGAACAAGCGCAAGTTCATGACCGCCATCGACGCGTTGGACGAGCATGTCGTGCTGGTGTCGCATGATCTCGACCTGCTTGCGGATTTCGACCGGGTTCTTCACATCGAGGACGGGACAATCGTCGCCGACGGCGACCCCGCGACGGTGGTGGCGGGCTATGTCGCGAGCGCGCGATGCTGACCGATCTCTATGTCTTCGCGGACAGTCCCGTTCACCGGGCCCGCCCCGTCGTGAAAATCGCAGCGCTCGTTGTCCTGTGCACGAGCCTCTTCGTCTTCGAGGGCTGGATCGCCGTCACGGTTGCCGGGGTTCTGGTGTTCGCGGGGTTCGCACTCGCCGGCCTTGGCCCGCGCCATGCCATCGTCTCCCTGCGCCCCGCCTTGTGGATTCTCGCCGCGATCTTCGCGGTCCAGCTCTATATGACCGACGTCGTCTTCGCCGGGTTCATCGTCGCCCGCTTCGTCGTCCTCATCCTGGCGGCTGCTCTCGTTACGCTCACGACCAGAACGAGCGAATTCGTCGACGGGATCCTCTCCGCGCTGCGCTTCGCGCCCTCCTGGGTGCCAAAGGCACAGATCGCCCTGGCGGTCTCGCTGTTCCTGCGGTTCGTGCCCCTCGTCCGCACGGCGCTTGACGACGTCCGCGAGGCGCAGCGCGCCAGAGGACTCGACCGGAACCTCAAGGCGATCCTGGTGCCGCTGGTGGTGCGAATCCTGAAGACCGCCGACGAGGTGTCCCAGGCAATCTACGCCCGGTCGTTCGACTGACCGGGAAGACCCTGTCCGGACAAGGCGGTGGCCCTGAACCCGCGCCCGGCGATGGTGGTACACAGCTCAGACCACTGGCAGCCGTCGCAGGCGGTGCGGATGGCGCCGCTCGCAAAGGCCTCGCGCAGCCGGGCGAGCGTCGCGGCGTCCAGCATAAAGTCGTCGCCGACCCCGATGGGTCGGCGCAGCAGCTCCGCCAGGCTTGCCAGCGCGTCCCTGTCGCGCCGCGTGACGCTGTCGCCATGGCAATGCGGCTCGGCTTCCGCCGCGACCACCGGAGCGCAGATCGCATCCGGGCCGTCGACGATCCGGACCGTTTCGCCAGCGTTCAGCCGCGCGACAATCCGGTCGTAGTTGCGCGTGAATGCCTGCGAGTAGCCCTTTCCCGCATAGGTGAGAATGCACAACAGATGATGCGGCCGGATCTCGACGGTCATGGCGTGTCACGGGTCGGGACGGGATCTGCCCCGCAGATCACGCGGCCAGACGGAAACACCACGCACCCCGTCACCAGGCGATCCGACGCACAGACGTCACGGCGCCCCATTCGTTGCGGGCAATGCGTGCGACCGCCGGCGCCAGCGGTTCGCTCGCCACCGACATGCTGTGGCCATTGGCATGCAGCAGCGTCTCGCCATCGCGCATGATGCCGACGTGGCCCTTCCAGAACACGAGGTCGCCGCGCGTGAGCGCGGGCAGGCCGGCGGCGATGTCGAGCGGCTCGCCGACCTCGCTTTCCTGCATGTCAGTGTCGCGCGGCAGAGCCAGACCCGCGGCTGCTGCCGCAAGCTGGACGATGGCCGAACAGTCGAGCCCGAGCGACGTGCGCCCGCCCCACAGATAGGGCGTACCGAGAAAGGTTTCCGCAACGCCGACCCAGTCCGCCTCGCGGTGATCAAGCGGAACGAGATGACGCGCGACCATGGCCGAGCCGTCGTCGAGCAGGGCGAACTCCAGCCCGCGCGTTGTCGCATGGCCGATGACGCGGACCCTTGCCCCCATGGACAGGAGACCAAGCGGCGGGGATCTCAGTTCCGCATCCGGATAGCGGTAGCTGCGCAAGATCGCGACGCGATGGGTCGGCGCCTCGCCGACAGCGCCAAGCGCCTCGGCCGGGAGATAACCGACGTAGCCGTCGGTCTCCAGCTGCCCCCAGGCCCAGCCGTCGGCCCGCGTCTCGTAGACAGTGAAAGCCTCCCCATGGAGCGCCTCGGTGTCGATGGAGCGCGCAAGGTCGGGCACGGGGCGCAGGGCCACGCTGTCGGCCGCGACCTGCATGGCGACGCCGGGTGCAAAGGCATCGGCCTCGACCCGCCCGCGATAGCTCTCGGCCGCCAGATCCGGGCGCACCGGATGCAGGCGGCGGTCAAGGGAGGCGGGAGAAGCATCTGACATGGTGGCGGCGTCCGTCGGATCGGTCAGCGGGGCATCGTCGCCGCCTTGGCGACAATTGTATCGGCAATCTCTTCCAGATAGAGCGCGCCGGCAACCGTTCGCGTGATGACGACGTTGCGGCGGTCGGCCTCGTCGCGCTTGCGCGACAGGAGCTTCATGCCGCCCAGCGTGTCGAGCGCGCGGGTGATCACCGGTTTCGTCACGTTCAGCCGGGCCGCCAGGCCGCGCACCGTATGCGGCGGCGGCTCCAGATAGACCGTCAGCAGGATCGCCATCTGGCGCGCCGTCAGGTCCTTGTCCCCGTCGGTGACAAGCTCCATCGTGACGTCGTGCCACAGGCGCAACGCCTGCGAGGGCCGTATCTCGACACCCATTTCGTCCCCATCCGCTTGCCCGTGCCGATCAGCACGGTTCAGGCATCATGGCGCGAAATCGTTTCGGTTCCGTTATGCGCTGCCGATGGGGAGGCTACGCCCCTACCCGCGCGAAAAGCGCTCCGTGAGCAAGGCGAAGAGGGCGCGAATGCCCTGCGCCTCGCCGCCGGCGGGACGCCCCGGACGGTCGGACGGCGACCAGCCGTAGATGTCGAGATGCACCCAGGTCGCGGCGTTTTCGACGAAACGGGAGAGAAACAGCGCCGCCGTGATCGAGCCGGCGAAACCGGCACCGGTCGTGTTGATGTGGTTGATGTCCGCGACGCGGCTTTCCAGATAGCTCTCGTAGGGACGCCACAGCGGCAGGCGCCACAGCGGATCGCGGGTTTCCTCCGCCTTCGCGGCGAGGTCGCCGGCAAAGCTCTCGTCGTCGGTGAAATACGGCGGCAGCTCGGGGCCGAGCGCGACGCGGGCCGCCCCGGTCAGGGTCGCCATGTCGATCAGGATCTCGGGCTTTTCCTCGTCGGCAAGGGTGAGCGCATCGCCGAGCACAAGCCGGCCTTCCGCGTCCGTGTTGCCGATTTCGACCCTAAGCCCCTTGCGGCTGTCGAGAATGTCGCCGGGGCGGAAGGCGGATCCGGAAATGGCGTTTTCCACCGCCGGGATCAGAACGCGCAGGCGCACCGGCAGGTTCGCCGCCATGATCATGGAGGCAAGGCCCAGAACATTGGCCGCGCCGCCCATGTCCTTCTTCATCAGGGCCATGCCGCTTGCCGGCTTGATGTCGAGACCGCCGGTGTCGAAGACGACGCCCTTGCCGACCAGCGTCACCCTGGGCGCGTCCTCCGCGCCCCAGACCGCATCGACCAGGCGCGGCGCGCGGCTGCTTGCCCGTCCCACCGCATGGATCATCGGGAAGCCGTCGGCGACCAGCGTCTCGCCCTCGACCACCCGCGTGGAACCGCCGTGCAGGGCGAAGAGTTCGCGCGCGGCCGCGGCCAGTTCCGCCGGCCCGAGGTCGTTCGCCGGGGTGTTGATCAGGTCGCGGGCAAGCCCGACGCCATCGAGCACGATCCCCAGCGACTCGGCGTCGTCGCTTTCGTCGAGGACGATGACCGGCGCGCGCTGGCTCGACGGCTTGCGATAGCGGTCGAACCGGTAGGAGGAGAGCGCGAAGGCAAGCAGCGTTTCGCGGCGCGCCTTGCCCTCAAGCTTGAGCGCGTAGTCGCCGCCGGGAAGCTTGCGCGCGAGATCGCCCGCGGCGAACCCCGGATCCTTCGGGTCGGCCACGCCATAAAGCGCAGCCGCCGCCGCGCCGCCCTCGCCCGGAACCAGCAGAAGCTGACCGGCAGCCCCCTCGAAGCCGTTTGCGGTGGCCCATTCGCCGGCGCCCGGGCCCAGCCGCTGCAACGTCTCGGTGCATCCGGCCTTGTCGACGAGGTGAAGGGGAACCGGCTTCAGGGCGGGATCGAAGGCACGCAGGGACTGGCGCAAGGTCTTGAGCCTCATGTTGGAAACGGGACGGAACCGACGTTAAAGCATGAAGGCCCATCGGGCCGCAATCCGCACGACGGCGGCACGAGCGGACGCAGGCGGCCGCGACGTTTAACGAAGCATTAGGGTTAACGACGTATTGATGGGGGAGCGCAATTTGCAAACCCGTCTTTCGCGTTGAGGAGCCTGGCACCATGCCATCCACGCGCCGTTCCCGGGGACGCTCCGTCCCCAGCCATATCGTCCTTGCCCTGTCGCTGGCCGCAGCGCTTGCCGCAAGCGGATGCGCCTCGTCCAAACGGGCGGTCGGCACCCATGCGAGCGCCACCCAAAGCTACGCCGCGCCCGGCTCCGACACCGCGCGCCAGGCCGTTGGCTACTGGGGGCAGGCCTACGAGAAGTCGCCCGACAACCGCGAGAACATCCTGAATTACGCCGCCGCGCTCCGGCGCAACGGCCAGATCCCGCAGGCCGAGGCCGTCTTGCGCAAGGCGGTGATCAACAAGCAGAGCGACCGCGACATCGCCGCCGCCTATGGCAAGGTGCTGGCAATGAGCGGCAAACTGCCGGAAGCGCTTCAGGTGATCAAGGGCGCCCAGACCCCCACCCGTCCGGACTGGCGTCTTCTCTCCGCGGAAGCGGCGATCGAGGACCAGATGGGCAACACCAACAAGGCCCGCTCGCTTTACGGCCAGGCGCTGAAGATCGCGCCCGACGAGCCGAGCCTGCTCAACAATCTCGCCATGTCCTATCTGCTGGCGGGAGAGGTGAAACAGGCCGAGGAAATCCTCCAGAAAGCCGCCGCCAGCCCCAAGGCCGACAGCCGCATCCGGCAGAACCTCGCCCTGTCGATCGGATTGCAGGGACGTTTTCAGGAGGCCGAAAGCGTGGCGCGCTCGGAAATCGACCCGGCACAGGCCAACCAGAATATCGCCTATCTGAAATCGATGCTGGCGCAGCGCAATTCCTGGGCGGAGATCTCCGCCGCCGACAAGAAGAAGCGTGGCGGCTGATCCCGCCGGGGCACCCTTCTCTTCCCCCTCCGGCACGGGTCGGCAGTGCAGACATCAAAAAGGCCTCCGGGATCGTCCCGGAGGCCTTTTTGATGTCTGAGCCGGCGGTCGGGTCCGCGTCTCGGGCCGCGCGCCCTCTTGCGGATCACTTGAAGGTGGCGAGCGCCTGGATAATCACCGGGCCGATGATCACGGCCAGAAGCACCGGCAGGAAGAACACGATCATCGGAACCGTCAGCTTCGGCGGCAGGGCGGCGGCCTTTTTCTCGGCCGCCTGCATGCGCTGCGCCCGGTTCTCGTCGGCCATCACCCGCAGCGCCTGCGACACCGGCGTGCCGTAGCGCTCCGCCTGGATGAGGGCGAGCGAGACGTTCTTGACGCCTTCCAGGCCCGTGCGCTTGGCAAGGTTTTCATAGGCGAGCCGGCGTTCGCCGAGATAGGACAGTTCGGCGTTGGTCAGCGTCAGTTCCTCGGCGAGCGCGATCGACTGCACGCCGATTTCCTCCGAGACCTTGCGAAAGGCGACCTCGATGGACATGCCCGATTCCACGCAGATCAGCATCAGGTCGAGCGAATCCGGCCAGGCCCGGTTGATCGACAGCTGGCGGTTCTGGATCCGGTTCTTGAGATACAGGTCGGGTGCATAGTAGCCGATGAAGGCGACCACACTGGCGATCAGGACCTTGACCATCGGCGGCTGTTCGAGCTGCAGCACCACGAAGGTGTAGAACAGCGCCACGACAAACAGCACCACCGGCATGACCAGCCGCGCAAACAGGAACATGTAGAGCGGCTTGGTGCCGCGAAATCCGGCCCGCATAAGCCGCAGCTTGGTCTGTTCGTCCGACATCAAATGCTTGAGGTTGAGCCGGTCGACAATGCGCTGCACCTGCTGCTTGGGCTGATTGCGCAGGGAGACCCTTGCATTGGCTTTCTCGTCGGCCATGCGCGCGCGTTCGCGGGCGCGCATCTGGTCGCGCTCGAGCGCCACCGACTTCATGCGGCTCTTCAGCTTGTCGCCCTCAAGCAGCGGCATCACCAGCACGAAGACCGTGCCGGCAACCGCGACCATCGTCAGCGCGGCGATGATCATCTGCTGGCTCATCAGATCAGAAAAATCCAGTCCCATCATGGCCGGGCCTTCGCGTCAGAAGTCAAAGTTGATCATCTTCTTCATGATGGCCATTCCCGTCAGCATCCAAAATCCGGAAAAGGCGAGGATCATGTTGCCTGCGGGTTCGGTGACCAGAAGCATGATGTAGGACGGGCTCGTCAGCGACAGCACGCCGACAACCAGGAACGGCAACGACCCGATGATCGCGGCGGAGGATTTCGCCTCCTGGCTCATCGCCTGGATCTTGCCCTTCATCGCCTTGCGCTCGCGCAGCACCTTGGACAGATTGCCGAGCGCCTCCGACATCGAGCCGCCGGCCTGCGACTGGATGGCAACGACGATCGCGAGAAAATTCGCTTCCGCCACCGGCATGCGCTGCGGCAGCTTGGTGATCGCCTCGCTCAGCGTGACGCCCATCGTTTGCGCCTCGATCAGGCGGCGAAACTCCGTCCGGATCGGATCGCGCGCCTCGGCCGCCACGATCTGGAAGCATTCCGCCAGGGGCAGACCCGCCTTGGTACCGCGCACGATGACATCCACCGCATTCGGCAATTCATTGAGAAACGCGTCGATGCGCTTCTTCTTCTTGCGCCCCAGATAGAAGCGGGGAATGCCGAAGAAGCCGACAAAGGCGAAGCCGGCGTTTACGAGGATCGACGAGGTGATCGAGAAGCCGATCAAGGTGACGACAAGGCCGCTGACCACGGAGAAGATGTAGAACGTGCGCCGCGTCCAGGTCAGCCCCGCCTGCTCGATCCGCTCCTCGAGCGTGAGACGCGCCTGTTTGTCCTTGCGCTTCTTTTCCCGGGTTTCGAAATCGCGAAGCTGGTCCTGAACGGACTTGCGGCGCCGGTCGTTGTCCTTCAGGAGACGGGCGGCGTCGATGGTCGTGGCGCGGCTGGAGACGGACTTGAGGCGCTTGTCACGCTGCTTTTCTCCCGTCAGCATCGGCTGAAGCAGCGCATAGAGGATGCCGCCGATGGAAAAGGTGGCAAGCAGGGCGGTTGCCAGCATCGTCAGTTCGGGCGAGAGAAAGTCCTTCAGCTCAGACATTGCCGTCCTCGCGCACTTCGGCCGCGTCAAGCGCCGCGGCGAGACGGTGTTCCTCACCGAAGTAGCGGGCCTTTTCCCAGAACTTCGGACGGCCGATGCCGGTGGAGCGGTGCCGCCCGATCAGCTTGCCGTTCGCGTCCTCGCCGAGGATGTCGTAGAGGAACACGTCCTGGGTGATGATGACGTCGCCCTCCATGCCCATGACCTCGGAGACATGGGTGATGCGGCGCGAGCCGTCGCGCAGGCGCTGCGCCTGGACGATCACGTCGATGGAGGACACGATCATCTCGCGCAGGGTCTTGGAGGGGAGCGAGAAGCCGCCCATGGTGATCATCGATTCCAGACGCGAGAGGGCCTCGCGCGGGCTGTTGGCGTGGAGCGTGCCCATCGAGCCGTCGTGGCCGGTGTTCATCGCCTGCAGCAGATCGAAGGCCTCGGGTCCGCGGACCTCGCCGACGATGATGCGTTCGGGCCGCATGCGCAGGCAGTTCTTGACCAGGTCGCGCATGGTCACCTCGCCCTCGCCCTCAAGGTTGGGCGGGCGGGTTTCCAGACGCACCACATGCGGCTGCTGCAGCTGCAGCTCCGCCGCATCCTCGCAGGTGATGATGCGTTCGGTGGAATCGATATAGGCGGTCAGGCAGTTGAGCAGCGTCGTCTTGCCCGAACCGGTACCGCCGGAGATCAGCACGTTGCAGCGGCTGCGGCCGATGATCTCCAGAACGGTAGCGCCTTCCGGCGACACGGAATTGAACTGGACGAGCTGCTTCAGCGTCAGCTTGTCCTTCTTGAACTTGCGGATGGTGAGCGTCGGGCCGTCGATCGCCAGCGGCGGTGCGATCACGTTGACACGCGAGCCGTCGGCGAGGCGCGCGTCACAGATCGGGCTCGATTCGTCGACACGACGGCCGACCTGGCTCACGATCCGCTGGCAGATGTTCATCAGCTGCCTGTTGTCGCGGAAGCGGACATTGGTCTGCTGCATCTTGCCCTGGGTCTCGATGTAGACCGTGTCGGCGCCATTGACCATGATGTCGGCGATGTCGTCGCGCGCCAGCAGCGGCTCCAGCGGGCCATAGCCGAGAACGTCGTTGCAGATGTCCTCCAGCAGGTCTTCCTGCTCGGAGATCGACATGACCACGTTCTTCAGCGCGATGATGTCGTTGACGACGTCGCGGATCTCCTCGCGTGCATCCTCCGGCGACAGCCTTGTCAGCATCGACAGGTCGATGGCCTCGACCAGCGCGTTGAAGATCGACGCCTTGGTCGCGTAATAGTCGTTAGACCGCCTCTGCACGGCCTTTTCCGGCGCAGGCTCGGGGGCCTTGGGCTGGGGGGCGGGCTGGGCGGCAACGGCCGGCGCAGCGCTGGCGGCGACCGCCGTCTCGCGCTCCTGTTGCGCGTCCGCGCGCGGTTCGACCGCCGATCCCGCGGGGGGAGCAGCGGGAGCCTTGGGGCGGGGAGCCGCCGTTCCAGGAGTTGCGCCACGTCGACCGAACATTTTCACCTGCTCTCAACTGCGTTCATCAATCGTCCGCGGAGGGACGTTCCCCCGCCGCGGGCCGACAGCCACAAGCCGCCGTTCCGCGCCTCAGGCCTTTTTCAACAAGCGGCTCATCAGCGCGCCAAGCGCCAGGCCCTTCTGCTTCTGGATCTCGCCCCGACCGGTGACGACCTGCGAGATCTGCTCGAACAGCGCCGCACTCGGATGTTTCTCGTCCTGCTCGCCAATCATCTGCCCGTTGTTCGCCGCCGTGCCGAACAGGAGCGGCTCGAACGGCAGCACCGCAACCGGATCGATGCCGAGCGCGTCGGTAAACTCGCTCACCTTGATCTCGGGGCGCTTGGGCACGTTGACGCGGTTCAGCACAAGGCGCGGCGCAGCGTCGTTGGGACGCAGCTGGCGCAGGGTGTCGACCATGTTCTTGGCATTGCGCAGGTTCGCCAGATCCGGCTCGGCGACGATCACCACCTCGTCGACCTTCGCCAGCAAATGGCGGATCCACGACGACCAGCCGTGGGGAATGTCGAGAATGACCGCGGGCGCGCCCGCCTGCATCACCTCGAGCAGTCCGTCGAAGCTGTTCTCGCCATGATCATAGGCGCGTTCCAGCGAGGCGGGGGCCGCAAGCAGGCTGAGACGATCCGCGCATTTCGACAGGAGGCGGTCGAGCATGGTCTCGTCCAGCCGTTCCGGCGAGGACACGGCCTCGAACACGCCCTGCAGCGGATCCTGGTTGAAATCCAGTCCGGCGGTGCCGAAGGCCAGATCGAGATCGGCCAGCACGACATCGCTTTCATAGACGCGGGCGATCGACCAGGAGACATTATGCGCAACCGTAGAAGCGCCGACGCCGCCCTTGGCGCCGATGAAGCCGATGGTGCGGCCGAGCGGTTCGGCCTCCGGGCTGACGTAAAGATCGCCGATGGCGCCAATCACCTGGAACAGGTCGATCGGCGCGACGAGATAGTCGCTGACGCCGCGGTGAATGAGATCGCGGTAGAGCGACACGTCGTTGACGTGGCCGATCACCACAACCTTGGTGCCCGCGTCGCAGACCTCGGCAAGACGCTCCAGACCCTCGATCAGGCCGTTGGGGTCCATCAGGCTTTCGATCATGATCAGGTTCGGCGTCGGTGCGGAGGAATAGAAATCCGCCGCGGCCGCGATCCCGCCCTTGTGCACCTTCACATGCGCCTTGGCCATGCGCCGGTCCTGCGCGGCCCGCTCGATGGTTCCGGCAACCTCGTCGCTTTCGCAAAACGCCTGGATGGCGATGCGCGGGACCGCTTTCAGGTCGAGCGTGTCGGCGGGCGGCGGCGGGGCCGCGATTTCCGTTTCGCGGTCCGCCTCGTCGATGGCCCGGCGGGTGTCCTCACCCATATCCTCGAATGCCAGCGTGTTCATTCGTCCTGCTCCTCCCGGGATCAGTTTCCGGCTGCGTCGGAAACCTGCGCGCCGTCACCCTGCTTGTATTCCGATGCCGTCTGCTCGCCCTTGCGGTACTTGTCATAGACGACGCCACGGCGCATCTGGTCGCCCGGTTCGACCGCGCGCGGGTAGAGCAGGTCGGAGGGATTGTCGACCATCGCCGCCAGGTTCGCCTGCGAGGCGCAACCGAAATTGTAGTACTGCGTGTTGTTCAGATGCGGATTGTGCTTCGTCGCCGAGGCGCCGCCGGTGATATTGTCGGGCCATTGACCGCAGGGACCCGCACTTGCCTGCACGCCGGTGTAGGCGAGGCGCACGGGCGCGGCGATGCCGCCATCGCCGACGCTGTAGCTACGCGTGGCGATGCGCTTGGACGGCACGCCGCCGCGGGTCAGCGCCTGGCGGATCTGCGGCAGTACCGCATGGACCGCGGCCTCGTTGCGCGAGCCGGACGGGGCGATGATCTCCACCGACCCGCCGCCGCGCGACCGGGCGTCACGGGCGAAACTCGACACCACCGCCGCCAGTTGCGGCGACAGTTGCCGCATGCCGCTGCCGATCGGCAGGTCCAGCGTCTTGGTGCCCTCGCCCACCACGATGGGATGGCGCAGGCGGTAGTCGTTGGCGGCAAGCGCCGAGGTGGTCGGCGCCTGGCTCTGGCAGCCGGCGGCGAGAAGCGCTGCGAGAACCGCAACGGCGGGCATGACCGGCCGGCTCGGGCGCGCTGCCGCTGCGCGGCGCTGTGCGGTCTTTGCATTCATCGGTGCGATCCCCATCATTCGTAGATAAAGCCGACCTGGCCGTGATAGCCGCCTTCGGCCGGGCTACCGGACACGCGATAGACGCGGTTCAGGCGGTTCAGGAAAATCGTGTCGCCGTCGGTGGCCGGGGCGAAGTTCTTCGTCGGCTCGACAAGCTCGGACCGCGCCACCGGGCGCACCGTGTAGGGCGTGACGAAAACGGCGAGCTCGGTCTCCTGGCGCAGGAAGTCGCGGCTCTTGAACAGCGCGCCCAGAATGGGCACCTGCATCAGGCCGGGCACGCCGTTGAGATCCTGCTTGTAGGATTCCTTCAAGAGACCGGCCATCACCAGCGTGCCGCCGGAGGGCAGCTCGACGGTGGATTCCGCGCGCCGCACCTTCAGGGCCGGGATCGACAAGGTGCCGATATTGACCGCGCCTTCCTGGGTGATCTCGCTGACCTCGGTCTTGACGCGCAAGGAGATGCGCCCTCCGCTCAGCACCACCGGCGTGAAGTCGAGGCCGACACCGAACTTCTTGAATTCGACCGTGATCTTGTTGTTGTCCTGGGAGATCGGGATCGGGAATTCGCCGCCGGCCAGAAAGCTGGCGTTCTCGCCCGAGATCGCCGTCAGCGTCGGTTCGGCCAGCGTGCGGATCACGCCGTCGCGCTGCAGCGCCTCGATGTTGGCCTTGAGCTGGGTGCCGCCGGCGATGAAACCGGAGGTCGAATTCGGATTGGTCGGGTCGAACAGGCCGGCGGCCGAGCGGCCGACGACGTTGGAGTTCACCGTGTAGCCGGGTGCGTTGTTGAAGCCGACGTTGTAGTTGCCGATGCCGATGTTGCCGCCGAGATTGACGCCGAGCTGCTTGATGATCGAGCGCTCGACCTCCGCGACGGTGACCTTGAGGTGTACCTGATCCTTGCCGGTGACGGAGATCATGTTGAGGACCGGAAGCCCCTCGCCCTCCTTGCGGGTGAAGCGCGCGGCGAGGTCGGCCGCCCGCTGGGCGTCCGCCGTGCTCGGCGCGGTCCCGCTCAGCACCATGTTGCCGTTGACGGATTCTGCACGGATCTCGGCACCGGGGATCGAGCGCCGGATCATCGCATTGAGGTCGGTGGTGTCGTTTTCCACCGCGAGATCGAAGCTGGCGATCTGGTTGCCGGCACGGCCGAACAGGAAGAGGCTCGCCTGGCCCGCCTTGTTGCCGAAGACGAACACCCGGCGCGCGCTGCGCACGACCGCGTCGGCCACCTCCGGGTTGGACACGATGACGTCGCTGACTTCCTCACCGAGGTTGATCACCACGGACCGGCCGAGGCCGACCTGGAGGATGCGCCCGGAGACGCGCTCGCCGGCGGAGATCGTCACGGACTTCGGATACCCGTCCGCATGAGAGCGCGTGGGCAGTCCCAGTCCGCCGAGGACCAGCGCCACGGCCAGGCCGATGCCGAGGAAACGTTGAGCAACCATTCTAGTTCTCCTTGACGTCATTGCCATACCCGCGCCGTTCTAGCGCTGGGTCTGCATCTGGCCGGTAACGCCGAATTTCACGAAGTTCACACCGCCGCCGATCACGTTCTGCTCCGCATCGTCGGCCGAATCCTGCACGCTGCGCAGGACCAGCGAAATCGTTCCGAGCTGGGTTGCCTGGGCAACGACCTCCGCCTGGTTCGGCAGGAGCTCGAGCGTCGCGGTCTGGCCCGGCGGCAATGCCTTTTCCTCCTGCTCGCCGGCCGTGATCGTGTCGATCGCAAGCACGCGCACGTTCTGGAGGATGGTTTCGCTGGTGAAGTTGTTGCCGCCGCGCTGGCCGGACTGACGGGTGAGAATGACGTCGACCTTGTCGCCGGGCAGGATAAAGCCGCCGGCGGAGGTCAGGGCCTCCACGGAGACGGCAATCGCCCGCTTGCCCTTGGGCAGGATCGAGGACATGAAGCCGCGGTCGCTCGAAATCAGGCGTTCCTCACGCAGCGGCTCGCCGGAATAGACCGGCGCCTTGGCGATGCGCCCGGCGATTTCGCCCACGGCATCGGGGCGTTCGGACCTGAGGATCGCGTTCAGGGGGGTGAGGTCGCGCGGCCAGTCGGTCCAGCTCAGGTCGTCTTCCCTGACCTGCTGACCGAGCGCGATATCGCGGCCCGCCACAAGCACCTCGTCCTTCTCCGTCGTTTCCGCAACGATCACAGGTTCGGACGGCGGTTCGCTGCCGGATGTCATCACCATGCGCGCAACCAGAAGGCCTGCACCCAGCGAAACACCCAAAATGGCCAGACGAGCGATTTTCATGACTGTTACCCGCAATCGGTCGGTTTCGTGTCGTCGGCAGAAACGCCAACGACCATCCTGCCGATACTCTGAGGGGCAAATGGTCAAGACATGGTTAATCAGGTGTGATCAATGTAGATGAATGATTTTTAAAGATTTTGCATTTCGGGAATCGCTCTTTGGAGCGTTTATTTTTCGTTAATAGTCGCGCAAGCATCCGGAGTTGCCGTCTGCCCGACCGCGGGCGGAACGGGGATCACGCTAGGGCACGATCGGCCCCTTACGTCAGCGCCTGGAACCAGATGCTCTGCGGATAGACCTGAAGCGCGGCAAGCGAGATCGCGATTCCGTAAGGAATGCCCGTGCGCTGGTCGTGGAGACGCAAAAGCCAATCGGCCCGTCCGGCGGGAATCGGCAAAACCGGCACCTGGCGGAACATCAAGAGCCCCAGCGTCAGGACGGCGCCATAGATCCCGGCGAACGCCAGAAAGACAAAGAAGGCCGGCGTGAAGCCGAACCACAGCGCCACGGCAGTCATCACCTTGGCGTCGCCCCCGCCCATCCAGCCAAAGGCGAAAAAGGCGAATCCGGCGCATAGCGTCATCGCTGCCGCCAGCACATGCAGGCCGATGTCGGCTGGTCCGAGCCCGATGAAGGGCGCAAGCACGGCGAAACCGGCGACCAGGAGGAGCGACACACGGTTCGGAATCGTCATCGTGAACAGGTCGGAGGCGCCGGCAAAGGCCAGCAGGCATGGGAAAACCACCAGGAGGGCCGCTTCGAGCATGTTCCGTTCCTCGTCCACTGTCGATCCGCCCCGAAGTCTGGCAGCGCGGCCCTTAAGACCGGGTTCACGCGCACGTCGAGGAGGCGGACAAAAAGAAGCGGGCGGCACCGGCCGCCCGCTTGGTCTTGCGTCATGGACCTGCCGGTTCGCGGACTGCGGCAACCAGCAGGTTCATTCGCGATGCGGGACGGCCCGTCTTACTTGACGTTGCCCTGAGCGGCCGTCAGCTTCGTCGAGACGGTGGTGAAGATCGACGAGATCGATCCACCAGCCGTGGTAACCGCGGTGACGATCGCGATGGAGATCAGGCCGGCGATCAGACCGTATTCGATCGCGGTGGCACCGGATTCGTCATTGGCGAAACGTGCGAAAAGATTTTTCATTTGTTGGCTCCTAACTTCCACTTGTTTTGACAGCACCATCTTGTCGACCGTTTTTCTCATTTGCTTGGCCGCTCTAAGATGTTGCCACTATAGGAACCACAAGTTGCCACTTGGTTAAATTCGGAAAGCGGAGAAAAAACAAATCCTCTTCGCCTTTCCATGGTTAATGCAATGCGAATACATTCGATTCAATTTTAACCAAGGCTTTCAACACGCATTGCCCCGGGACACCAGCAACGAAAGAGGACGAGGGTGCCGTCGCGAAGATCTTGGTAAACCACTCGCCTCGTCGGAATTAACAATAGCAGCGGATCGCAACGAGGCGCCGGCGCATGTTAGCGGTTCCTTCACCAATCTCCTTCACGTTCGGGTAGGAATTCTTCGAAGGAGCCGATGGAAATGTCGCCTTTCCGCCTGATTTCGCTCAAGCCGCTCGCCGGCGCCCTGGCGTTCGCGGCCGCACTCGCGGTGCTGCCCGTTGACGGACAGGCGCAGGACAGCGCCGTTCAGGTCATGACCGACCGCGCCAAGGTGTTCCGCATCGACGCGCCCGCCGACACCGTGATCGTCGGCAATCCTGCCATTGCCGATGTTACCATGTACGACCGCCAGACCGTGGTCGTGACCGGCAAGCTTTACGGCACCACCAACCTGGTGATCCTGGACGCCAAGGGCGAGCCAATCATCGACGAGGTGATCACCGTGAGCGCGCCCGAGGCCGACATCGTCACCGTTCACCGCAACACCGCGCGCACCTCCTACTCCTGCGCGCCCGCCTGCGAACCGGTGATGCGCGTCGGCGACACGGAAGCCAGCTACGAGCTCACCAACAAGCAGGCGACCGCGCGCACGCAGATGTCCGAACAGGCCGCAGGCGTCACGCAGTAGATGACATCCGACGGCGAGATCGATGGCACGGGGACCCCGATGAGCGACGTTCCGGGACGTTCGGTGCGCGCAGGCAAGCGCAGACGCCTGCTTGCCGTGCTGCTGCGCGACCGCGAGGGCACGACGGCGATCGAATTCGGATTCGTCGCCATTCCCTTTTTCCTGCTGCTGTTCGGCCTGATAGAGATCGGCCTGTCGCTGTTTGCGGATCAGATCCTCAACAACGCCGTTCTCGACGCCGCACGGTTGATACGAACCGGGCAGGCCCACGCACAGGGCTTCGACAGTGGCGCCTTCAAGGCGAAGGTCCTGGAGAACATGTCCGGCTTTCCGGTGAGCGCCGACCGGCTGACCATCGACGTGGAGCGCATCGACTCGTTTTCCAGCTATACGCCCAAGGCGCTGATCGAGGACGGTGCGCTCACCGACAAGACCGCCTACAACCACGGCGAGGCCGGTGACATCGTCATCGTGCGCGCGCTCTACCGCTGGCCGATGGTATCGTCGCTGATGAAGACCAATTACGCGGATCTCGATTCAGGCGACCGGCTCTTGGTCGCCACCGCCGTCTTCCGCAACGAACCCTTCCCCTGGACAACGCAGAAGCCGGGAGGATGACCGTGACGCGTTGGACCCTTCCCTTCCGGCTCCGCCTTCCGCGCCCTCTGCGGCGCGTCACCCGTTTCGGTGCCGACCGGCGCGGCGTTGCCGCGGTCGAATTTGCCCTGGTGCTGCCGTTCATGCTGCTGCTGTTCCTGGGGATGGTGGAACTGAACTCGGCTCTGACGCTCGACCGCAAGGTCAGCCAAACGGCGAGCGCGCTCGCCGATCTCGTGGCGCAGACCGACAAGCTGACGACGGCCCAGATCAACGATCTCATGGAAATTTCCGAGGCGATGCTCGCGCCCTATCCCTCCAGCGACGCGAAACTGGTGGTCGCCAGTGTCTGGATGAAGGACGTCGACACGCCGCAGGTGGTGTGGAGCCGGGCCCTGAACACCAGCGCCTGGAGCAATAACTCCCCTCCGCCGATCACGATCCCGGAAGGCCTGACGAAACAGAAAGACACCTATCTGATCGTCTCGCAGGCGACCTATACGCATCGGCCGACCTTCGCCGCTGTGCTGAAGGATGTGTTCAATTCCGACACGATCGAACTGAGCGACACCTACTTCATGCGCCCGCGCGTCAGCACCAACGTCGAGTGCTGCAACTGACGTTTTCCCATGCCTGACCTGCGTGCCCCTGTCTCCTAAGGGCCTTACCGGATAGCGCAGACGCGACCGTCCGGGTTCACTGCCGCTTCACAGACGTGCCATACACCGCTGAGGCGCATTTGGTGTTTGCGGGGAACGCCCCGGGCGCGAACGTGCGGCATCGCGAACAAGGACAGACCATCATGGCGCAGAACCGCACCTATGACGAACTGGCAATCGGCGAGACCGCGTCGCTCACCCGCGTCCTGAGGGCCAACGACCTCTTCGTCTTCGCCCATGCCTCCGGCAACATCAATCCGGTGCATATTCCCGATATCGACTGGACGGGCGACGGCAAGAAGGACGATCCGGTCGCGCCCTCCATGTGGGTCGGCTCGCTGATCTCCTCCGTCCTCGGCAATGTGCTGCCCGGCCCCGGCACCGTCTACCGCAAGCAGACCTTCAATTTTCGCGCGCCCGTCCACCTCGGGGACAAGCTTACCGCCAGCGCCACGGTGTCCGCCAAGGAGGCCGACGGCGTCGTGCGCCTGGACACGCAGGTGACCCGCTCCGACGGCACGGTGATTGCCGACGGCGAGGCCGTCGTGGTCGCGCCGTCAACGCGGATCACCTTCGACGCCTCGATCCTCCCCGGCATCCTTGTGGAGCGCCACCAGCATTTCGACCGGTTGACCGAACTGCTCCGCCCGCTGCCGCCGCTCCCCGTCGCCGTCGTCGCCCCCGACGACGCCAATTCGCTCGGCGGCGCGCTGCTTGCCGCGCGCGAAGGCCTGATCGCTCCCATTCTGGTTGGCAACGCGGCCGCCATCGTGGCGGCGGCGGACAGCCTCGGCGCAGACCTCGGCGAGATCGAGATCATCGACGTCGATTCCGACGAGCAGGCCGCGGCCAAGGGCGTCGCCCTGGTGCACGAGGGTCGGGCCCGCGCGCTGATGAAGGGTCATCTGCACACCGACGTGCTGCTGCGCCACATCGTCAAGCGCGACGGGGGCCTGCGGACCGGCAAGCGGCTCAGCCACTGTTTCGTGATGGATATTCCCGGCCGGCCCTCGCCGGTGATCATCTCCGATGCGGCGATCAACATCGCGCCGGATCTCGCCGCCAAGGTCGACATCGTGCAAAACGCCATCGACATGGGCCGCGCGCTCGGCATCAAGACGCCGAAGGTCGGCATTCTCTCGGCCATCGAGACGGTGAACCCGGCGATGCCCTCGACGCTGGACGCCGCGGTCCTGTCCAAGATGGCGGAGCGGGGCCAGATTACCGGCGGCATCGTTGACGGACCGCTGGCCATGGACAACGCCATCGACGTGCAGGCGGCGAAGACCAAGGGGATCACCTCGCTTGTGGCGGGCCGCGCGGACGTGCTGATCGCGCCCAATCTGGAAGCCGGCAACATGCTGGCCAAGGAACTAACCTTCATCGCCCATGCGGAGGCCGCCGGCCTGGTGATCGGGGCCTCGGTGCCGGTGATCCTCACCAGCCGCGCCGACGATGCCCGCTCCCGCCTCGCCTCCTGCACGCTGGCGCTGCTCTACGATCACTGGCGGCGCAACGGCGAGGCGCTTGCCCCCTTCGAGGCGGCGGAGCTGGAGGGCGATGCAGACGGGACGGAGCACGGCACATGACGAGCGCGAAGCAGGCGATCCTGGTCATCAACGCCGGATCCTCGTCGATCAAGTTCCAGCTGTTTGACGGCGAGCACTCGCTGCTGCGCGGACAGGTCGACGGTCTGGGGACGGAGCCGCATCTGTCCGTTCGCGACGACGCCGGGGGCGTGCTTGCCGACAGCGCCCTGCCGGCCGATGACGCCGCCTGCCACGAGACGGCGCTTGGCGCCATCGTCGCCTTTCTTGCCAGGGCCGTGCCCGATATTGCCGTGTGTGCCGTGGGGCACCGTGTGGTTCACGGCGGACCGGACCACGCCGACCAGGTGCTCATCGACGAGACGCTGCAGCAGGCCCTTGCGCGGCTGGAGCCGCTCGCGCCCCTGCACCAGCCGCACAATCTGGCCGGCATCCGCGCGGCGCAAAAGGCCTTTCCCGGAACGCCGCAGATCGCCTGTTTCGACACGGCCTTTCATCGCGGCCATCCGCGCGTCATCGACACCTTCGCCCTTCCGTCCGCCTTCTACGACGAGGGCGTGCGCCGCTACGGCTTTCACGGACTGTCCTACGAGTTCGTCGCCGGCCGGCTGTACGAAATCGCGCCGGACGTCGGCCGCGGCCGCGTCGTCATCGCGCATCTGGGCAACGGCGCGTCGATGTCCGCGCTCCGGGACGGCAAGAGCGTCTCCACCAGCATGGGATTTTCCGCGCTCGACGGGCTGCCGATGGGAACCCGCAGCGGCCAGATCGATCCTGGCGTACTGCTCTTCCTGATGCAGGAGCGCGGCATGGACGGCGACGAGATCGCCGACCTGCTCTACCACCGCTCCGGGCTCCTGGGCCTGTCGGGCGTCTCCTCCGACATGCGCACGCTGGAAGCTTCCCCCGACCCGGCCGCGCGGCTGGCGATCGAGCATTTCGCCCTTCGCATCCGTCGCGAGACGGGGGCGCTTGCCGCCATTCTCGGCGGGCTTGACGCGCTGGTCTTCACCGGCGGGATCGGCGAGCATTCCGCGCGCGTGCGCAGCCTCGCCTGCGCCGACATGGGCTGGCTCGGCATCGCCCTCGACGCGGACGCCAATGCAGCACAGGAAACGCTGTTGTCGCCGGCGGAGGCGAAAGTCGCTGTCTACCGGATCGAGACCGACGAGGAGCGGATGATCGCCCGCCAGGCACGGCGTCTCGTCGACGCCTGAGCGCGCTTCAGCGCAGCTCCCCAGCTGCCCCGCCGAGCGGACGCAGACGGCCGCTCGCCCCTTCCTCCGCCTTGGGAAAGGTCGCGAGCACGGGCGCGAAATCCTCATGGGTCACCGGCACGAAGCCATGGGGCGATAGCCGCAGGGCGTCGGAGGGCGACACTGCCGCATCAATGACCAGCAGCTCGACGAGCGCATCGCGGATCTCGACCGGAACGCTGGCGCGCGCGACATGCGGCGCATTGGGAATTTGCGGCGAGGTCCATACCACCCTCAAGGGGGACGTGCCCGCGCCCTGCAGTTCGGCGAGATCGCGCAGGGTGCCCCGGCTGTAGCCGCTGCGCGCGTCTCCCCGCAGCGACGACCAGCCGAAGGCGACATCCGCCTCGCCGGCCAGAACGGCAGCAGCGGCCGCGCGCACGCTGTCGAACGCCCGAACGCTGGCGAAATGGCTGTCGGGATCGAGCCCGTCCGCCTTCATCGCCGCAATCGGCACCCGGTAGCCCGCCGTCGAGACGGGTCGTGCCGTCGCAAGCCGGGTTCCGGCAAGGTCCCGAAGGTCCTGAAACGGTGCGTCCCGCGCAACCAGGGCGACCGCGTGCCACCCGGCCGCGCCGTCGGCACTGCGCGGCACGATCAGCGGCACGACGCAGGAACAGCGCCGATAGGCCGCCGCATAGGCCGAGGCCGACAAGGGCGCATAGTCGATCTCGCCGCGGACCAGCGCGCCTTGCAGGCGCGCGAGATCCCAGTAGGCGACGAGGTGAACGGGAATGCGAAGCCCCGCCTCCAGCGCCGCGCGAAACGGCTCGGCGGCCTGAAAGTCCTCGCGCGCCGGATCGAGCACCAGCCCGACGCGCAGCACCGGCAGGAGCGCCAGGCGCTCGGGATCGAAGGCATCGGTGCCGGCGTCGCTCGCCTCCAGGCGCCCCTCTTCCGCCGCGTCGCTGCCGGGAACGCCGGTCTGCCAGGGGTCGCCTCCGGCGTCATCCGCCGCAAGATCGCCGTCGCTGGCCTCACCCGCGTCCGGATCGGGCCAGCGCGCGTCGCCGCCGCCGTCCTGATCCGCCGCGCCCCGCGAGACGGCCGGGTCCCCGGCAGACCACACCGCTCCCGCGTCGCCCGCTTCCTGCGCGCGGGCCGACGAAACGGCCAGAGCCAGAACCGCCGCCGCGGCCAAACACAGCCGGAGCGTTCCGGGACGCGTTGCCGCTGGTCCGCCGGACAAAAATTTCCTGGGATCTTGTGCGCGCGGTGTCACCGTCTCGTGCCGTTCCCGTGGCAGACTTCGAATCACTTGAAGGAGCCATCATGCCACGCACACCCGACACGGTCGTCTTCGATATCGGCAACGTCCTGATCCACTGGGACCCGCGCGTCCTCTACCGGGAGATCTTTCCCGACCCTGAGGAGATGGCGCATTTCCTGGAGGTCGTCTGCCCGCCGGAGTTCAATCTCAGCCTCGACCGGGGCCGCAGCTTCAAGGACGCAATCGCCGAGCGCCTGGAGCTTCATCCCGAACATGCCGAGGCGATCACCGCCTGGGACACCCGATGGCAGGAGATGGTGCCGGGCGAGATCACGGCAACCGTCGCGATCCTCGAGGAGCTGCGCGCAGGCGGCGTGCCGCTTTATGCGATCACCAATTTCTCGCGGGAGAAATTCGCCGAATGCGAGGTGCGCTTTCCCTTCCTCAGGGACGCCTTCGCCGACGTGGTGGTCTCTGCCCATGAAGGCGTTCTCAAGCCGGATCCGGCGATCTACCAGGTGCTGTTTTCCCGCAACGCAATCGTGCCGGAACAGACGATCTTCATCGACGACAGCGCCGCGAATGTCGCCGCCGCGCGCGACGTCGGCATGCACGCCCATCATTTCACCGGCGCGGACGGCCTGCGCGCGGTGCTCGCAGACCATGGCTTTCCGATCGCACCGCGCGACTGACCTCAGGCGTCGGCGAACCCTGTGAGCGTGTTGACGCAGTTCACGCCAAGCGCGTCGACCGCATAGCCGCCCTCCATCACGAAGACCGTCGGCAGGCCGGCGCGGGCAAGCGCCGCCCCCATGCGGGTGAAATCCTCGCCGGTCAGGCGGAATTTCGAGATCGGGTCATTCTGGTAGGGATCGAGACCGAGCGAGACGACCAGCGTGTCCGGGCGATGCGCTGCTATGCGCTTCAGCGCCGCGTCGAGCGCGGCCGACCAGATGCGCCAGTCGGCGCCGAGCTCCAGCGGATAGTTGGCGTTGAACCCCTCGCCCGCTCCGGCGCCCGTCTCGTCGGCATGGCCGAGGAAATAGGGGTATTCCTCGCGCGGATCGGCATGGATCGACAGGAAGAGCACGTCGTCGCGCTCATAGAAAATCGACTGCGTGCCGTTGCCGTGATGATAGTCGACGTCGAGCACCGCAACCCGTTCGGCGCCGGCGTCGCGCAGCCACTGGGCGGCGACTGCCGCGTTGTTCAGGAAACAATAGCCACCGTAATAGTCTGCGGCCGCGTGATGCCCGGGCGGGCGGCACAGCGCGAAGGCGGAGGCCTCGCCGCCGGCAACCAGCCGGGCCGCCGTCAGCGCGGAATTGGCGCTGGCACGGGCGGCGGCGAAAGTGTGTTCGCCCATCGGCGTGCCGGCATCGAAGGAATAGCGCCCGAGCAGGCCGTCGATGTGATCGGGCGCGGGATCCTTGCGCAGGCCCCTGACCGGCCAGACGAAGGGGAAGGCCTCGCCGGACCGTCCGGCGTTGGTCCAGCGGGTCCAGAAGCTTTCCAGGAACGCCAGGTAGCCGGCATCGTGAACGCGCTGCAAGGGCGCCATGCCGAAATCGTCCGGCTCGAGCACCGCGCCGAAGCCGGTTTGCAGGATGCGGTCGCGCACCATCTCGGCGCGCGCCGGGATTTCCACCGCCGGCTGCAGCGCGCCGTCGGAAATCTCATGGGTCGGATTGTGAGCCAGCTGGCCCATGGAAAAGATGGTCTTCATGCGTCGGGTCCCCACCCTGGCCGCCCCAATCACCTTTGAGATCCGGTCACCTTCAAGGTCCAGTCGCCTTGCATGGACGGGCAGCGCTCTTCCCATCGCTGATACCGGTGTCGGCCGGTCGCCGCAACCCGTCAGCGAAGCGCCAGGGCGCATGCCTGCGACAAAGTCGGGAAAAGCCGCGGGGACGCGCCTACTGGATCAGCCGCATGGTTCCGGAGCGGATGTCGACCGTGCGCAGGCGGTTGAGCGCCGACATGCCGATGAGCGGGATTTCCAGCGCGCCCGCCGGCATCACCAGAGCCTCGACATTCCGCATGCGAATGCTGCCGAGGCGCATTTCACGCAGGCGCACGGGGGCGGCAAGCGCCACGCCATTGGCGGTCCTGACCCGAACCCTATAGTCGGACGCGGAGGGCGCGATGCCGGCCGCCCGCGCAACATCGAGCGGCAAGGCGACGGCCGAGGCGCCGGTGTCGATCAGCGACTGGACCGGGCGACCGTTGAAATGGGCGCTGACCTGGAAGTGACCGTTGTGCCCCGCCTTGAGAACCAGCGTGCGCAGTCCCGAGGAGGTCTGCGAGGCATCGCTTTCGCCGTCATCGACCCGGGCGGCGGCGAGAAGCCGGCCGTCGTCCAGATAGGTCCGGACAAGATCCGGACCAAAGGCCGCGGCCACCGCAACGGCAATCGCAATGATCAGATAGCGTCCCATCGGTCCCTCTTCGCCCTTGCGCGGATGGATGGGAGAACCATCGGCCAAACGGGTTAAGGGAGGGCTGAGCCTTGACGAAAACCGCGCGTTTGGGTTTGCGAAAGGTGAACGCGGTCGCCGGCTTTTTAACAAGGCGCGGCAGGCCGTGCCTATGAGGCGGTGGTGCGCTCGCAGGTGAGCGTGTCGGCAAGCGCGGCAATCGCCTGTGCACCCGGCTAGGACGTCTGCGCGCCTGTCGCCGTGCAGGCCAGCGCCCCGGCAGCCGTTCCCTCGCACAGGGCGCGCGGCACATCCGCCCCCCGGTCGAGCGCTGCGGCAAGCGCCCCGACGAAGGCATCGCCGGCGCCGGTGGTATCCACGACCTCGATGCGCGGCGCGGCAACACGCCAGACGTCCGTCCCAAGCCGCGCGACGAGGCCGCGCGGCCCGAGCGTGACGACGCCCAGCCTGTCCGGCCCGCCAAGCGCGGCGCAAAAGGCTTCGGCGGAGGACCCGGGCGCCGCGCCGCGCGCAACGCCGAGCTCCGCCGCCTCGATCTCGTTCGCGACGACGATGTCGACATCGTCGAGAAGCGAAGCCAGATCCGCGTCGCCGGAAGGCGCGGCGTTGAGCAGCACCCGTGCCCCCGCCACGCGGGCGCGCGCCACCGCATCGCGGATCGGCTCGGCGCGCAACTCGCGCTGCAACACCAAAAGCACCTCGGGAGACAGTTCGCCCTCAAGCCAGTCGGCGGCGACGCGGGCATTCACGCCACTGGCGCACATGATCAGGTTCTCGCCGTCGGCGGCGACACCGATCATGGCAAGCCCGGTCGTTCCCTCCAGATGGCGCACGCCGGAGAGATCGACGCCGGCGGCCTCCAGATTGGCCAGAGCGGGGCCGGCATGGGCGTCCTTGCCGACCGCGCCGATCATGCGCACCCTGGCACCCGCGCGGGCGGCGGCAAGCGCCTGATTGGCGCCCTTGCCGCCGGCAAAGCTCTGGTGATCCGGCCCGACGATGGTCTCGCCCGGTGCCGGCAGGCGCGGCAGGGACACAACCAGATCCAGGTTGATCGACCCGAAAACCGTGATCATCGCCGCGCCCCCCCCCCGTTCAGGCTGGCAAGCCCCGCCTATTTGGTGCCGTACATGCGGTCGCCCGCATCGCCGAGCCCCGGCACGATATAGCCCTTCTCGTTGAGCCTTTCGTCGATGGCGGCGGTAAAGATCGGCACGTCGGGATGGGCCTCGTTGAACTTGGCAATGCCTTCGGGTGCGGCCAGCAGGCACAGGAAGCGCAGCTGCGTCGCGCCGCGATCCTTCAGCCGCTGCACGGCAGCAATCGCGGAATTGGCGGTGGCGAGCATCGGATCGACCACAACGACGAGGCGTTCGGCAAGGCCGTCGGGAGCC
The DNA here is from genome assembly GCA_002709505.1 of Paracoccaceae bacterium. Lineage (GTDB taxonomy): Bacteria > Pseudomonadota > Alphaproteobacteria > Rhizobiales > Stappiaceae > Stappia. The sequence goes on along the minus strand of PARB01000061.1, from coordinate 6,095 downwards.
TTGAAGTAATATTCGACCGGCTGCAGCGTCTTGGGGTCGCGGTAGAGACCGATATGGGCGACACGTGCCGCCGGCACCAGTTCCAGCATGCCCTCCAGCAGGCCGTTGCCGGCGCGCAGCACGGAGGCGAAGACGAGCTTCTTGCCCTCGATGACGGGAGCCGACATCGGCTGGAGCGGCGTCTCGATCTCCATCGGCGCGATCGGCAGGTCGCGGGTGACCTCATAGGTCAGGAGAACGGAAATTTCCCGCAGAAGACGGCGGAACCCTTGGGTCGAGGTGTCCTTCATCCGCATGTGGGTGAGCTTGTGCTGAACCAGCGGATGGTCGATTACGGTGGCACCTGTCATGTCTCGCCTCTTCTTGTGTCGGACCGGATGTCGAACGCGTCCCCGGCAACGCCAGGGCCGGACGACCGGTGCGCTGCCTGTCTTCGATCCTTCTAGTTCAAGCGCTCGCCAAGCGGAACACCGGCGCTCGCGAAAAGCAACAGATCCGATGCGCCTCACGCCGGGTCCGGAGGGGCGTCCTCAGCCGTCGCCACCGCACGCAGCAGCCGGGCGCGGGTGTCCTCGTCGCAGAAGGCACCGGCAATCGCCGTGCGCGTGATCTCCAGGCTCTGCGCCCGATCCCAGCCGAAGGTGCGCGCGCAAGTCTCGTATTCCTGGGCGAGCGACGTGCCGAAGAACGGCGGATCGTCGGAATTCAGCGTGATCCGGCAGCCGGCACGGCGCAGCAGGTTGACCGGGTGAAACCGCAGCGCGCCATAGATCCCGAGCGCCAGATTGGAGCCGGGACACACTTCAAGCACGATGCCGTCCCGCACAATGCGTTCGACCACGGCCGTGTCCTCGATGGCGCGCACGCCATGGCCGATGCGCGAGACCTGCAGGAAATCGAGCGCCGCCGTCACGCTTTCCGCCCCGGCCGTCTCGCCGGCATGGGCGGTAAGACCGAGGCCGGCCTCCGCCGCCATGCGAAAGGCCCGGGCGAAATTCGCCGGATGGCCCTCCGTCTCGTCGCCCGCCAGGCCGAACCCGGTCACCAGCGGATGGGGTTGGGTCGCGACTTGGCGGGCCACCTGTTCCACCGCGCGCGCGCCGAAATGGCGCACGCCGACGGCGATCATCCGCGCCTCGATACCGGTCGCCGCCTGCGCGCGCGCAATGCCCTCGGCAAGACCGCCGACATAGTCGGCATAGGAGAGACCGCTTGCGGCGGCATGATCCGGCGAGATGGTGAGTTCGGCGTAGATCGCGCCGTCCAAGGCAATCGAGCGCAGATAGGTCTCGGCGAGGCGCGCATAGTCCTGCGGCGTGCGGAACACCCGGCTCGCCGTGTCGTAGGCGGCGAGAAACTGCGCGAAGTCCGTCCACGCATAGGACCCGTGCTCGGCGAAGAGACCGGAAACATCGACGCCATGTTGATCGGCGAGCTCGCGCACCAGATCCGGCGATGCGACGCCCTCGATGTGGACATGCAGTTCCGCCTTGGGCACCAGAGCCGCAGCCAGGGTCTGCGTCATGCCGGCCCGAAGCCGCGCATCGGGTTTTCAGGAGACCGCAGCAGCCAGTTGTCGGGCGACCAGCGGGCCGTGCCGTCGACCATGTGCAGCGCATAGGCATGGCGCGAGCGCGGCGAGCGGTTGGGCGCGGAGCGGTGCGGCACCAGACCATGCAGCACGACAAGCGTTCCCTTCGGCGCGACGAGTGCGGCATCCTCGCCGAAAGGCGTGTCGTCGAGCGGTTCCATGGTCAGCCCGTCGCCGTCGTAGTGAAAACGCTGGCGCAGAGGGCCGATATGGCCGCCCGGCACGCCGAGCAACCCGCCGTTGGTCTGGTCCGCATCCTCGAGCGCGAACCAGAAGCCGGTGCAGGTGAGCGGCTCGGTGTGCAGGAAGGTGGAATCCTGGTGGCAATTGACCTCGCCGCCGATCTCCGGCGGCTTGAAGATATACATCGACTGCGCCAGCAGCGGATCGGCCAGCCCGAGATCGGCGGCGGTGCGCGCAAGGCGCGGATCGCGCGAAAACGCCTCGAACACCGGATCGAGGTCATGCAGCGCATGGCCGACCTTGTTGAGCGCGGCATGCTTGGGCCGCGTCAGCTTGCCGTCGGCGTCGAAGGCTTCCTCCTCGAAGAAGAAACGGATCTTATCGCCGCTTTCGCGGAAGTAGCGGTCGCGGGCGTGGCTCTGCGCGCCGGTCTCGAAGACGGAGGCGTTTTCCGCCGGATCGAAGGCGTCGATCAGTTCGGCCATGCGGCTGGCGAGCGCGTCGCATTCCTCAGAACTCTTGTAGCCCGTGAGGACGAGAAATCCGTCCTCGGCATAGGCCTTGCGCATCTCCGGCGTCAAACCACCGTCAGCGGGCGCCTCAAATGAGCGTGCAATCATTCATCCGTCCTTGTCATGTCTGGGAGACGCGTCGTCGTTTACAGGAACCCCTGTCCGTGCCGGCCCGGCGCCAGACCCAGATGCGCGGCCAGCGTCTCGCCGATGTCGGCGAAGGTCGCGCGCACGCCGATGGCGGTTGCCGGGATGCCGGGCCCCGTGCCGATCACCGGAATGCGCTCGCGGGTGTGATCCGTGCCGCGCCAGGTCGGGTCGCAGCCGTGATCGGCGGTGAGAAGCAGCAGGTCGCCGGGCTTCAGCCGCGCCAGCAGTTCCGGCAGGCGGGCGTCCAGCGCCTCAAGGGCTGCGGCATAGCCGGCGACATCGCGGCGGTGGCCGAACAGGCTGTCGAAATCGATGAAATTGACGAAGACGAGATCGCCGTCGCCGGCCTCCTCCATCGCCTCAAGCGTCTTGTCGAAAAGCGCCATGTTGCCGGCGGCCTTGCGCACCGTGGAGATCCCCTGATGCGCGAAGATATCCGCGATCTTGCCGACCGTATGCGTCCGGCGACCGGCCTCCACCACCCGGTCGAGCAGCGTCGGTTCGGGTGGCAGGACAGAGTAATCCCGCCGGTTCGCCGTGCGCTCAAAGGTCTCGGCCGTCTCGCCGACGAAGGGCCGCGCGATCACCCGGCCGATGTTGTAGGGATCGACCAGGTCGCGCACGGTCTCGCAGAGCGCATAGAGACGCTCCAGCCCGAAATGGGTCTCATGCGCCGCGATCTGGAAGACTGAATCGCCGCTCGTGTAGCAGATCGGCTTGCCGGTCGCGATGTGTTCCTCGCCGAGCTCGGCGATGATCACCGTGCCGGAGGCATGTTTGTCGCCGAGGATCCCGGGCAGGCCGCCCTTGTCGACAATCGCGCGGGTCAGTTCGGCCGGAAAGGCCGGTTCGGTGTCGGGGAAATAGCCCCAGTCGAAGGTGACCGGCACGCCGGCGATTTCCCAGTGGCCGGAGGGCGTGTCCTTGCCGTGCGAGGTCTCGCTCGCCGCGCCCCAGACACCCTCGGGCTCCACGCCCACATCAAGGCCGGCGGGCGCCGTGCCGCTCGCCAGAAGTGCGGCGCGCGCCAGACCCAGCCGCGTCATGTTGGGAAGCGCGAGCGGTCCCTTGCGCAGGCCGTCGCGATCCGCCGCGCCGGTCGCGCAGGCGGCGGCGATATGGCCGAGCGTATTCGCGCCCTCGTCGCCGAAGCTTGCCGCATCCGGAGCCCCGCCGATGCCGAAACTGTCCAATACGCACAGGATTGCGCGGGCCATGGGGTTTCCTCTTTGTCAGCAGTCTGACGGGTTTGTCCCGTCTTTCGTTGTTTGAACGATCAACCCGACGGACCGACCCGCCCGGCAATCACCGGCTTGTCCTCCACCTGCGACGGCGCACCGACGCGATAGGCTTTCCGCACGATCTCCGTCGCACGCGCCGCGGCCGCCTCGTCGGCGGCATGGACGATCGCCAGCGGCGCGTCGCTGTCGACGGAATGTCCGACGCCCGCCAGATGCTCCAGCCCGACGGCCGGGTCTATCGTATCCTCGGGACGGCGACGCCCGCCGCCAAGCTCCACCACGGCAACGCCGATGGCGCGCGCATCGACGGAGAGAACCGTCCCGGCCTCCGCCGGATAGATCGCCCGCTCCACCGGAGCGGAGGGCAGATAGGCCTCGTATTTTTCCAAAAAATCCGCCGGACCGCCAAGTGCCGTGACCATGCGGGCAAAATGCTCGGCCGCAGCACCGCTGCCAAAGGCGTTGCGCATCGCATCGGCGCCCGCCGCCCGGTCGGGCGCGAGGCCCGCAGTCACCAGCGCCTCGCCGCCAAGCTCCACGGTGACGTCATAGAGGCGGTTGTCGATGGCACGACCGGTCAGGAAATCGGCTGCGTTGCGCACTTCCAGCGCGTTGCCGGCGGCAGAGGCCAGCGGCTCGTTCATGTCGGTCAGGAGTGCGGTGGTGCGGCAGCCCGCGCCATTGGCGACCGCGACGAGGCTTTCGGCGAGTTCCATCGCCTCCTCCAGCGTCGCCATGAAGGCGCCGCTGCCCCATTTGACGTCGAGCACCAGCCCCTGAAGCCCGGCGGCAAGCTTCTTCGACAGGATCGACGCGGTGATCAGGTCGACGCTCTCCACAGTCCCGGTAACATCGCGGATCCCGTAGAAGCGCTTGTCCGCCGGGGCGAGATCGGCTGTCTGTCCGATGATCGCGCAGCCGACGTCGGCCACCACCTTGCGAAACAGCGCATTGTCGGGCTGCGTCACATAGCCCGGAATGCTGTCGAACTTGTCGAGCGTGCCGCCGGTGTGGCCAAGCCCGCGCCCGGAAATCATCGGCACGGCCGCGCCGCAGGCGGCCAGCGCCGGCGCCAGCATCAGGGACACATTGTCGCCGACGCCACCGGTGGAATGCTTGTCGACCACCGGACGATCGAGGTCTGACCAGTCGAGCACGGTGCCGCTGTCACGCATGGCGAGCGTCAGCGCCACGCGTTCGTCGGCCGAAAGCTTGCGGAAGATGATCGCCATCGCCAGCGCGGAGACCTGCGCGTCGGTGACCGATCCGTCGACCAGCCCCTTGACGAAAAAACCGATTTCCTCGGCATCCAGCGTGCCGCCGTCGCGTTTCTTGCGGATGAGTTCCTGTGCGAGCATCGCGGTCAATATCCTGCCTTGAGGGGGATCGGCCCGTCGTCTGGCGGATCGCCGAGGGCTGCCAGCAGCGCATCGAGCAGTCCGCTCGCGCCGAAACGGAAGCTTGCCGCCGACACCCAGTTCGGCCCGAGAATCCGGTCGGCGAGCGCCAGATAGGCGCTTGCGTCCTCGACGGTGCGAATGCCGCCGGCCGGCTTGAAGCCGATCTCCAGCAGACTGTCGCGGCGCACCTCCTCGATCAGCGTCAGCATGATTTCGGCCGCCTCCAGCGTCGCGTTGACCGCGACCTTGCCGGTGGAAGTCTTGATGAAATCGGCGCCGGCGCCGATCGCGACATTGGAAGCGGCATGGATCAGCAGCGGATCCCCGATCTCGCCGGTCTCCAGAATGACCTTCAGCGTCGCCTCCGGGCAGGCCGCGCGCACCCGGCGGATCTGTTCCTCGGCAAAGCCGCGGCGTCCTTCGACGAAGGCGCGATAGGCCATGACCAGATCGATCTCGTCGGCGCCGTCGGCGACCGCCTGCCGCGTTTCGGCAACGACCTTCAGCGTCTCGTCGCCGCCTTGCGGAAAATTCACCACCGTCGCCACACGGACGCCGGTTCCGGCAAGCGCTGCCGCCGCCTGGCCGACGAAGCGCGGCCAGATGCAGACAGCAGCGACCGGCCCGTGCGGCGTGACGGCGCGCTTGCACAGCGCATCGATGTCGGCCGGCCGGCAGGCATCGTCCAGATTGGTCAGGTCGACCAGCGGCAGGGCGCGCGCGGCGGTTTCTGCGGCTGTTTCTGCGGCAGTCATCTCAGTCATCGGCAAGATCCTTCACGAAACGCCGGATCAGCGTCTTCAGGGCGTCGACCGCGGTCAATGCAGTCGCCTTGGTCTCGGCATGGGACAACGCATGCGCCTGCAGGCCGGCGCCATAGTTGGTGATCGTCGAAATCGCCGCGACCCGAAAGCCCATGAAGCGGGCAAGGATCACCTCCGGCACCGTCGACATGCCGACCGCATCCGCGCCCAGTCCCCGCGCCATGCGGATTTCCGCCGGCGTCTCGAAGGAGGGG
>PARB01000060.1 GCA_002709505.1 Paracoccaceae bacterium | reverse complement strand
GTCTCCTGCACACCGGCGTCGAGATCGCCTTTCACGGTGAGCGCCTGCGCATCGACCTCGACGAACTGACCGGCGGGCGGGCTGTCACCGTCTACGGCCAGACCGAGGTGACCGCGGATCTCTATGCCGCGCGCGACGAGATGGGCGGCGTGGTCGTGCATGGGGCGGAAGACGTCGCGCTGCATGACGTGCTTGGCGCAAGCCCCTATGCCACCTTCCGCAAGGACGGGCAGACGCACCGCATCGACTGCGCCTTCATTGCCGGCTGCGACGGGTTTCACGGCGTCTCCCGCGCGACGATCCCCGCCGACGTCCTGAAGACCTATGAGCTGGTCTATCCCTTCGGCTGGCTGGGCGTCTTGTCGGATGTCCCGCCGGTGCATGACGAACTCATCTATGCCGGGCATGAAAAGGGCTTTGCCCTTTGCTCGATGCGCTCGCTGACCCGCAGCCGCTATTACATCCAGTGCTCGCTCGAGGAGAAGGTCGAAGACTGGTCGGACGACCGCTTCTGGGAGGCGCTGGCTGCACATCTGCCGGGCGATGTCGCGGCCCGGCTCACCACCGGACCGTCGATCGAAAAGAGCATCGCGCCGCTGCGCTCCTTCGTCGCCGAACCGATGCGCCACGGGCGACTGTTCCTTGCCGGCGATGCGGCGCATATCGTTCCGCCGACCGGTGCCAAGGGGCTCAATCTCGCGGCCTCCGACATTCACTATCTCTCCGAGGCGCTGATCGCCCATTTCACCCGCCAGGACGACGACGGGCTGGAAACCTATTCCGCCCGCGCGCTTGCCCGTGTCTGGAAGGCTGAACGGTTTTCCTGGTGGATGACGACGGCGCTGCATCGCTTTCCCGAGAAGGGGGCCTTCGGCGCGCGCATCCAGCAGGCCGAGTTCGATTACCTCGCCTCCTCGCGCGCGGCACAGCAATCGCTTGCGGAAAATTACGTCGGTCTGCCTTTTTAAGAAGGTAGCGCTGTCGGCAGGAACGGGCCGCGCCCGGCCTGCTGCGCGCGGCGCGGACTCATTGCCCGGCGACGGGGCTTGAGGTGACGGGGGTTTTTGTCGACACTCGCGCTCCTGCCTTGCCCCTGTTTGCAATGAGTCGCCCCCATGTCGCTTGACCTGCTCGTGAAGAACGCCACTCTGCCCGACGGTCGCACCGGCGTCGATATCGCCTGTTCCAACGGGCGGATCACGGCGGTGGAGCCGGGGATCACAGCGGAGGCGGCGCGGGTGATCGATGCGGGCGGCCGTCTGGTCTCGCCGCCCTTCGTCGACAGCCATTTCCACATGGATGCGACACTGTCGCTCGGCCTTCCGCGCATGAACGAAAGCGGCACGCTGCTGGAGGGCATCGCGCTCTGGGGCGAGCTGAAGCCGCTGCTCACCGTCGATGCGGTGGTGGAGCGGGCGCTGCGCTACTGCGATCTCGCCGTTTCCCAGGGTCTGCTCGCCATCCGCAGTCATGTCGACGTCTGCGACGATGCGCTCACCGGTGTCGAGGCGCTGCTTGAGGTCAGGGAGAAGGTCGCGCCCTATCTCGATCTCCAGCTTGTCGCCTTTCCGCAGGACGGGCTTTATCGCTCCGAAACGGCGGAACGCAACCTGCTGCGCGCGCTTGACATGGGGGTCGATGTGGTTGGCGGCATCCCCCATTTCGAACGTACGATGGAGGACGGGGCCCGGTCGGTCCGGGCGTTGTGCGAGATTGCCGCCGAGCGCGGCCTGATGGTCGACCTGCATTGCGACGAGAGCGACGATCCGCTGTCGCGTCACATCGAGACGCTGGCCTTTGAGGCGCAGCGTCTCGGGCTGCAGGGCCGGGTCGCCGGCTCTCATCTCACCTCCATGCATTCCATGGACAACTACTATGTGTCCAAGCTCTTGCCCTTGATTGCCGAGGCCCAGGTGCACGCCATCGCCAATCCGCTGATCAACATCACCCTGCAAGGGCGTCACGACACCTATCCCAAGCGGCGCGGCCAGACCCGCGTACCGGAACTGCGCGCTGCCGGGATCAACGTCGCCTTCGGCCATGATTGCGTGATGGATCCCTGGTATTCGATGGGATCGGGCGACATGCTGGAAGTGGCCTCCATGGGCATGCATGTCGCGCAGATGATGAGCCGCGACGCGATGCGCTATGCCTTCGATTGCGTGACGGCGCATCCGGCAAAGGTCCTCGGGCTGGCGGGATATGGCGTGGACGTTGGCTGCAATGCCGACTTCGTGGTGCTGCAGGCGGCCGACACAATCGAGGCGATCCGCCTGCGCGCGCGCCGGCTTGCGGTCGTGCGGCGCGGCCGCGTCATCGCCGAAAGCGATCCGGCGATCTCGCGGCTTGAGCTGGACGGGCGACCGGATCATGTGGACGCGGCCGCTTACGCGCCGGGCCGATAGCCTTGGCGACACCACGGGCGCACCCCATGGGCTGGAGACGCGGATGACACAGGCGAGCGACGTCGGCGAGGACACCTCGGAAGCGGTCGGGAGTTATGTCCCGCCCTACCCTTCCCGTCCGGACATCCAGCCATCGGTCCTCGAGCTGATCAGTCTTGCCCGGCGCAGTCTCCTGTCTGTCTGGACGCTGCCGTCCTTTTCCAAACCCTGGACCAAGATCACCATCCTGCGCAGGATGCTGTTCATCTGCAACAGCCCGGCAACCGTTCAGGAAGCCTTCGTGCGCAAGCATGCGATCTATGAGCGCAAGAGCCCGCAGATGCGCCATGCGCTGGAGCCGCTGATCGGCGACGGCCTGTTCGTGTCGGATGGCGAGACCTGGCGCCGGCGCCGGCAGATTGTCGCGCCGATTATCCATGCGTCGCGAGTGCCCGCCTTTTTTCCGGTGATGGCGGAGACGATCGCGGAGCGGCGTTCCGCCTGGGCCGCGCGGGGCGCGGAAGCCCCCACCGACGTGCTTCAGGAAATGGCCCATCTGACGGCCGAAATCATCTGCCGCACCATCTTCGGCCGGCAGCTCGGGCGCGACTATGCCGCGGAGGTCGTCGAGAGTTTCACCGATTACCAGCGTCATATCGACCAGATCGACATTCTGTCGCTGCTTCGCCTGCCGGACTGGATCCCCCGGCTTCGCGGCCGGGCGATCAAGCGGGCGGTGAAGCGCATCGACACGGTGCTCGAGGAGATCATCAGCAGCTACGAAAGCCGTGCGGGCGGCGGCGAGACCTCGGTGATCGGCGGGTTGCTCGACGCCCGTGACGAAGACGGGCGCCCCCTGTCGCGCCAGGCAATTCGCAACGAGGCCGCCGTCATCTTCATGGCGGGCCATGAAACCACGGCCAACACGCTCGCCTGGGCCTGGTTCCTGCTGTCGCAGGCGCCATCGGTGCGCGACAGGCTGCATGCCGAGCTTGACGCCGTCTGCCCGGACCGGGATCCGGTCTTTGAGGACATTGCCCGGCTTCCCTACACACGGGCGGTGATCGAGGAGACCTTGCGGCTCTATCCCCCCGTTCCGATCCTGGCGCGCGAGGCCAACCGGGACGACAAGATCGCGGGTGTGGCGGTCCCCAAGGGGTCGATTGTCATGGTGGTGCCCTGGCTGCTTCACAGAAACCCCACTCTCTGGGAGCGCGCCGATCATTTCGAGCCGGAGCGGTTTCTGGGCGGTGCGCGCGGCGGACAGTCAAAATTCGGCTATGTGCCCTTTGCTATCGGGCCGCGCATCTGCGCCGGGCTTTCCTTCGGCCTGACGGAATCGGTCCTGTCGCTTGCCATGCTCGCGCGCGCCTTCGATCCCCAACTGGAACCGGGCACGGATATCCAGCCGGTCAGCCGCCTGACCCTGCGCCCCGGTGAGCGACTGCCGATGCGGCTGCGGCCGCGCGGCCGATAGGGGCTCGCGGTGGACCGGCGCGCGCCGGTCCGGCATCGCTTCCTGGCGTCGGCGGAACTTGATTTCGACCGCGACGGGGCGAACGCAAATCCGGTGGCGCCCGCCCGCGATCAGTAGAGCCAGCGCACCAGGAAGAGCGTGAGCGAGGGAAACAGCACCAGGATCGCGACGCGCAGGATGTCGCTGGCGATGAAGGGCATCACGCCGCGGAAGGTCTGGCTCAGCGGAATGTCGGGGGCCATCGAGTTGATGACGAAGAGGTTCATGCCCACCGGTGGCGTTATCAGCCCCACCTCCACGACAATCAGCACGATGATGCCGAACCACAGGGCGAATTCCTCCGGCGGCAGGCCGAAGTCGAGCGCCGAGACGATCGGGAAGAAGATCGGGATCGTCAGCAGGATCATCGACAGCGAATCCATGATGCAGCCGAAGATCAGGTAGCAGACGAGGATCAGGATCAGCACCAGCCAGGGGCTGAGGCCAAGACCCGCGACATAGGCGGCGGATTGCTGCGGCAGCTGGGAAAAGGCGAGAAACCCGTTGTAGACCGTTGCACCGAGCACGATGAAGAAGATCATGCCGGTGGAGGCGGCGGTGGACAGGAAGGAGTCCACCAGGCCCTTGCGGTCGAGGCCGCCCTTCCACAATGCGACCAGGCCCGTGCCGGCCGCGCCGACCGCAGCTCCTTCCGTCGGTGTAAAGACGCCGGAATAGATCCCGCCGATCACGGCGATGAAGATGAGCAACACCGGCCAGACGCCGACCAGTGCGGCGATGCGTTCCGACCAGGGGGCCCGCTCCCGGTGTCCGGCGCTGTCGGGGCGAAACCGGACGTAGAGCGAGACGGTGAGCATGTAGCCGGCGGCGGCCAGAATGCCCGGTACGAAGGCCGCCATGAACAGCTTTGCAATATTCTGTTCGGTCAGGATGGCGTAGATCACGAGGACGACGGACGGCGGGATCAGGATGCCGAGCGTGCCGCCTGCGGCAAGACACGCAGTCGACAGCGCGCCGGAATATCCCGCCCGCCGCATCTCCGGCAGGGCCACCTGCCCCATCGTTGCAGCCGTTGCCAGCGACGAGCCGCAGATCGCTCCGAAACCGCCGCAGGCGGCCACCGCCGCCATGGCGACCCCGCCGCGCCGATGGCCGACGAAGGTTTCGGCGGCGCGGAACAGCGCGCGCGACATGCCGCCACGGGTCGCGAACTGGCCCATCAGCAGGAACAGCGGCACGATCGAAAGCGAGTAGTTGGAAAAGGTGCTGTAGACCAGCGACTTGAGCTGCGCCAGAGCCGGCACGGTGGATCCCGTGACGAGGCTCGTGCCGGCGACGCCGATCACGAACATCGCAAGCCCGATGGGCATCCGCAGGAAGATCAGGAGCAGCAGGACCGGGATCGACCAGAGCCCGTATTCGAGGGACGTCACCGGTTACGACTCCTGATGCTGGGGAGACTGGCGCGTCGGCTGCATGGCCTCCGCAAGGCTGCGCCAGATGGTGTAGAGGCAGACGACCGCGAACAGGACCGCGCCTGTCATTGCCGCGGCATAGGCCCACCACAGCGGAAACTGCAGGATGAAGGTCGTTTCGTGATAGGCCTTCTTGTCGAGCATGCCGAGCCACAGCCGCCAGGCAATGAGGGCGGCGACGGCGGTCATCAGGATGTTGGAAACCACATCGACGGCGGCGTTCACCCGTGGTCCGAAGCGGGCCAGGAAGAGATCGACGGTCACATGGCCGCGTTTCATCTGGCACCAGGGCAGGAAGGCGAAGATCGCGAAGGCGGTCCCGGCCTCGACAAGTTCGTAGTCGCCGGGAACGGGGGCAAGCCCGAGCCAGTTCAGCTCGCGCCCGGTGATGGACACGACGGTCATCGCGGTGATGGCGACGAGCACCGCACCTCCGGCAATTGCGAACCAGCCGGAAACGGTGGTCAGCGCCTTCTCAACTGTCTGCCGCACGGTGACGACCCTTGTTTTCGACCTTTGACCAATCGGCTTGCGGGCGCCGCACAGGGCGACGCCCGCAAAATCGCTATCACTTGGCGGTGTTGCTGTCGACCAGCGAGCGCGCTGCGTCAACCAGCGCCTGGCCGTCGAGGCCCTTGTCGTTCATCTCCGCGATCCATTCCGCGACGATGGGATCGGCGGCTTCCTTCCAGCGTGCGGTCTCTTCCGCGCTGATTGTCAGGATGGTGTTGCCGCTCTCTTCGGCCTTCTTTTCGCCGATCGCATCGACCTCGTCCATCGCGCGGCCGAACAGTGCCGCCGTGTCGGGGCCCGAGTTGGCGTCGATGACCGCCTTGAGGTCGTCGGGAAGCGCATCATAGCTGCCCTGGTTCATGGCGAAGACGAAGGTGGCGGTATAGAGGCCGCGCGGATCGTCGAACTTCGTGTGGGTGTTCACAAGCTCGGTCATCTTGAGCGGCAGCGTGACCTCCCAGGGGATCACCGCGCCGTCTATCACACCCTTGGAGACCGCTTCGGGAACCGCCGGCACCGGCATGCCGATGGCGGTTGCGCCGAGCCTGTCCAGCAGGCGGGTGACGATGCGTGTGGGTCCGCGCAGCTTCAGCCCCTGCATGTCCTCAAGCGTGGTCACGCCCTCGCCCTTCACATGCAGAAGGCCGGGACCGTGCACATGCAACGCCAGCGGCTTCACGCCGGCGAATTCCTCCATGGCGTTGGCTTCGACGAATTCGTGAAATGCCCGCGAGGTGGCTTCCGCGTTGGTCACGAGAAAGGGAAGCTCGAAGGCCTCCGTCCTCGGAAAGCGGCCTGGCGTATAGCCGAGGACGGTCCAGATGATATCGACCACGCCGTCCTTCGCCTGGTCGTAAAGCGCGGGCGGGGCGCCGCCGAGCTGCATAGAGGGATAGTGCTCGACCTTGATGCGGCCGTTCGACTGGCTTTCCACCGCCTCGATCCAGGGTGTGATGGCACGGGCCGGGATTGCCGCCTGCAAGGGCAGGAACTGATGGACGCGCAATGTCACATCCTGCGCGGTCGCGGCGCCGGCGAGCGCCGCATACAGGGCCGCGGCCGCGCCGAGAAGCCTTGCGCCCCTTTTCAGAAACGGTGTCGTCATATCGTCCTCCCACTCCGGCACAGGGCCCTGTGGCCGAGCCCCTGCGTCTTTTCTGCGGACCTGAAGTTGGGAGATATAAAAGGTAATGTAAAATGAGAAATTAGCTGTTTTGTATAACCAGATCGACCGATGGAGGGTTCGAAGCCTTGCCGGTGAGGGACCTGCCCGCATCAACCGGCTTGCCAAAAGCGCCGCCGGCCGCATCATGCCCTGCCGTCCGTCGTCGTTTCGATCAAGCCGAACTGGATTCTTTCGTGCCGCGCAAATCTCCCCGCAACATCCTGTTTGTCATGTTCGACCAGCTGCGGTTCGACTATCTCTCCTGCGCCGGGCATCCGTCGCTTGAAACCCCGCATATCGACGCGCTCGCCGCGCGCGGTGTCCGCTTCACTCGCGCCTATGTCCAGTCGCCGATCTGCGGCGCGTCGCGGATGAGCTTTTACACCGGCCGCTATGTGCAGTCCCATGGCGCGGCCTGGAACAACTATCCGCTCAAGGTCGGCGAAATAACGCTCGGCGATCACCTGCGCGCCCGCGGCATGGACGCGGTGCTGATCGGCAAGACGCACATGAAGGTGGACGACGCGGGGCTCGACCGGCTGGGCATCTCGCGCGAGGGCATCATCGGAGCGCGAATTGCCGAATGCGGCTTCGATGCGCATGTGCGCGACGACGGACTGTGGGCGGAAGGGGCCGACGGCCCCTATGACGCGAAACCCTCGCCCTATAACGCCTATCTTCGCAAGAAGGGCTACGACGGCCGCAACCCCTGGCACGACCATGCGAACTCCGCCGTTTCGGGCGGCGACCCCGAGACCGCGCAGGGCGAAATCGAGACGGGTTGGCTGATGCGCAACGCCCGCAAGCCAGCCAACATCCGCGAAGAAGACGCCGAAACGCCCTGGCTGACGGACCAGGCGATTGCGTTCCTTGAAGAGAGGCGCAGGACCCGCACCGCCGTGCCCTGGCTGTGCCACCTCTCCTATATCAAGCCGCATTGGCCCTACATCGTGCCGCCGCCCTATCATGCGCTCTACGGACCGGAGGATGTCGTCGCGCCGGTTCGCAGCGACGCGGAGCGCGAGGATCCGAACCCGGTCTATGCCGCCTTCATGGGCTCGCGGGTTTCGCGCAGCTTTGCGCGCGACGAGGTGCGCGCCGAGGTGATCCCCGCCTACATGGGGCTCATCAAGCAGTGTGACGACCAGGTCGGCCGGCTGATGGCGTATCTGGAACAAAGCGGACAGCTGGAGGACACGATGATCGTGCTCACCTCCGACCATGGCGACTATCTGGGCGATCACTGGCTGGGTGAAAAGGACCTGTTTCACGATCCCTCGGTGAAGGTGCCGATGATCGTCTGCGATCCGTCTCCTGAGGCGGATGTCACCCGTGGCACCACCTGCGACGCGCTGGTCGAGGCCATCGATCTTGCCGCCACTTTCGTCGAATTCGCGGGCGGCGACGTTCCCGGTCACATTCTGGAAGGCCGGTCGCTGCGGCCGATCCTCCACGGCGACATGCCCGCCGACTGGCGCGGTTTCGCGGTGAGCGAATACGACTATTCCTGCACGCCGATGGCCAACGCGCTGGGCATGGCGCCAGGGGATGCGCGGCTGTTCATGGTGGTGGATGCGCGCTGGAAGCTGATCCACGCCGAAGGCGGCCTGCCGCCGATGCTGTTCGATCTGGAAAACGATCCGGACGAACTGGTCGATCTCGGCCGCGATCCGGACCACGCGGAGGTGGTCCGGCACATGCGCGACAAGCTGGCCACCTGGGCGCGCCGGGAAAGCCAGCGCACCACCGTGTCCGACGCGCAGATCCTCGCCCGGCGCGCCGGCGCAGGCGGACGGACGGGCGTCCTCATCGGTGTCTACGACGAAGACGATATCACGGCGGAAGACCTTGCGCCCTATAGCGGGCGTGTCGCGCGAATGGCGCCGGGCACCTCGCACGACCACTGACGACAGACAGACCCCCGGACCCATTCGGAACCCTGACCGGGCCGCATCGGCGGCGATGACATCGACGCTGAAAACCGCGAAAACCGGCGCCTCTTGCCACCGCGTGGCCTGTCTGTCGGACAAACGCCAGACCGTCGGCGATCTTGGCTCGGTCAGCATAGGGAGCGAAGTGCCCGGCGACATAGGCCTCGAGGGTGCCGGTCATGGCGTGCCGGCCGATCGGGCCTTTTGCGTCATGGGGAGCTTGTGCCCATCGCCATACATCGGGACCGAGCGGAGCACGTGATCGGGCGTCTGGCCGCGAACCGTCCGGAGGGGCGTCCTTCAGGCCGGTCCCGGTTGGTCTCGCATCCCGATTCTGGGGCACGTCAACGCGGTCATCTGAACGGCGATCCCGGGAGCGAGGCTTGTCTTTGCTTCGATGCAGCGGCCTTCGGGGCGTCGTGAGCAGTCTTGTTTTTCGCGACCAGCGCCACATTGCCACCTCCCATTCATTGAGAGCAGGCCCGGCCGCAACGCAGGCCGAGCAAGCGATGGTGACGATGCCCTGGACCTGCCGCCATGCTGCCCGTGATTTCGGCGCGCGCGGAGATCGACGAGGCGAAGGCGCATCGGAGGAGATCGTCGGCCGTTGGGGCCAACGCCGCGGCGATCTCGCCGCTGCCGGGAAGTTGCACCACACCGGCTGGTCGCATGTCGCAGGCTGGCAGCTTCAGCGGATCGTCTCCACGGCTGAGCAGCCCGGCTTTCCAGGACTTCCTGCATTTCAGCCCCAACAATCTGCTCGACCGTGGCATCGAGCTCGAGGGGTTTCCCTGCCGAAACGGAATATGACTGCGGCTTGAAATATGGCTGCTTTCTTACGGCGTGGCATGAGGCACAGGGATCCGGACCGGGCGCTGGAGGGCGGCGAGGCCGGCACCGGCGAGTAGCAAGAGACCGGCTGCGGCCATTCCCTGCCCGAGGGATCCTGTCGCATCGGCAATCCAGCCCGCCAGGGCGGGCCCGATCACCTGCCCGAGCGCAAAGATGGTCGTGTACATGGCGACCGCGCGGCCCCAGGAGGCCTCGCTCAGGTTCTTTCGGGTGAAACTGGTGACCGCCGTCGGCGCCATGAAGAAGGAAAGCCCGAACAGCGCGGCCGAGGACAACAGCAGCGGCGCGCTGTTTTGCAGTGCGAGCGGAAGCAGCGTTGCGGCTGCGGTGACAAGACAGGCAAGGCTGAGCGCGCCACCGCCGTCGCTGCGGGACAGGATCGGCCGCCAGAGAAACGGCGCCGCGATCACCCCCGATCCGATGAGCGTCCAGTTGGCCGCGATCAGCAGCGCGGATGCGCCGTCGGCGCGCATCATCGCGGCGAGATAGGTCAGGTATACGATATAGCCTGTGGCGAAAAGGAAGTATCCGGACACGCTGAATGCCATTTGGAGGAGCGGCAAACGGGGTGCCACCGCGACCCGCGCGCGGGCGGGCTCCGGACATTCCCGCGCCGCCCACACTGCCGGCCAGACGGCGATTGCGGACAAAGCCGCAAGCAGCAGCCAGGCCGAGGGCCATGACGCGTCGCCCATGTTGTCGAGCATCAACGGAATGGCGGCGCCGCTCAGGATCATGCCCAGCCCGCCACCGCCGAAATAGAGGCTTATCGCCAGGGCGTTCGCCGCACGGGCATCCCGAAACAGCAACGCCGCCATCGCGCCCCCCGAGATGAAGATCGCTGCGCCGGCAATTCCGGCCACGATCCGGAACACAGACTGGAGCACCAGACTGTCGGTGGCCGCCGAACCCAGAAGGCTCAGGGGCGTTGCCAGGATGCCGAGCACGAAAAGCCTGCGCGCCCCGATCCGGTCGATCAACCCGAAGGTCACGAGCGCCCCGGCGAGATAGCCGAATGCATTGGCCGTGTTCAGAAAACCCGCCCCGGTATAGGTCCAGGCGAGATCGGCCTGCATGGCGGGCAGGATCAGGCCATAGGCGAAGCGGGCAAGGCCGTTGCTCACCGCCGGTCCCAGCGACAGACCCAGCACGATGGCCCAGGGCAAGACAGCCTTGCGCATCAGGGTGCTCGAGCGATGATCTTCGCCGCGGCGGCGCGCGCGGCAATGATCGGCGCGACATCGCCCTCGATGAAGGCGTCGACCAGGGCCCCGTCCCACAGGGCGAGCAACTGTCGGCCCATCGCCTCCGGCGCGGGATCGCCCATGTCGCGGGCCAACCCTTCGAAGCGGGCCCGCAGGGCGCGCTTGTGCCCGCGCGCGAGATCGAGCAGCCGCGCATCCTCGATCCCGATATGGGCCGCGAGGTTGATGAAGGCGCAGCCCCGGAACGAGGATCTGCCGGCCAGTCCGGCGGCAAGGTCGAAGATGGCGAGGATTGCAGCCTCGGGTCCGTCGGCTGCATCGATCGCGGCATCGACCGCATCCTGGCGGCTCTTCGACACGGCGCCATAGGCTGCCAGCGCCAGGTCCTCCTTGGATTTGAAATTGTTGTAGAGCGACATCCGCGCGACATCCGCCTCGCGAATGATCTCGTTGATGCCCACACGCGTCAGGCCCCGGTCCTGGAACAGGCGGGCAGCGGTGGCAGTCAGGCGGTCAGTGGCTGTTTCACGCATGCCCCTTGATAGACTGACTTGTCTATCTAGCGCAAGCCGGTTATCCATCTCCCGCTGCGGAATGAACCGGGAGGCACCGCAGTTCCCCGTCGGCGGACGAAGCGGAGGCGAGAAATGCAGGATAAGGGACAGGCAAAAGCCGCGCGATGGACCCTTGATCGCACCGCATCGACTTCGGCCGGACGGGTCGCTTATGGCATCGCAGGCGACGGTCCGCCGCTTGTCCTCGCCCATGGCTGGCCCTGGTCGTCCTTCTCGTGGCACCGCATCATTCCCGCGCTTTCTGAGCGGTTCACGGTCCACTGGTATGACATGCCCGGTTTCGGACGTTCCGAGCTTTCGCCCCCGCGACCGCCATCGCTTGCAGTCCAGGGAGAGGTTTTCGGGGAAATGCTCGATCACTGGCGACTGGACGCACCAATGGTGGCCGCCCATGATTTCGGCGGCACGGTGACGCTCAGGGCGCATTTGCTGCACGGGCGCGATTTTGCCGGCCTTGTCCTCATGAATGTCGTGGCGATGAGGCCATGGGGATCCGAGTTTTTCGAGCATGTGAAGGCTCATGTCTCCGTCTTCACGGGCCTTCCCCCGCATATCCACGCAGCCATTGTCTGCGCCTATATCGACAGCGCGCTGGCTGACGCAATCCCGCAGGAAGACTGCCGTCAACTCGACGCGCCCTGGCTCACACCGGCCGGTCAAAAGGCGTTCTGGCGGCAGTTCGAGCTGGCCGACGAGGCATTCACCGCGGAGATAGAGCCGCAATACGGCGCACTCCGCTGCCCGACCTCGATACTCTGGGGGACTGACGACCCCTGGATCCCCATGGCCAGGGGCATGGCGCTTGCCGAGCGCGTCGGCGTGACGCTGACGCCCCTGTCGGGCCTCGGCCATCTGCCCCAGCTGGAAGCTCCGGACGTTGTGCTTCGCGAGCTTCTCTTCCACCTCGCCAAGCGGTGAAACGCCCTCGCCGCGAGAGGAAACCACGCGACGCCCGAAATGGACGATGCCGCCGAAATCAGACGACCGATATCGAAGGAGCTCCCATGGATCCGTCCGAGCAAGACGCGCTTATAGCGCGCTACGTCGCGGCCTATTACGCTTTCGACATTCAGGGCATGGTCGAGCCGCTGCACGAGGAGGTGGTCTTCCGCAACATCTCCAACGGCGTCGTGACGCATGAAAGCACCGGCCTTGCGGCGTTCACGGCGCAGGCGAAGGCGGCGGCAGCATTGTTCTCGTCCCGTCACCAGGAGATCACCGCGTCGAAGTCGGTCGTCGATGGCGGCGATCCCGGCAGGACGGTCGCCATCACCTACCGCGCCACGCTTGCAACCGATCTTCCGAACGGGATGAGGTCGGGCGACACGATCGAGCTTTCGGGGGCAAGCGAGTTCCGCTTCCGCGATGGCAAGATCGTCTCGATCATCGACCGCGCCTGAAACCCGGAACAAGAGCCTTACGGCGGCCGCTCCGGCGCCCGCCGGTCTTCGTGTTCGCGGTATGTGCCGGCAGCTCTGGCCCGGCTCCGCGACGACACCGTCCACTGCCGCGATCCGCAACGAAAAGGGGCGGGACCGCTGCGGTCCCGCCCCAAAGGCCGTTTGACAACCTGCGCAACAGGCGAAAGGCGTTCAGCCCTCGGCGGGTTGCTTCGCCAGCTTGCGCGCCTGCTCGATCCAGCCGTCGCGTTCGATCCGCCCGCGGAAATCGAGCTTGCTGTCAAGCGCTGCGATCTGCGCGTCGGTGAGCGCTGCGATTTGCCAATAGTGGAAGATGCCGGCGCCGTTCAGGGCCGTTTGCAGCTTCGGACCAACGCCGCTGATGGCGGTGAGATCGTCAGCCGCGCCCTGCGGCTCCGCCAGAAGCACTTCGGCAAGCGGATCGCTGAGCTTTCCGGCCGTTGCCCGAGGCGCCGGCTTTGTCTGGGCCGCGGGCTTTTCCTGTTTGGCGCTGGCGGCTGGCGCGGTCGAGCCGGTCTTGGTCGCAACGGCCACTTCAAACGGGCTTTCCGGCAGCGCCGGGGCAGTTTGCGGGCGCTTGTAGTGGGTGCGGATGAAGTCCATCACCCGGGGTGCGATCTCCGAGCGGAAGCGCGAACCGTTGAACACGCCGTAGTGGCCGACATCCGGCTGCGTGTAATGGGCCTGCATGTCGGAGGCCAGGTTGGTGCACAGGTCGTGCGCCGCCTTGGTCTGTCCGCCGCCGGTGATGTCGTCCTTCTCGCCCTCGACCGTCAGCAGCGCCGTGCGGCGAATGTTGCCGCAATCGACCAGTTCGCCGCGATGACGGAACTCGCCCTTGGGCAGGGCGTGGGTGATGAAAACCGTCTCCACCGTCTGAAGGTAGAATTCGGCGGTGAGATCCATCACCGCGAGATATTCGTCGTAGAAGTCGCGGTGCTTTTCCGCGCTGTCGCCATCGCCGGCAACGAGGTGCTGGAAGAACTCGTGATGCGCGTTGACGTGCCGGTCGAGGTTCATGCTCATGAAGCCCGAAAGCTGCAGGAAGCCCGGATAGACGTCGCGCATGAAGCCCGGCTGCGGGAAGGGCACCTTCATGATCACGTTTCGGCGGAACCAGTCGATCCCTTTGTCTTCGGCCAGATCGTTGACCGCCGTCGGATTGATCCGCGTGTCGATCGGCCCGCCCATCAGCGTCATTGTCGCCGGTGACAGCGGATCTTCGTGACCCTCCATCACCGCAATGGCGGCCAGGACAGGAACGGAGGGCTGGCAGACCGCGATGACATGCGTATCGGGGCCGAGGAAGTGCAGCATCTCGATGATGTAGTCGATGTAGTCATCGAGGTCGAAACTGCCCTCGTTCACCGGCACCATGCGTGCGTCGACCCAGTCGGTGATATAGACGTCGGCGCGCGGCAAAAGCGTTTCCACGGTGCCGCGCAACAGCGTCGCATAGTGACCCGACATCGGCGCAACCAACAGGATCTTGGGATCCTGACGCTGCTTCGCGCCGAGCTTGCGGTCGAAATGCAGCAGGTTGCAGAACGCCTTGCTCCAGACAATCTCTTCGCGGACCGGAACCTTCACGCCGCTGACGGTGGTCTCGTTGAGGCCGAACTCCGGCTTGCCGTAGCGCCGCGTCATGCGCTCGATCAACTCGCAGCCGGCGGCGACGGAGCGGCCGATTGGCGTATGGGTGAGCGGGTTGAGCGGGTTCTGGAAATAGAGGCGGGTCATGTCGGCCGTCGCCCGCATCGGACTCATGGCCGCGTGATTGAATTCATACATATGATAGAATGGCACGCGATCGACCCTTCTTTGGTCCCGGCCCTGTCGCACGGACGGCCACGACATTTATTTCGCATTGCAAAATAATATGACAAAGAGATTGCGTCGCATCAACCGCGACGGAGGTCGATACTCCGCAATTGCTGCAAAAATGCCGCGCTCGGACGAAAAGGGATGCGCGCGCAACCTGTTGCGATGCAAAAAATCTTTCGATTCTCGTGAAATCTGCCCAGTCAGGCGGCCAGGTCGGCGACGACGGCGTCGAGAACGAGGAATCCGGCCGGGGTGGCGCGGACCCGATTGTCCTCCAGATGCTCCACCATGCCATGTTCAACAAGCTGGGCGATGCGCCTTGAATCGATTGCCCGGCCGGCGATGGCCTCATAGCGGGTCAGGTCGATACCTTCCACCAGCCGCAGCCCCATCACCAGATACTCGTCGCCCTGTTCTTCCTGGGTCAGTGCCTGGTCCTCGACCAGACCGTCGCCGCGGGCCTCGACAGCGTCGAGCCAGGTTTCCGGGTGGCGCTCCGTCGCGGTCGCGAACTTGCCGTTGCCTCCCGTCAGGCGCCCATGCGCGCCGGGACCGACGCCGACATAGTCGCCGTAACGCCAGTAGACGAGATTGTGGCGCGATTCCGCGCCGGGAACGGCGTGGTTCGACACCTCATAGGCCGGCATGCCGCGCACCTCGCAGATTTCCTGCGTCAGGTCGTAGAGATGGGCGGCCGTGTCAGGATCGGGCACGATCAGCTTGCCGGTGCGTTGAAGCTCGAAATAGGGCGTGCCCTGCTCGATCGTCAGCTGATAGAGCGACAGATGGTCGGCCGCAAGATCGATGGCCTCGGAGAGTTCCGCCTGCCAGTCGCGTGCCGTCTGGTCGGGCCGCGCGTAGATCAGGTCGAAGGAAATGCGCGGAAACGTGTCGCGGGCGATGCCGATCGCCGTTTTGGCCTGAGCGACATCATGCAGGCGACCAAGGCGTTTCAGATCCGGATCGTTCAGCGCCTGGACGCCGAGCGACAGCCGGTTGACGCCGGCCGCGCGATAGCCCTTGAAGCGGGTTGCCTCGACGGAGGAAGGGTTGGCCTCCATCGTGATTTCCGCATCGGGAGCCACACTCCAAAGCCCGGAGATCGCGTCGAGCACGCGGGCGACCGTCGCCGGATCCATCAGCGACGGCGTGCCGCCGCCCAGAAAGATGGAATCGACCCGCCGTCCGCGCGTGCGCTCGGCAAAGGTCTTCAGTTCACGCTCGAAGGCGCGCGCGAAGCGGGGCTGGTCGACGCCCGCATGGCGGACGTGACTGTTGAAGTCGCAATAGGGGCATTTGGCCTCGCAGAACGGCCAATGCACATAGATGCCGAACCCGCCGTCGCCCTCGTAAGTCATGCGCTCTCCAGGCAGGCTTTCGAAAACGCCTGAAAGGCGCGGGCACGATGGGACAGGGCCGGGCCGTCCAGCGTCCAGCCGTGTTTCTCCTCCGGCGACATTTCCGCGAAGGTGCGGTTGTGCCCGTCTGGCTGGAACATCGGGTCGTAGCCGAACCCGCCGTCGCCGCGCGGCGGCCAGACGATCTGCCCTTCGATCTCGCCGCGGAAGAACACGCTTTCCCCGTCCGGCCACGCTAGGCACAGCACCGCGACGAAGGATCCGCGCCGCTGTGCGTCGGTCGTGGCGCCGGCCGCCTGCAGCTTTTCCTCCACCGTGCGCATGGCCATGGCGAAGTCCTTCTCCGGACCGCCCCAGCGCGCCGAATAGACGCCCGGCTGACCGTCAAGCGCCGCGACGCAAAAGCCGCTGTCGTCGGCAAGGGCCGGCAGGCCGCTCGCCGTCGCCGCCGCGACGGCCTTTAGTTCGGCGTTGGCCTCGAAGGTCGTGCCGGTCTCTTCCGGCTCGGGCAGGTCGAGCGCGCCGGCGGAAACCACCTCGAACCCGTAGGGCGCCATGAGATCCTCGATCTCGCGCAACTTGCCGGGATTATGGCTTGCGATCACGATGCGGCCCGGCTCGAGCCGGCGGTGCGGTGTCTCACTGGCGTTGGACATGGGATCCTCAGGAAATCGCCATCTTCTGGAAATCGACCAACTGCCCGATCCCCTTCTTGGCAAGGGCCAGCAACTGGGCGAATTCCTCTTCGGAGAAGGGCGTGCCCTCAGCCGTGCCCTGGATCTCGACGATGCCGCCGGAGCCGGTCATCACGAAATTCGCATCGGTGTCGGCGTCGGAATCTTCAAGATAGTCCAGGTCGAGCACCGGCTTGCCGCCGTAGATGCCGCAGGAAATCGCGGCGATATGGTCCTTCAGCACCGGTGCGGACACCATCTCGCGCGCCCGCATCCACTCGATGCAATCCTTCAGCGCCACCCAGGCGCCGGTGATCGCGGCCGTGCGCGTGCCGCCATCGGCCTGGAGAACGTCGCAATCGACCGAGATCTGGCGTTCGCCGAGCGAGGGCAGATCGACGACCGCGCGCAGCGAGCGGCCGATCAGGCGCTGGATTTCCTGGGTGCGGCCGGACTGCTTGCCGGCGGAGGCCTCGCGGCGCATGCGGTCGCCGGTGGCGCGCGGCAGCATGCCGTATTCGGCCGTTACCCACCCGCGGTTCTGTCCGCGCAGCCACGGCGGAATGCGCTCCTCGAGGCTTGCGGTGCACAGGACATGGGTGTCGCCGAACTTGACGAGGCACGAGCCTTCCGCGTGTTTCGAGACGCCGCGCTCCAGTGTGACGGCGCGCAACTCGTCTGCTGCACGTTTGGATGGCCGCATGTGGATCCCTTTCCTGCCGGTTCTGGCGGCGCGTCGCCTGCGCCCACCGTGTGTTGGCCGCACTTCTAATGCAAACGGAGCCGCGAGAAAACGCTTCTCTGCCTTTGGTCGCGCGCGCCGACGCGCCGGAGCGCGCCGCTTCCGGGTCGAGGTGCCCGAAAAATGCAAGACAGGACCTCTCTATCGCGCAAAGACGCGTTATATTCCGGGCGGGGTCGAATGGCCTGTCTGCCGTTGCGATCTGGAAAACGAGGAATGCAAACGTGACATTGGGTGTTCCCTCCGTCAGCCTGAGCGAGCTGGACCAGCGCTCGCGCGAAATTTTCCGGGCGATCGTCGAGAGCTACCTGGACACGGGCGAGCCCGTGGGCTCGCGCAATCTCTCCCGTCACCCGTCGATCCGCCTGTCTCCGGCCTCCATCCGCAACATCATGTCGGATCTGGAGCATGCCGGATTGCTCTATGCGCCGCATACCTCCGCCGGACGCCTGCCGACCGAGGGCGGCTTGCGTTTCTTTGTCGATGCGCTGCTGGAGGTCGGCGATCTGACCCGCGAGGAGCGCTCGCAGATCGAGATCCAGGTGAAGGCCGCCCAGAGCGAGCGCACCTCGGAACAATTGCTGACGGAAGCCAGCCAGATGCTGTCCGGCCTGTCGCGCGGCGCCGGTGTGGTCTTCACTCACAAGGCCGATGCGCGCCTGCGCCATGTCGAATTCGTCCGCATCGAGCCGCTGAAGGCGCTGGTCGTGCTGGTGGCCGACGACGGCTCGGTTGAAAACCGCATCGTCGACCTGCCGCCCGGCCTGCCGCAATCGGCGCTGATCGAGGCGTCGAATTATCTCACCAACCTGATTCGGGGCCGCACGCTGGCGGAGGCCCGCGTCGAGCTCGAGGCACAGCGCGACCGCCATCAGGCGGAACTCGACGAACTCACCGCCAAACTTGTCGAACTCGGCATCGCGACGCGGGCGGGAACCGGGGGCGACGTCGGCTCGCTGATCGTGCGCGGCCGCTCCAACCTTTTGTCGGATCTGGAGGCGGAACAGGATCTCGAGCGCATTCGCCTGCTGTTCGACGATCTGGAAAACAAGCGCGACCTGATCCAGCTGCTGACCGCTGCCGAGGGCGGCGACGGGGTGCGCATCTTCATCGGGTCGGAGAACAAGCTGTTTTCCCTCTCGGGATCCTCCATCGTCGTCTCGCCGTTCCGGGACCAGGACGAACGGATCATCGGCGTTCTCGGCGTGATCGGCCCGACCCGGCTGAACTACGCGCGCATCATCCCGATGGTCGATTACACCGCCCGTCTGGTCGGACGCCTGCTGCGCTGATATGCCGTGACACGGCGACATGCCGCCGGGCGTGCGTCCTGCCGCAGCGCCCTGTCGCGGCCGGTGGCCTCACGAAATTCAAGAACGAGCCTGACATGAGCCTGAGCCCTGCCGAACTCGAACGCTACGCCCGTCATATCGTCCTTCAGGACGTGGGCGGTCCGGGACAGCAGAAACTGAAAGCTGCCCGCGTGCTGGTCATCGGCGCGGGCGGTCTCGGCTCGCCCGTGCTTCAGTATCTCGCCGCCGCCGGCGTCGGAACGCTCGGGGTCGTCGACAATGACACCGTCTCGCTGTCCAACCTACAGCGTCAGGTCATCCATGACACCGACCAGCTTGGCGAACCCAAGGTCGCCAGCGCCGCGGAGGCGATCTCGCGGCTCAATCCGCACGTCAAGGTCGAGCCTCACGCGGAACGGCTCGCGCCGCATAATGCCCTCACGTTGATCTCGCGCTACGACCTGGTCGTGGACGGATCGGACAATTTCGCCACCCGCTATCTCGTCTCCGACGCCTGTTTCTTCGCCAAGAAGCCGCTGGTGACGGGAGCGGTCGGTCGGCTCGACGGGTCGCTCACCCTTCTGAAACCTCACGAGACCGCCGCCGACGGCACGCCAAATCCGACCTATCGCTGCATTTTCCCCGACCGTCCCGCCGAGGGCATCGTGCCGACCTGCGCGGAAGCCGGCGTTCTGGGCGCGCTCACCGGCATGATCGGCACCATGCAGGCGATGGAGGCGATCAAGGAGATCGCCGGCTTTGGCGAGGGGCTGGTCGGGCGGCTGCTTCTGGTTGATGCGCGCGACATGCGCTTCGAGACGATCCGCTACCGCTGGTCGGCGAAAAATCCGCTGAACGGCGAAGCACCGCTTCGCTATGACGATCTGGCGGGGCGCGGGTGATGCGCTGGTTTCGCGCAGCCGATCCCCTGCCGGATGCGCTGGACCTGACACTTGATGCCCGGCGCCTGACGGTCCGGCTGGTGCGCAATCCGCGCGCTAAACGTTATATCCTGCGGGTTCCCGCCAGCGGCGGCGACCCGGTGCTGACCGTGCCGTCGCGCGGGACATTGGAGACGGCGCGGGCCTTTGCCGAGAGGCAGCGCGGCTGGCTTGCGGGCCAGCTTGAAAAGCGCGCGGACATCACGCCCTTTGCCGACGGATCGAGCGTCCCCTTCCGCGGTGTCGAGCATGTCATCGAGGCCGCCGACGGGCTGCGCGGACTGGTGCGGGTACGCGACAGTGAAAGCGGACCGGTTCTCAGCGTTCCCGGCGGGCCCGACCATTTGCCGCGCCGGCTGCGCGACTGGCTGAAGCGGGAGGCCCGGCGGGATCTGGAGGCGGCGGTCGCGCTGCATGCGACAACCCTCGGCCGCCAGCCGTCCGGCATCACCCTTCGCGACACCCGCAGCCGCTGGGGCTCCTGCAGCGCCACCGGGCAGCTGTCGTTTTCCTGGCGTCTCGTGCTTGCGCCGCCCGCGATCCTGGATTACGTCGCAGCGCATGAGGTTGCCCATCTCGCCGAGATGAACCACGGACCGGCCTTCTGGCGCCTGTGCCGGGATCTCGCCCCGCAGACGGATGAGGCCCGCGCCTGGTTGCGGCAGGAGGGGGGCTCCCTGCATCTTTACGGCTGACCGCCGCCCGCCATTGTCTTTCGCGGCCATCTTCGGCCGCTCGCGCCGATTGCCTCAGGGATGTTTCGCATGCTCAAGCCGGACACGTGGTTGCTGACGATCCTGCTTGCCTGCCTGACGGCGCTCGGACCGCTGTCGACCGACATGTATCTTCCGGCCTTGCCCGGCATCATGCGCGACCTGGGAACCGTCAATGCCTCCGTCCAGCTGACGCTGTCGATGTTTCTGGTCGGCTTCGCCGTCGGACAGATCTTCTACGGTCCGCTCGCCGACCGGCTCGGACGCAAGCCCGTCCTGCTCACGGGCCTTGCCATCTATGCCGTGGCGAGCCTCGCCTGCACGCTGGCGCCGACGGTGGAGATCCTGATTGTCGCCCGGTTCCTGCAGGCGTTTGGCGCGGCAGGTCCCGTGGTTCTGGCGCGCGCCGTGGTGCGTGATCTCTATGAGGGGCCGCGTGCCGGCCAGGAACTCGCCCGCATGGGCTCGATCATGGGCCTTGCCCCGGCGATCGCGCCGTTCTTCGGCGGTCTGATCGCCAGCGCCGGCGGCTGGCGGTTCGTCTTTCTGGTCTCGCTCGTCTTCGCCGTGGTGGTGATGCTTGCCATCGCGCGCGGACTTCCGGAAACCCTGAAGCAGCCGGAAACCGAGCGGTTCTCGCCGGCCGCGCTGTTGCGCGGCTTTGCCTCGTTGCTGCGCCACGGGCTGTTTCGTGCCTATCTGATCATCGTTACGCTGACCTATTCCGGCCTCTTCGCCTTCATTTCGGGATCGTCCTTCGTGCTGCAGGACGGCTATGGCTTGACGCCGTCGGTCTACGGCATCGCCTTCGGCATCTGCGCGGGCGCCTATGTTTGCGGAACCGTGATCGGCCAGAAGGTCGCGCCGCGCCACGGCGTGGAGCGAACGATTGCGCTTGGCGTCGGCTGTCTGGCGGTTGGCGGAGCGGCGATGCTGATCGCGCTTGGCCTCGCGCCCTCGGCCGCCTCTGTCGTCGCCCCGATGATGATCTATATGGCCGGCGTCGGCCTCGCGCTGCCGCAATCCCAGGCGGCGGCGCTGATGCCCTTTCCGGAGCGTGCCGGCACGGCCTCCTCGCTCATGGGGATCGGGCAAATGGCAACGGCCGCCGTGATCGGCATCGGCGTCAGTGCCTCGCTCGACGGCTCGGGTCTGGCGCTGGCCGCGATCATCGCCGTGCACGGCTTTCTTGCAGCGCTTGTCTTCTTCACGACCCGAGGCGCACGCCGCGCGCTGTAAGGGATCGGCTGCGGTGGGCTTTCCTAGCCGCCGAAGATCCGGTTGAGCAGATCGAGCGGCCCGCCGCCCTGTGCGTCATCTCGCATCGGCGGCAGGCGTCGGTCGGGGTCGCCCTCGGCCGGAGCGACCGGCACGGGCACGTTCGGGTTGCGCGCCGGCTGTGCCACTGTCAGGGGACCGTCGGACACGCCCGGCAGGCCGGCGACCGCAAGTCCCTGATGACCGGCCGTCATCACCTCTTTCCAGATTTTTGCCGGCAGCGAGCCGCCGGTTGCCCGTTTCGTCGGCGAATTGTTGTCATTGCCGAGCCAGACGGCGGTGGTGAAGGTTCCCGTGTAGCCGATGAACCATCCGTCGCGGAAATCCTGGCTGGTGCCGGTCTTGCCGCCGGCCGGTCGACCCTCCAGCTGCGCCGCGCGCCCCGTTCCGGTCAGCAGCGTTTCCGCCATCATCATGTTCATGTCGGACAAGGTGCTGTGGTCGATGACGCGACCCGCGCCATCGCCCTGACGGGCATAGAGCAGCTTGCCGTCGGAGGTCCTGATCGAGCGGATGACATGCGGGACGATGGCATAGCCGCCGTTGGAAAACGGCACATAGGCGGCGGCGATTTCCAGCGGTGTGACCTCGGATGTGCCGAGCGCGATCGAGAGGTTCGACTGCATCGGCGAGGTGATGCCGAGCTTGCGGGCGCTGCGGATGATCGCGCGCGGGCCGACCTCGTCCGCCAGTTTGGCCGCGACCGTGTTGAGCGACAGCGATAGCGCCTCAGTCAGGCTGACCGGTCCGCGATAGGATTTCGAATAGTTCTTGGGCGCCCATTTGCCGATCCTGACCGGCTCGTCGACCCGCATGGTGTTCGGGGTCAGCCCCCGTTCGAGCGCGGCCAGATAGACGAAGGGCTTGAAGGCGGAGCCCGGCTGGCGATGGGCGTTGACCGCGCGGTTGAACTGGCTGCGGGCATAGTCGCGCCCGCCCACCAGCGCCTTGACGGCGCCGGAGCGGTCGAGCGTGACGATGGCGCCCTGTTCGACGCCGCGTTTCGTTCCCTCGTCGGCAAGCGCCCGGCGGAGCGCGTCTTCCGCCACGATCTGGAGTCCGAGGTCGATGGTGGTGTCGACGATGATGTCCTGTTCGATGCCGCCGACGTAGCTCGGCAGGAGCTCCATCACCCAGTCCGCGACATAGTTTTCGCTCGCCGACGTGTGATGGGTAACGACGCGCATCGGTGCG
Organism: Paracoccaceae bacterium; assembly: GCA_002709505.1. Lineage (GTDB taxonomy): Bacteria > Pseudomonadota > Alphaproteobacteria > Rhizobiales > Stappiaceae > Stappia. Next base: position 18,798 of record PARB01000060.1, on the reverse strand, counting down.
GCGATCGCGTCGGTAGCTTCCCGTTCGGTCAGATAGCCTTCCTCCGCCATGGCCGCGAGCACGGTTGCCGCGCGGTCTGCGGCAAGGTCGGGGTTGCGAGTCGGCGCATAGCGCGAAGGCGCCTTCAGCAGCCCGGCCAGCGTCGCGGCCTCGGCAACGCTGAGCATGCGCGCGGACTTGTCGAAATAGCGCCGCGCCGCTGCGTCGACGCCATAGGCGCCGGCCCCGAGATAGACCCGGTTCAGATACATCTCCAGGATTTCTTCCTTGGAGTGATTGGCCTCCAGCCAGAGCGCGAGAACGGCCTCCTGAACCTTGCGTTTCAGCGTGCGATCCGGCTCCAGGAAAAGGTTCTTGGCAAGCTGCTGGGTCAGCGTCGAGCCGCCCTGGACCAGCCGGCCCGAGGTGATGTTGGTAAAAACGGCACGCGCGAGGCCGATCGGGTCGAGGCCGAAGTGCGAATGGAAACGCCGGTCCTCGATGGCGATCACCGCCTGCGGCAGATAGGGCGGAAGCTGTTCAAGCCGCACGGCCTCGCCGCCGGTGTCGCCGCGATTGGCCACCAGCGTTCCGTCGGCCGCGACGATGCGCACATTCGGCGGGCGTTGCGGCACCTTCCATTCGGAGGTCGGCGGCAGATAGGCGGCGTAATAGCCGAGCACGCCGATGCCGGCGATGCCGCCCCAGATGCACAGCACGACGCTCCAATAGGCGATGCGGCGCAGGAAGCCGCCCAGACCGCCCCGCCGCGCGCGTGCCGACCGTGTCCGCTTGCGCGCGCTGCCGGTCTTGCGGCGCGAACCGCCGCCGGATCCGCCGCTCTGTCCGGATCCGCGCTTGGCGGACGCGGGGCGCGCCGGCTTCTTGCCGACGGCGCCCGGCCGGTCCGCCTTGGTCAGGCGCATGTCGAGCGTGCCGCCGTTGCGGTCGGAGGCGTGCATGTCGAGGCGCGGCTCTTGCCGGCTTCTGCGTGACGATCCTCGAGCCATGGGTCCGATCTGGTTGATGCGGGGCAGACTGTCCCTTGTGAATGTCTGCGGATCTGAAGTCTAAATGCGGCAATTTAAGGGGGTGTTAAGCGTGTCGCCCCGCCGCGCCGGCTTTGCCCGATGGCGGCGGCCTTTACACCGGCGGGTGAAGCCCCTACCCCTTGATCCGGACACTCAGGAGGAGATCGCGCGCATGGCAAAGGGATATTGGATCGGTCGGGTCGATGTGACCGACATGGACGCCTACAAGGAATATGTCGCTGCCAACGCCGAGGCGTTCCGGACCTATGGCGCGCGGTTTCTTGTGCGCGGCGGCGCGTTCGAATGCGTCGAGGGCGCGGCCCGCGCGCGCAACGTGGTGATCGAGTTCGACAGCTACGATCAGGCGCTCGCCTGCTATCGCAGCGACGCCTACGCCCATGCCAAGAGCCTGCGGGAAAAAGCGGCCGTATCCGATATCATCGTCATCGAGGGCTACGACGGTCCCCAGCCTTGAGCGAGACGGGCGCCTTCGTCATTCGCGCCGTGGAGCGCGAGGAAGTCGACCGGGTTCATGCGCTGTGGCTGGCAGCTGGTGACCGCGATGCCTGGATGCCGGCGTCCGACGGCGCCGATCTGCTCGCCGAACTCGATGTGCTGGCGCCGGAGGGACGGGTCTGGGCCGCGTTCCAGAGCCGTCGGCCGGTGGCCTTCGCCGCCGCCGGCGAACTCGATGGCGCGCTATGGCTCTCCGCTCTCGGGGTGGACCGGTCGCTCCGCGGCCGCGGCGTTGCAAGATCGCTGCTGGCCGCCGCCATCGGATACGGTCAATGGGCCTATTATCCGGCGCTTCTCACCCTTGCGCCGCGCGGGCACGCGGAGTTCCTGGAGCGCTTCGGCTTCCTGCGCCTCGACGGCGACCGGCTGGAGGGCGGCTTGCGCGCTCTGTCCGATGCCCGGCGGCTGTCGGCCTGGGCGCGCAGGCTTTGAACTCGTGAGCTAGCTTGCGTAGCGCTGGGCGTCGGCGCCGTAGTGGTTGACGTAGCGGCTGTTGAGCGCCGACACCGGCATGATGATCAGCACATCCGTCGTCCCGAACTGGCGATCTACCACCGCGCCGTCGCCGATATAGGCGCCGAGCCGCAGGTAGCCCTTGATCAGCGGCGGCAGGTCGCGAAGGGCCTGACGGTCGTTGATCTCGGTCTTCGCCATCCGGTTCATGTCGACATAGCGGTGGTCGACGGCCCGGACCTGCCAGTCCTGCGGCGGCCGGGCATTGTGGTGCAGGAAGGCCAGTTGCTCGGCGATCTTGTCCGGTTCGGTTCCTGCGATCGAGGCGCAGCCGACCATGACGTCGATCCTGTGCATCAGGACATAGGCCCAGATCCCGTGCCAGAGCAGTTCGACCGTGCGTTTCGTCCGATAGGGCTTGAGCACGCAGGAGCGCCCGAGCTCGAGAAAGCGCAGGCCCGGGTGCCGGTCGACCAGCGCCTGGATGTCGAACTCGTCGGCCGTGTAGAAACCGCCGTTGCGCGCGGCGACCTCTTGCCGGAGCAGGCGGTATGTGCCGACGATCCGCGGCTTCTTGCGCCCGAACGGGGCGTTTCGCTCGACCGCGTCGTGATCGAGCACCAGCAGATGATCGCAGATCCCGTCGTAGGCGTCGATATCGCGGCGTGTGGCCTGGGTCTCGGCATCGGCGATTGCCGACATTTCCTCGTAGAACACATGGTAGCGCAGCATCTGGGCCTTGCGGATTTCGCGCGTGCTGCGCGCCAGCCGGACTTCCAGAGATCCGATGCGACCAAGGCTTGTTGTCGCGCGCTCGACGGTGACCGCGGCCGGGCGCGGCAGCCAGGCCGGCTTGAGCGCGGCGGCCGGCATGAATTTCCGCACGAGGCTGCGCGGAGACAGGAGACCCGAGCGCTGCATGGACATGGCGTTTTTCCCCGACTTGCCACCGGCAGGCGCGCAATCTGCGCCTCGACCTACGTTCGTCGCGTTCGCGGCTGCCTGCCCCTGGATGAGGATCGCAGGGCATGGGCCGCATCGCCCGGAGGACCGTTTCACGGTTTCGTCGTAGACCATACTTTCCCGACACTTGCGTGACAATCTGAACTGCAGATCGGCAAGCGTCAGTTGTGAGTTTTGACGGCTGCGGGGTCAGCGGCCGTTGGTGCCGACAGCGCGCAGATGGGTGGCAAGGAGTTCGGGGTCGATCGGCTTGGTCAACACGGCGTCCGCGCCCGCGGCGAGCGCCGCTTCCTCGGCTTCCGGCGTCACGTCCGCGGTGACGGCGAGAACCGGGACGCGCGCGCGCCGCGCCTGGCGTTCCAGCTCCCGGAACCGGCGGATCGCGGTCAGGCCGTCGACGCCCGGCATGTGAAGATCCATCAAGAGCATGTCGAAGCCGGTGTTGCAGCGCACCGCGTCGAGGGCTTCCGCACCGTCGCTGACCACCACGGGCTCGTGTCCGAGCTTGCGCACCAGCGCTTCCGTCAGCATGCGGTTGATGTCGTTGTCGTCGGCGACCAGAAGCCTCAGCGGCCGCGTCGGGGCGCTTTTTTCCGGGTCCGGCCGGTCTTCGGAACGGTCGTCGCGAAGAAGGTCCCACTCGGCCTGCGTGTCGCCGCGTGCCAGAACCGCCCGGGCCACCTGAACCAGCGAGGCGGATCGGATCGGTCGGATGAGATAGGCGCCGAAGCCGGCCGCCCGCAAACGCGGAAGGCGCTCGCGCTCCGCCGGTGTGATCAGGACGATGGCCGGCGCGGCAACGCCTGCAGCCCGCGCGCCGGCAAGCCAGGCCCCGGCGTCGGCGACGGCGAGCGGGTCGAGGAGAATGAGGTCGCAGGCGGCAAGCGCCTCGTCGCTGGCCTCGTCGCCGGCCGGGATCAGTTGCGCGCTTGCCCCTTCCGCCTGGAGCCGGCGTGCGATCAGGGGGCCTTCCACCCGGCTGCGGGTCACCAGAACGATGGTTTTTCCGGCAAGGTCGACCCCGGCGTCCGGCTGGATCGGCCGTGTGTCGGGGGATGTCGGCGGCGCCGGCACGAGCGGCAGGGTGACGCGGAAACAGGCGCCTGAGCCTTCGGCAGCCGTTGCGGTGATCTCGCCGCCCATCAGCCGCGCCAGCCGGCGCGAGATGGAGAGGCCAAGACCGGCGCCGTCGAAGCGGCGCGCCGGTCCGTGGTCGATCTGCTCGAATTCCTCGAACAGCCGCTCGGCTTCGCCGGCGGCAAAGCCGATACCGGTGTCGCGGACGCTGATCGCAAGTCGGGGTGCGCCATCGCCGGACGGGTCGGGTTCGCTTTCCAGCGCGATCTCGACGCCGCCCTCTTCGGTGAACTTCAGGCCGTTTCCGGCAAGGTTGAACAGGATCTGTCTGAGGCGCACGGCGTCGACGACAAGTCTGTCGGGCAGTTCCGGGGCGACGAAACAGGCGATTTCCAGCCCCTTGGTCTGTGCGCGGGGACTGAGAAGCTCCACGACGCTTTCCGCCAGCAGCGCGATATCGGTCGGGGCAGGTGTCAGATCGAGGCGGCCGGCCTCGATCTTCGACATGTCGAGCACCTCGCTGATCAGGAGCAGCAGGATCTCGCCCGAACTGCGCACCGCCTCGACGTAACTGCGTTGCTCGGCGGTCAGGCGCGTGTCCCGGAGCAGGCCGGCCATGCCGAGAATGCCGTTCAGCGGCGTGCGGATCTCGTGACTGACGGTTGCCAGGAAACGGCTCTTGGAGGCGCTTGCGGTTTCCGCCTGGTTGCGGGCGGCGACCAGCGCGTCCTCGATCTGGCGCCGGTCGGTGACGTCGCGCAGGATCGTCTGGATCAGCGGCTCGCCGCTGCGCCCGTCGCGCACGGCGACGTCCCGGCGGGCGAACCAGCGCGGCCCGCTCGCGGTTTCGATGCGAATATCGGGATATCCGGCGGTGCCCTCGTCGGCGGCGGGCGCATGCAGGGCGTCGATCCGCCCGTCGGGAAACAGTTTCAGCGCCGCGTCATTAGCGTAGACGACATCGCCGCCCTCGCGCCAGCGGGTCACCACATCGCCCAGCGTGTCGAGCACGTCGCGATGCCGGGCATCGCTTTCCTTCAGGTGCCAGATCTCATCGCGAAGCGCTTCGTTTTCTGCAGACAGCGCGGAGACCCGTGCCGAAACGTCGCTTGCCCGGGACTGGGCCCGCGCCTGCACCAGGGCAACGGCGGCGAGGCCCACACCGGTCATGACGAGAAAGGTTCCGGCGACAGCCTGGCGTGCGGCTTCCGGCACGATCCAGAGGACCGCCAGCGCGCCGGCGAGAAACCCGGCGATTGCGATCGCGAATGTGATTGCGCGCCGCAGGGCGCCGCCTGTCGGTGCGGTCGCGTCACGGCTGCCGGGGCTGTCATCGCCGGTGCGGGCCTCATGGGTCCCGACGGACTGCCGGTGCCGCCTGGACGAGGCCTTGCGGTTGAGCGATTGCGGGGACACGAAACTCTACTCCCGATGGCGCGCGGCGCGATTGAGGGATGAGTCTCGTCTGCAGAGATTGAGAAAGCGTTTCGCCGGGTGGGTGGCGGGGCCGGCCGCGCCCTAGGCTGCCTGCCGGTCGAGCGCCGCGCCACGGTAGCTGAGCGCTTCCGCCAGGTGCATCCGGCTGACGGTTTCCTCGCCGTCGAGATCGGCCAGCGTGCGTGCCACCTTCAGCACCCGGTGATAGCCGCGCGCCGACAGGCGCAGCGTTTCGGCGGCGCCCTGCAACAGGTCCAGGCCGGCCCGGTCGGGTCTGGCGACCTCCTCGATCAGGCGCGGTCCGGCCTGGGCGTTGGTGCGGGCGGTGGAGCCGAGCGCCATGTAGCGTGCGCTCTGGATCTGGCGGGCCGCGAGCACGCGGGCGGCCACGGCGGCGGAGCTTTCGGCGGTGTCCGGGCGAATCAGGTCGACGGCGGAGAGCGCAGGAACGTCGATGCGCAGATCGAGGCGGTCCAGAAGCGGGCCGGAGATCCGCCCCTGATACTCGCTGGCGCAGCGCGCGCCGCGCTTGCACACATGTCCGGGTTCCCCGGCATGGCCGCAGCGGCAGGGGTTCATCGCCGCGATCAGCTGCACGCGCGAGGGATAGGTCGTGCGGTGATTGGCCCGCACGATCACGCTCTCGCCGCTCTCCAGCGGCTGGCGCAATCCATCCAGCACCTGTGGCTGGAATTCCGGGAGTTCATCCAGGAAGAGCACACCGTTGTGGGCAAGCGAGACTTCGCCGGGCCGTGCCCGCAATCCGCCGCCGACAAGGGCGGCCATCGAGGCCGAATGATGCGGCGCCCGATAGGGCCTGCGCTCCGACAGCCGCCCGTCGGAAAGTTCCCCGGCGATGGAGGCGATCATCGACACCTCCAGCAGCTCGCGCGGCGACAGCGGCGGCAGGATCGAGGGCAGCCGGCTTGCCAGCATGGACTTGCCGGCGCCGGGCGGTCCGATCATCAGCAGGTTGTGCCCCCCCGCCGCCGCGATTTCCAGCGCGCGTTTCGCGGTTTCCTGCCCCCTGACCTCCGACAGATCGGGCAGGGCGGCGGGATCCGCCCTCAGCTTCGGCGTCGGGCGCGAGAGCATCTGCGTGCCCTTGAAGTGATTGGCCAGCTGGATCAGCGAGGCCGGGGCGAGGATATCCATCGCCTCGTCTGCCCAGGCGGCTTCCGGTCCGCAAGGCGCAGGGCAGATCAGGCCCTTGTCCGCCGTATTGGCGGCGATGGCCGCCGGCAGAACCCCGGCGACGGGGGAAATCGAACCGTCCAGCGCCAGTTCGCCGAGCACCATGTAGCCGTCGAGATCGGCGGCAGGGACAGCCCCCATCGCCGCCATCAGGGCAAGGGCAATCGGCAGGTCGAAGTGGGAGCCTTCCTTGGGAAGGTCGGCGGGGGCCAGATTGACGGTGACGCGTTTGGCCGGAAGCGCCAGGCCTGAGGCGAGCAGCGCCGAGCGCACCCGCTCGCGGCTTTCGCCCACGGCCTTGTCGGGAAGTCCGACGATGGTGAAGGCGACCTGTCCCGGGCCGATCTGAACCTGGACGTCGACCGGCTTGGCCTCGATGCCCTGAAACGCCACCGTCGCGACGCGTGACACCATCTTACAACCCCTCCAGCCGCGCCTCGGTCACTTGCAATTTGGAACAATTGCAACCTAGCGCAACCGGAGAGGGTGCACAACCGTACGTTCGCGCGGCCCGCCGCCGGTCAGATCAGCCGCTTGCCGCGCGTTTGGCTTCCACGCTGTCCCACAGGATCGCCGCGACATCCGGGCCGCCGAGCTTTGCGACCGCGCGGATGCCGGTCGGGGCGGTCACGTTGATTTCGGTCAGGTTTCCGTCGATGACGTCGATCCCGACCAGGATCAGCCCCTTTTCGCGCAGGGCCGGTCCGAGCCGTGCGCAGATCTCGCGTTCGCGCTCCGTCAGGTCGGCTTCGCGCGCGGCGCCGCCGCGCACCATGTTGGAGCGCAGGTCGCCGGCTTGCGGAACCCGGTTCACGGCACCGGCGAATTCGCCGTCGACCAGCAGGATGCGCTTGTCGCCCTTGTCGACATTGGGCAGGAACCGCTGGATCACCCAGGGCTCGCGGAAGGTCGCGGCGAAGAAATCGTAAAGCGAGCCGTAATTGAGGTCGTCCTGGGTGATGCGGAAGACCGCCGCGCCGCCGTGGCCGAACAGCGGCTTCATGACGATGTCTTTGTGTTCGGAGCGGAAAGCGTCGATCGCGGCCCGATCGCGCGTGATCAGCGTCGGCGGCATGAGATCGGCGAATTCGGTGACGAAGAGCTTTTCCGGGGCGTTGCGCACCGATGCCGGATCGTTGACCACAAGGGTCTTCGGATGGATCTTTTCCAGCATGTGCGTTGCCGCGACATAGGCCATGTCGAAGGGCGGGTCCTGGCGCATCAGGACGACATCCATCTCGAGAAGGTCCGTCACGCTGGCCTCGCCCAGCTCGAAGTGGCGCCCTGCCTCGTCGCGCACCTTGACCGGTTCGAGCGCGGCGGTGACCCGGTCGCCGGTCATCGCCAGCCTGTCCGGCGTATAATGATAGAGCGTGTGACCGCGCGCCTGTGCCTCCAGCATCAGCGCGAAGGCGCTGTCGCCGGCGATGTTGATCGAGGAGATATGGTCCATTTGGACCGCGATCTTGAGCGGTGTCGTCGAGGGCATGGGGAACTCCGGCGCCGGAAGCGGCAAGGGAAAGAGGGTTGCCCCAGCATATGCGGGCACGGGGGGGCTTTGTCCAGACGCGCGCCCGGACGAAGCGTCATCGCTCCGCAGCGGTGAAGGCGTCGGCGATGTGGATCGGCCAGCGGCGCGGCACCACAAGCACCGCGTCGAACCGCAGGGTGGCCGCATCCGTGTCCTCGCGCCCGGCCTGCCAGACGCGTGCGGCGGCCGCGATCCGCCGTTGCCCCTGTGCGGTGATGGCCGCCAGAGCCGCCTCGCGGGTGGCGCGGGCCTTGACCTCGATGAAGGCGATGGTGTCGCCCTTGCGGGCAATGATGTCGATCTCGCCGTTGCCCGCCTTGTAGCGGCGCGCCAGAAGCTTCCAGCCTTTCAGGCGCAGCGCGACGGCAGCCAGCGTTTCGGCGCGCAGGCCCCACAGATAGGCGGAGCGGCGTTTGCGGCTGGCAGAGGGCTGGGGTGCGCCGGCCATTGCATCTTGCTCCGCCTAGAGGCTCGGCTGGAAGGTCGCGGCGAGGATGACGGCGAAAAGCGTCACCAGAAACCCGCCGACGGCAAGTTTCCAGGCGTCCTTGCGCCGTTTCAGGCCGGGCCAGCCAAGCGGCTTGATCACCTGGATCGTCGCCACCAGCGCAAAAAACACCATGATGATCTTGGTCATTCATCCCCCCGGCGCGTGGCCGTCATTGCGCTTTCAGTTCCATCGCCCGCTTGTAGAGCGTTTTGCGGTCGACGCCGGTCATTTGCGCGACGTGTTTCGCAGCGGCCGCGGCCTTCATGTCCTTGAGCGCCTCGGTGAGGAGCGCGTCGGCGTCTTCGGGATCGGCTTCGGTCTGTTCGCCGGGCGGCGCGATGCAGACGACGATCTCGCCCTTGACGGTGGTATCCGCGTAGCGTTCGCCAAGCTCGGCGAGCGTGCCGCGCTCGAAGGTCTCGAAGCGTTTGGTGAGTTCGCGGGCGACGACAGCCTCGCGCTCGCCCCCGAGCACGTCGGCCATGTCGGCGAGCGACGCGGCAAGGCGCCGCGGGCTTTCGAAGATCACCAGCGTCGCCGGTAGGCGGGCCAGTTCGCCGAGCCGCGTGCGGCGCTGGCCGCTTTTTTGCGGCAGGAAGCCGGAAAAGCACACGGTGTCGGACGGCAGGCCGGCGCCGACCAGCGCGGCGAGCGGCGCGCTTGCGCCCGGGATCGGAACGACGCGGTGCCCCGCCTCGACGACGTCGCGCACCAGACGGTAGCCCGGATCGGAGATCAGCGGCGTGCCGGCGTCGGACACAAGCGCGACGCTGCCGCCCTTCTCTAGCGTTGCAAGCAGGCGCGGGCGCACGCGAGCCGCGTTGTGCTCGTGATAGGCGGTGAGCGGCGTGCGCAGGCCGAAGCGCTGCATCAGCGTGGCGGTGACGCGCGTGTCCTCGCAGGCGACGAGATCGCAGGCGGCGAGCGTTTCCAGCGCCCGCACGGTGATGTCCCCGAGATTTCCGATCGGCGTCGACACGATATAGAGCGCGGATGCGGGTCTCGGCGCCTGAAACGCCTGCCGGCCGATGTGAAAACCGCCCTCGCCGCGAGGCGTTTCGGAAGGCCGCGGATCGTCGTCGCCATCCGGCGGCAGGCTGGGTGCGTTGGAAGAAGCCATGATGGGATCGTTTTGACAGGAAACACCTGACACGCCAAGCTTCGCTTGAGAATTTGCAGCGGCGGGAACAGGCTGATAAGCATCTTTTCCCGCATGGTCGGTGCCGGCGGGTCTGGGACTGCGGATATCGGGGAGATCTGGCGCAGTGTTTCGTATCATTCGCGACGTCGAACACGGGGCGCGCAAGGCCGCGCTGGGTGCGGCGCTGGCCGCGGCAACCCTGCTCGCAAGCTGTACGGGATCGGGGCTTGGCGACTATCCGGGCTATCCCTCGACGCCCGGCGGACAGCCTGTGCCAAGCGGCCAGACCATCGGCACCGGGTCCGTGCGGGTCGGCATGCTCCTGCCGATGAGCGGCGGCGGCAGCGCGACCTCGATCGCGACCGTGTTCCGCAACACCGCCGAACTCGCGCTTCAGGACTTCCAGGGCGCGGACATCCAGATCCTGATCAAGGACACCGGCGGCACGGCGCAGGGCGGACAACAGGCCGCGCAGGCGGCGATCTCCGAAGGCGCGGAGCTGATCATCGGGCCGGTGTTCGCGCCGGCCGTCGGCGGCGCGGCCTCCGTGGCACGGTCTTCCGGCGTTCCGGTGGTTGCCTTTTCCAGTGACGAATCCGTTGCCTCGCGCGGCGTCTATCTGCTGAGCTTCCTGCCGCGCAGCGACGTCACCCGCGTGGTTTCCTATGCCGCCCGCCAGGGCAAGCGCTCCTTCGCCGCGCTTTTGCCGGACGACACCTATGGCGCGGTGGTGGAAGCCGCGTTCCGCCAGGAAGTCGGGCGCGCCGGCGCGCGCATCGTCTCCATCGAGCGCTACAAGGTGCAGGGCAACGACACGACGGATATCGCGGCCAAGGCGGCGAGCATTGCGGCAAACGCGAGCCAGATCGACGCCGTCTTCGTTCCCGCCGGCAATGTCGCGCCCTTCGTCGCGCAGGCGCTGTCGTCGGGCGGGGTCAATCTCGCCTCGACCAGACTGCTCGGCAGCGGACAGTGGGACACGCCGCAGGTGCTCAATGCGCCGCCGCTGACCGGCGCCTGGTATCCGGGGCCCGACGGCACCGGCTTCCAGGCTTTCGCCGAGCGCTACCAGAGTGCCTACGGCAGCCGTCCGCCGCGCAATGCCTCGCTCGCCTATGACGCGACGATCCTCGCGGCCGGTCTCGTGCGGTCGGCAGGCGCGGCGCGCTTCTCCGAGCGGGTGCTGACCAACCGCGACGGCTTCCTCGGCATCGACGGCGTGTTCCGCTTCGACCGGCAGGGAACCAACGACCGCGGACTGGCGATCTACGAGGTCACCGGGTCCGGATCGCGCATCATCGCACCCGCGCCGCGCTCCTTCGGCGCCGGCGGCTGAGGCGCGCTGGGCGTCATTCCTTCCGATCGCGGCATGTCGCCGCCGATATCGATCCCGGAGACCCTCTGGTGAGCCTTGAAGACAGCCGTATTCTCCTGATCATTGGCGGCGGGATCGCGGCCTACAAGAGCCTCGACCTGATCCGGCGCCTGCGCGAACGCGGCGCCCGGGTGCGGGCGGTGATGACCGAGGGTGCGCGCCAGTTCATCACCCCGATGTCCGTCGGCGCGCTGACCGGCGACAAGGTGTTTTGCGATCTCTTCGACCGGGACGACGAACATGACGTTGGCCACATCCGTCTGTCGCGCGAGGCCGATCTGGTGATCGTCGCGCCGGCAACGGCCGACCTGATGGCCAAGATGGCGACGGGCCTTGCCGGCGATCTGGCGACGGCGGTTCTTCTGGCCTGCGACAAGCCGGTGCTTCTCGCGCCGGCCATGAATCCGGCGATGTGGACGCATCCCGCGACCCGCCGCAACAGCGAGACGCTGGCGGCCGACGGCATTCATTTCGTCGGGCCGGGCGTTGGCGAAATGGCGGAGCGCGGCGAGGCCGGCGTCGGGCGCATGTCCGAACCGCTGGAAATCGTGGCGGCGGCGGAGCGCGTGCTGCGTGGCGAGGCGGGCCACCCTCCCGCACAAGGGCCGCTTTCCGGCCGGCACGTGCTGATCACCTCCGGGCCGACCCACGAGCCGATCGACCCCGTGCGCTATATCGCCAATCGCTCGTCCGGCAAGCAGGGGCATGCCATCGCCGCCGAAATGGCGCGCGCGGGGGCCCGGGTCACGCTGGTGAGCGGACCTGTGACGCTTGCCGATCCGCCGGGCGTCGACGTCGTTCGCGTTGAAACCGCCCGCGAGATGCTGGCGGCCGTGGATGCGGCGCTGCCGGCCGACGTCGGCGTGATGGCGGCGGCGGTCGCCGACTGGCGCGCAGCCACCGCAAGCAGCGGCAAGATCAAGAAGGACGGCAGCGGCGCGGTTCCGCCGCTGGAGCTTGCCGAAAACCCGGATATTCTCGCAAGCGTCGGTCACCATCAGACCCTGCGCCCGCGCCTGGTCGTCGGCTTTGCCGCCGAAACCAGCGACGTGGTGGAAAACGCCCGCGCCAAACTGGCGCGAAAGGGGGCCGATCTGATCGTCGCCAACGACGTCTCTCCCGAGCGTGGCGTGATGGGGGGCGATGCCAACACCGTCTTCCTGGTCGCTCCGGACGGGGTGACGGACTGGCCGACGCTTCCCAAGGAAGAGGTCGCGCGGCGTCTCGTCGCCGAAATCGCGCAACGGCTTTCGTCCCTTTCGGGAGGATCGGCATGACACTGTCTCTCCGGCTGCGCCGTTTGCCGCATGGGCAGGACCTGCCGCTTCCCGCCTATCAGAGCGCGGCGGCGGCCGGCATGGACCTGCTGGCGGCGAATGACGACCCGCTGGTGCTGCAGCCAGGAGGCCGCGCGCTGGTGCCGACGGGGATCGCCATTGCGTTGCCCGAGGGCACGGAGGCGCAGGTGCGGCCCCGCTCCGGGCTGGCGGCGAAGCACGGCGTGACCGTGCTGAACACGCCGGGAACCATCGACGCGGACTATCGCGGCGAGATCAAGGTGATCCTGATCAACCTCGGCGACGCGCCCTTTACCGTCGAGCGCGGCAGCCGCATCGCGCAGATCGTGGTGGCGCCGGTTGCGCGGGCGGACCTTGTCGAGGTCGCCGATCTCGACGACACGGCCCGCGGTGCCGGCGGCTTCGGCTCGACGGGTCCGCGCTGACACCGGTGCCCCCAAGCTGCGGTGCCTGCGGGCGGTGGTCGGGCGAATCATTGCCTTGCATGCCGGCCATATCGAAATCACATTCGGCGAAGAGGCGTTTCGATAAAATCGCATTCCTCGCCTCGGCTCGGACGAATGCCTAAGTTCGTCGACATGAACGAAGCGTCGCGCCCCCTGGGCTGCGAAAAATCTGGGAGCCTGACATGAGCGAACGCACTCCCGGCCGTGGCCGGATCTATGCCTCGATCACCGAGACCATCGGCGATACGCCGCTCGTGCGGCTGGACCGGCTGGCGGAAGATGCGGGCGTCAAGGCCGAGATCCTCGGCAAGCTCGAGTTCTTCAACCCGATCTCCAGCGTCAAGGACCGCATCGGCGTCGCGATGATCGAGGCGCTGGAAGCGCGCGGCACCATCGCACCGGGCAAGACGACGCTGGTCGAGCCGACGTCGGGCAACACCGGCATCGCCCTTGCCTTCGTCGCCGCCGCCAAGGGCTACCGGCTGATCCTGGTGATGCCGGAGACCATGTCCATCGAGCGCCGCAAGATGCTGAAGCTCCTGGGCGCGGAGCTGGAACTGACCGAAGGCCCGAAGGGCATGAAGGGCGCCATCGCCCGCGCCGAGGAACTCGTCTCTGAGATCGACGGCGCGGTGATGCCGCAGCAGTTCGACAACCCGGCCAACCCCGAGATCCATCGCAAGACGACGGCCGAGGAAATCTGGAACGACACCGGCGGCAAGATCGACGCCTTCGTGTCCGGCATCGGCACCGGTGGCACGATCACCGGCGTGAGTGAAGTCCTCAAGGCGCGCAAGCCCGACCTGCATGTCGTGGCCGTCGAGCCGACCGACAGTCCGATCCTGTCCGGCGGCACTCCGGGGCCGCACAAGATCCAGGGCATTGGCGCTGGCTTTGTGCCGAGCGTTCTCAACACCGAGATCTATGACGAGGTGGTCCAGATCAGCAATGACGAAGCCTTCGAGATGGCGCGCAAGGCCGCGCGGATCGAGGGGCTTCCGGTCGGGATCTCCTCCGGTGCGGCTCTTGCTGCCGCTCTCAAGCTGGGCGCGCGTGGCGAAATGGCCGGCAAGCGCATCGTGGTGATCATTCCGTCCTTCGCCGAGCGCTATCTGTCGACGGCGCTGTTCGACGGCCTTGAGTGAGGGGCCGAAACCGGCGCCGGCCTTATCGGGGGCGGGACTGACCACCTAGCGCAACCAAACGGCGGGGCCTCGGGTCCCGCCGTTTTCGTATTCCGGTGCGGGCTGAGACCGACGTCAGCGGACAACCACGGCCGTTCCCGTTGCGCTGACCATCAGCATCGAGCCGTTCTGCCCAACCGTTTCATAGTCGAGGTCGACGCCGATCACGGCGTTGGCGCCGAGGCTTGCGGCGCGCGCCTGCATTTCGTCCATCGCGATCTGGCGGGCGCGCTGCAGCTCTTCCTCATAGGCGCCGGATCGACCGCCGACGATGTCGCGGATACCGGCGAAGAGATCCTTGAAGATGTTGGCGCCGAGGATGACTTCCCCGGTCACGATCCCCTTGTAGTCGGAAATCTCGCGTCCCTGCAGGGTGTTGGTGGTCGTCATCAGCATGTCGGCGGGTCCTTTCTCGGCCGGTGTGCGAGAAGGATGTGGCGGGTCGGCGGCGGCAGATCAAGACGGCCGGGTTCGCCGGCGGGCGCGCTACGGCCGTGCCCCGATCAGCCGGTCGATGGGCGCGTAGTCGTCGGTCAGCACTGGCGGATCGAGCGTGGCGACAAGGCCATCCACGCGGTGCGCCGGGATGCGTCCGATAATCCGGCCCGGAACGTCCGGCGTGGTCGGGGCGAGCGTCATGCGGCCTTGTGGTGATGGTGCGGACCCGGCCATGAGAACGAAGGTCGTGCGTCCGCCGGCGGTGAAATCCTCCGCCTCGACCCAGACTTCCACGACGGGAAACACCTGTTTCAGCGTGCGCACGCTGGCGGCCAGTGCCTTCAGGCTGTCGGTATGGTCGATCAGGTTCATCAGGTAGAAGCCGTCCGGCGCCAGACTGCTTGCGATTTCCTGGTAGAACTCGCGGGTGACGAGATGCGCCGGAACGGCGATGTCGGT
Organism: Paracoccaceae bacterium; assembly: GCA_002709505.1. Classification (GTDB taxonomy): domain Bacteria; phylum Pseudomonadota; class Alphaproteobacteria; order Rhizobiales; family Stappiaceae; genus Stappia. Next base: position 3,786 of record PARB01000060.1, on the reverse strand, counting down.
GAAAGCATCGCCGACGACAACCTGAAAGCCGTCGAGACCCGCAAGCGCCACCCGCGCATCCGCATGGGTGATGGTGAAGCGCGACGTGTCGACGTCGAAATCGGCCTTGGCGATGGCCGTCACCTGCGGGTCGATCTCGGCCACGACGAGGCCGGGCCGCGCGCCATTCGCGCTCCAGGCGCGCGGCAGCGTCAGCGCGCCGCCGCCGATGAAGAAGGCGCGCTCCGGCGTTCCGCCCAGCCGGGCGCGGGCGATGGCGTCGATGGTCGCGGCATATGGCATCTCAAGACGGGTCGGCTCGCCCAGCACGTTCAGGCCGTGGCCGAGATGATCGAGCACCATCAGTCGTGCCGGCGCGCCGACGTCGGCGCCGACATTGATGGAGCGGATGCAATAGTAGCGGCTTTCCACCGTGCAGGCGCTCGCCGGCGTGAAGGGCGTCGCGGCAAGGGCTGCGAGGGCGAAAAGCGTGAGCGCCGTCGCTGCTGAGGCGATGTCGCGGCCCTGAGGCTCCGCTCTGGCGTGGCGACGCAGCATCGCCAGGCAGGCAAGGGCGAAAGCGGCATAGGCGCCCGCAACGACCACCAGCGTCCAGACCGTGCCGATCCACGAAATGAACAGATAGCCCGCCGACAGGGTTCCGGCGATGGCGCCGATGGCGCTGAGCGCATGCAGCGCGCCGAGCGCGCGTCCGCTGCGCGCCCGGTCCTCGATGGCAAGTCGCGCCAGGATCGGCGAGGGAATGCCGGCGGCGAAGTTCGGCAGGAAGAACAGCAGCCCGGTCAGGGCGACAATGCCACCGATGGGTCCGGGGAATGCGCCGAGCACGGGGGCGGAGACCAGCCGGATCAGCGGAAGTGCGGCGAGCGTCGTGAGCGCGCCCAATGCGCCCGATATGGCCAGCCACGCAAGAGCCGTGCGCTGGGGGCGGTCGGCGACCAGCCCGCCGATCCAGTGTCCGGCGGAAAAGCCGGCAAGCACCACGGCGATCACCGCGGTCCAGGTGTAGAGCGACATGCCGACATAGGGTGCTAGCATCCGCCCTGCGACGATCTCGACCACGAGGCCGGCGGCGGCGACAAGGAACTGTGCGGCCAGCAGGAACCACAGTGGCACTGTGTCGGACCGGGAAGCGGATATCGCGGTTTGCGCGGAAGCGGGTTCAACTGCCATGGACCAAGCCTAGCCCGTCGCCGCCGGACCATCCAGCCTCATGCATGTCAGTCGGCCGGCGGACCGATGCGGTCGGGATGCGCGGCGGCGAAGGCCTCGATCTGGTTGCAGGCCGCATCGATCTCCACGACGCGCGGCAAGGCGGTCAGGTCGACGCCCCAGCGCCGGGCATTGTAGAGCTGCGGCACGAGGCAGAGGTCGGCCATCGTCGGCGTGTTGCCGTGGCAGAAGGTGCCGGCCTTGCCGTCGCCAAGCATCTGCTCGACGGCGGTTAGTCCCTTGGTGATGAAGGTCTGCATCCAGTCGATTTTTTCCGCGTCTCCCCCGCCCATGAGCTTCACTGCATGGGCGACGACGTTGAGATTGCAGACCGGATGGATCTCCATCGCGATCGCATGGCTGATCGCCCGGACGCGCTGCCGCTCAAGCGCCGTGGCGGGCAGCAGGGCGCTCCCCTCGCGCGTTTCGTGCAGATACTCGATGATCGCGAGCGACTGCGTCAGGACGCTGCCGTCGATTTCCAGTGACGGCACAAGGCCTTGCGGGTTGCGGGCCCGGTTGTCCGCGTCCCGCTGCGCGCCCTTGAGCAGATCGACGGCGACGGTGTCATGCGCGACGCCGAGGAGGTTCAGCGCGATCCGCACCCGGTAGCTTGCCGAGGAACGCCAGTAGTCGAAAAGCACGGGTCGGGTCACGGATTGTCCTCCTGTGGTGGCGAGGTCGCATGGCACCCGCCGAATGGTCCTTGCACAAAGCGTATCGCACGGGCGTCCGGCAAGGCCAAGGGGGCGCGGCAGCCTGCCGTCGAAAACCCGCCCGAAATCATGGGCTTGGGCAGGCCCGGACCGTCCGGAAATACTTGTACGACAAAAAATTTGACTATTTGGTCAAAATTCGGCTCCAATATCGGCAGTGGACGCGTCTCCGCCCAACGAGAGACGCGCCGCAAGCAATCGCCTGGCCGGCAACCGAAGAACGCAAAATGCGTCGCACCGTCGGCTTCTTGAGGAGAACACTGCGCCGGAGGTCCCTTCGCGGCTCCGGCCTTCGCATAAGGTGCAGCCATGGCTGACGCACTCCCGGGGCCCGATATCCGCACGGGCCGCCTCTCGCCTGACGACTATCTGGAAAATTTCGACGATCTCCACCCGCCGCTCGGCACGCATGAGGCCAGCGTCGAGGCGGATCGCTGCTACTTCTGCTACGACGCGCCCTGCACGATCGCCTGTCCGACCTCGATCGATATCCCGAAGTTCATCCGCCAGATCTCGACGGGGAACCCCGTCGGCTCGGCCAAGACGATCTTCGCGGAAAACATCCTGGGCGGCATGTGCGCCCGCGTCTGTCCGACCGAAACATTGTGCGAGGAAGCCTGCGTCCGCAATCTGGCGGAGGACAAGCCGGTCCAGATCGGTCTGTTGCAGCGCTATGCGACCGACACCTATCTCGAGCGCCCCGACCGGCATCCCTACAGCCGCGCCGCGTCGACCGGCAAGACGGTCGCTGTCGTCGGCGGCGGTCCGGCCGGGTTGAGCTGTGCCCATGCGCTCGCTCGCGAGGGGCATAACGTCACCATCTTCGACGCGCGCGAGAAGCTTGGCGGTCTCAACGAATACGGCATTGCCGCCTACAAGACGACGAATGACTTTGCGCAACGGGAAGTCGACTTCGTGCTCTCGATCGGCGGCATCGACGTCCAGTGCGGCAAGGCGCTGGGGCGCGACATCACGCTCGCCGGGCTGCGCAAGGATTTCGACGCGGTGTTTCTCGGCATGGGCCTTCCCGGCGTCAACGCGCTCAGAGCCGAAGGCGAGGACCTCAACGGGGTGATCGACGCGGTCGCCTATATCGCGGAGCTGCGCCAGGCAAAGGACCTTGCGAAGCTGCCGGTCGGCCGCAAGGTCGTGGTGATCGGCGGCGGCATGACCGCCATCGACATCGCCGTCCAGGCCAAGCGGCTGGGTGCGGAGGAAGTGACCATCGCCTACCGCCGTGACCGCGACGCGATGAAGGCAAGTGCCTACGAGCAGGAAGTGGCGCTGACCAATGGCGTTGTCATTCGCGAATGGCTGCAGCCGAAGCGGCTTCTCGGCGAGGGCGGCCATGTCGCGGGCATCGAACTGGAACGCACCGCGCAGGATGCCTCCGGACGGCTTTCCGGCACCGGAGAGACGGTGACGCTGGAGGCGGACCAGGTCTTCAAGGCGATCGGCCAGACCTTCGTTTCCGATGCGCTCGGCGGAGCCGAGGCGCTGTCGCTCGACGGCGGGCGGATCGGCGTCGACGACGACCGCCGCACGTCGGTGGCCGGGGTCTGGGCCGGCGGCGACTGCATCGCCGGGGGCGAGGACCTCACCGTTGCCGCCGTCGAGGATGGCAAGGTTGCCGCCCGTTCCATTCACGCCGCGTTGAGCGCTTGACCGACAAGCACCGCGTGCGTCACCCTCATTGTTCAACCGCGGTCGAAATCCCGTGGGGAGGATCACGAAATGGCTGATCTCAGCACAAATTTCATCGGCATCAAGTCGCCGAACCCGTTCTGGCTGGCCTCCGCGCCGCCGACCGACAAGGAATACAACGTCGTGCGCGCCTTCAAGGCGGGCTGGGGCGGCG
>PARB01000059.1 GCA_002709505.1 Paracoccaceae bacterium | reverse complement strand
TCGCCGAAACGGTTGCCGCCCATGGCCGGCTTTTCGTGCTGCGTTTTGGGGCGCTGGCGGAGGACACCCGGCTGGAACGGCTGGCCTTCGTGCCGGACCGTCGCGGCGTCGTCCGTCGTCAGGTGACCCGGCTTCTCGCCGATCCCGACCCTGCCGCCACCGATGCCGCGTCGCTGCGGGACAAGAGCGTCGCACTCCAGGGCCTCTCCGCGCTGGAATGGATCGCCTATGACGCCGATGGGTCCGTTGTGCTTGGAGACAACGATGCGGGACGGGCGTTTCGTTGCGCCTATGCCGGTGCCATCGCCTCGCGGATGGTCATACTCGCGGGCGAGGTTGCCGAGGCCTATCGCGCGCCGGCGGGGCAGACCGCGATGTTGCTGGCGCCGGGACCGGGCAACGCGCTGGCGCAGGACCCGCATGCGGCGGCCGGGTTTGTGTTCCACCAGATCGCGACCAGCATCTCCTTGTTGTCCGATCAGGTACTCGCACCCGTGCTGGAGGAGGGGCCGCCCGCTGCACGCGCGGCGAGGGCGCCGTTTGCGCGCTCGCATCATGCGCTCCTGCATCTGCGCGCCTCTCTGCGCGGGATCGAGACGGCCTTGCACACGGCGGGCTTTGCAAAAATGGACGCGGATGCGGCCTGGATCGGCGACACGCTGGCCTTCGAGACGAACAACGCGGTCGCCGCGCTTCAGACCCTGCCGCCCGATCTGGCGAGCGTGCTTGCCGACCCCGAGCAGCGGGCGAGCCTCGCCTATGTCGCACTCATTCTGGACGGGCTGGAACGAACGGTTGGAGGCGAACTGGCCGGCCACCTCGGATTTCAGGGAGGCTTCAATGCCCTCGATGGAGATTGACCGCCGGCATCTGCTTCGCCACCTGTTGTCCGGGGTCGGCGCTGCGGGTCTTGCCGGCACGGTGTTCGGCGCAGCAGATGCGGCTGGGCGGGACGACGACGATCCGCTCTATGTCGCCGCAAGGCGCGAGGCGGACGGGTCGCATTCCGTGGCCGTCGTCGGGCTCGACGGGCTGGACCGGCTGGTCATTCCCCTGCCCGGGCGTGGCCACGATGTGACCGTCTGTCGGACAACCGGCCGTTGCCTCGCCTTTGCGCGGCGGCCTGGAACCTTCGCGGTTATCTTCGATCCGCTGGGCAAAAACCCGCCGTCCGCCTTTGCCGCCGTTCCCGGCCGGCACTTCTACGGGCACGGCGCCTTTTCCGCCGACGGGCGGCTCGCCTATGCCACCGAAAACGACTATGCGGCCCTGCGCGGGGTCATCGGCGTCTACGACGTGTCGGGCGACAGGCCGCGCCGGATCGGAGAATTCGACAGCGGCGGCACCGGGCCGCACGACATTCTGCCGATGCCGGACGGACGCACGCTGGTCGTGGCCAACGGCGGCATCGCCACCCATCCGGTCACCGGGCGCAAGAAGCTCAATCTCGACGACATGCATCCGAACATCGCGCTGATCGACAGTGCGACCGGGGATCTTCTGGGACGGGTGGACGGAGAGGCCGACCTGAGTCGGCTCTCGTTGCGTCATATGGATGTCGGGGCGGATTCGCGCGTGTGGATCGGCGGTCAGTATCAGGGCCCGACAAGCGAGCACCCGCCGCTGATGGCCTCGCTCGATCCGGGCGAGGGACGCCTGCGCCTGCATGACATTCCCGACGACTTGCGGTCCGGCTTGGAAAACTACATCGGTTCGGTGACGCTTAACCGCGACGGCAGTGTGGTTGCCGCCTCCTGTCCGCGCGGCGGGCGTGTGCTCTACTTCTCGGCGCGCGACGGCGCGTTTCTGGCAAGCCAGGTCCGCAGGGACGCCTGCGGTCTTGCTCCGCTCGACGCCAGTTCGTTTCTGGTCTCGGACGGCGAGGGCGCGCTTCTGGAAAGCGCCAGCCCGAGCGCGCCGCCGCTGCTTGTGGCCGCGCGGGCCGGCCTTGCATGGGACAATCATCTGGTCGCCGTGCCGGCGACACGCTGACCGGCTCAGCTGATATCGGTGAAGTCGATCTCTGCCATGAGGTCGCCGGCGAGATCCTCCAGGGCCTGCGACAGCGCGCCGGTCTCAAGGTCGACGGGAAGCACCACGTCGACCTCGGCGCGGAACATCCGCTCGCCGCTCATCGATCCGGCATAGACCTCGGTCGACAGGTTGGTGATGCTGACCGAGTGGTCGGCGAGCGCCGCCGACAGGGCCTGGACGATCCCGGAATGGTCCTGGCACATCACGCTGATGCGGGCGGCCTGTCCGTGCGATTCGTGATCCGTCTCGCCGCGCTTCACCGTGATGGTCAGGCCGTCTCCGGCAAGCGCTGCCAGCCCGCTTTCGAGGGCGGCGATCCGGGTGTCGGGCGCTTCCACCCGCACGATGCCGGCAAATTCGCCCCCCAGACGCGCCATGGAACTCTCGATCCAGTTTCCGTCATGGGCGGCGACAACGTCGGCGATCCGGCGCACGAGGCCGGGCCGGTCGTCGGCGATCACGGTCAGGACGAGTGAAACTGTCGACATGGTGCGTCTCCCCTTGTGTTTTGCGGGCAGACTAGAACATCGGGCGCAAAAGTGGGACCGGTTTTCGGGTCCGCAGGCGGTGCGGCGCCAAGAGGCCTGCGCCCCTACGAGGCCTTGCGCCGGGCCGGGACGTTCCGCGTTCCGAAGGCAACCGTGTAGAGCCGCTCGGCGATGGAGGACAGCTTGTTCAAGACCTTGAGCGGCAAGCGGGCATAGGTCGGCACCACCGTATGGCAGAAGGCGACCTTCCGGACATAGCTCGGCACATGCCATTCGAACCATGTGAAGGCCGGAAAATAGGCCGTATCGCCCGCGGTCAGTTCGCGGACCTCGCCGTCGGGACCGGTCACGGTGACGCCGCCCTCCAGAATGAACACCGCTTCCTCGCAGCCGAAATACCAGTTGAACCGGCCGGCCGTGCAGTCCCACACGGCCATCGTCGCGCCTGCGTCAGACCCTTCCGCGATCTGCGCGACCCGGGCCTCGGGCGTGCCTTCCAGGATCCAGTCGGGATCGATCGGGGCGGGGGCAAGCTCCAGCCCGTCGAGGCGCGCGTGGGTGAGACCGGCCGCGGTGCGTGCGGAGCTTGGCAGGAGTGACGATTGTCCTTTGCCGGAGAGCATATGCGGCGCATTCCTTGTTCGATGGATCAGCCCATGCACGCTAGACGGGAAATGGTGAATATCCGGTTTCGCGCTTAGCGACAATTGTTCCTTTTCGACGGGCGGTGCCACGGGGCGTCGCGATTCGGGCTTGATGGCCGCGCGCCCCTCAACTAGCGTGCGCGGCCTGGGAACACTTCCCTTCGACGGCGTCCCGAAAGGGGCTGAAAACGAGTCCGGTGGCGACCGACCCAATTCGGGGGTCCAGTCCGGAGCTGTCCGACCGGTGACCTGACCTGCGCGCAAGACGCGGGGTCGGATGTGCGGCCGGTCGACCGGTTTCCAGTCTCCCGGATCAGCATCGTTGCAGGGGCATGCCACAGTTCACCCGTGCGTTTCGCAAGGGTCGATGAGGGAGCCTATTGAGATGAAACGCATATTTGCCTCAGCTGCCGGTCTGGCGCAGCTTGCTGCGAGTGCGACCGCCGCGCAGGCTCATGGCGGGCATGTCGGCGAACTGGCCGGTCACGCGCATTGGGTCGGCATCGCCGCCGTCGCGGCAGCCGCCGCGCTCGCCGCCGGTGTGGCACTGGCAGGTCGCGCCCGGCGCGGCGCATCGCAAGACGACAACACGGATACGGCGGACGCGAAGCCGGAAGAGAGTGCAGCATGATGGCGGATGCATTGATGGACCCGGCGCAAAACGGCGAAAAACTCGGCCTGATGATCTGCGGCCACGGCAGCCGCAATCGCGGCGCGGTGCAGGAGTTCGCACAGCTCGCCGAAGGCCTGCGCAGCCGCTTTCCCGGCTGGCCGGTGGAATACGGCTACCTCGAGTTTGCCAATCCGGTGATCAAGGACGGTCTGGACAAGCTGCGCGAACAGGGCTGCACGCGCATCCTCGCGGTGCCGGGCATGCTGTTTGCCGCCGGTCACGCCAAGAACGACATCCCGTCCGTTCTCAACACCTATCAGGCGCAGCACCCGGGCGTGACCATCGACTACGGCCGCGAACTGGCCGTCGACCCGCGCATGATCCGTGCCGCCGGTGCCCGCATCCAGGAAGCGCTCGACGCCAGCGACAGCGACGTGCCGCTGCATGAGACGCTGCTGATGGTGGTGGGCCGCGGCGCCTCGGACCCGGATGCCAATTCCAATGTCGCCAAGATCACGCGCATGCTGTGGGAAGGCTTCGGCTTCGGCTGGGCGGAGACCTGCTATTCCGGCGTGACCTTCCCGCTGGTGGAGCCGGGGCTGGAACATGCCGCCAAGCTCGGCTACCGCCGGATCGTCGTCTTTCCGTATTTCCTGTTTTCCGGCGTGCTGGTGTCGCGCATCTACAACCGCACCGACGACGTCGCGGCACGTCATCCGGAGATCGAGTTTCTCAAGGCGGGCTATCTGAACGACCATCCGCAGGTGATCGACACGATGGCGGACCGGGTGCGCGAGATCCTTCAGGGATCGAACCTGATGAACTGCCAGATGTGCAAATACCGCGAGCAGGTTCTCGGCTTCGAGGAGGACATCGGCCGGGCGCAGGAAAGCCACCACCATCACGTCGAGGGACTTGGCGCGGAAGCCGAATGCCAGCTCTGCGACGTGACCTGCACCGGCGCCTGCGAGGCCCAGCCGCGGGAGCATCATCATCACCACCATGGCGATGGCCATGACCATCACCACCACGATCATGGCGATGGCCATCACCACCATCATGACCATCACCATCCGGTCTATCCGCATGCGGATCATCCCCTGGGGCCGAAGTCGATGAGGCGCGACGGGTGAGCATGACGCCTGCCGGCAGCTACGACTACGAACGCGATCCGGCGGCGATCTATCGCCAGTCCTTTGCCATCGTGCGCGCCGAAGCCGATCTCGAGGCCGTGCCGCCGGAGCTTCATCCGGCGGCGATCCGCATCATTCACGCCTGCGGCATGCCCGATGTGGTCGCCGATCTCGCGTGGAGCGCGGGAGTCGCGCAGGCGGTTGCGGGCGCGTTGGCACAGGGAGCGCCGGTTTTTGCCGATGTGCGCATGGTGACCGAAGGCATCATCGCCAGCCGCCTGCCGGCGGAGAACGAGGTGATCTGCACGCTGAACGACACGCGCGTGCCGGACCTTGCCAGGGCACTCGCGACGACACGGTCGGCTGCCGCGGTCGAATTGTGGCGCGAGCGGCTCGACGGCGCGGTCGTCGTCATCGGCAACGCGCCGACGGCGCTGTTTCACCTGCTGGAACGGCTCGCCGACTGGGACGTCCGCCCGGCGGCGGTCCTTGGCTTTCCGGTCGGTTTCGTCGGCGCGGCGGAATCGAAGGATGCGCTCGCCGACAATCCCTTCGGCCTTCCCTATCTGGTGCTGCGCGGCCGGCGCGGCGGGTCGGCGATTGCCGCAGCCGCGCTCAACGCGCTGGCCGGTGGCGTACCGGAGGAGGCCGCACCGTGAGCGATGAGGCTTCGACTGGCGCGGGCGCGACTTCAGCCCCCTGGCTGACGCTGATCGGTCTCGGCGAGGATGGCTGGGACGGCCTGTCGCAGCTTGCGCGCACTGCCTTGCGCGATGCGACGAGGGTTTACGGCGGGGCGCGTCACGCGAAGCTCCTCGCCGTCAACGGCATCGACGTCACGCCCTGGCCGTCGCCCTTTCACGAAGGCCTGGAGACGCTGCTGGCGGCGCGCGGCACGCCGACGGTGGTGCTTGCCAGCGGCGATCCGATGTGGTTCGGCATCGGGGCAACGCTTGCCCGCCGTCTGTCGCCCTCCGAGATGACCATCCTGCCGGGGCAGTCCTCCCTGTCGCTTGCCGCGTCCCGTCTTGCCTGGCCGCTGCAGGAGGTCGAGATCGTGTCGCTGCACGGCCGGGCCATCGACAGCTTGCGCGCGCATCTCTTTCCCGGCGCCCGCTTGCTGTGCCTGACCTCCAACGGCCAGGCTGTCGATGCGATTGCCGATCTACTGGCCGACGAGGGCTATGGCGCAAGCCGGCTGACGGTTCTGGAACATCTGGGCGGTCCGCGCGAGCGCATCGTCACCGGCACGGCGGAAAGCTGGGACGACGCGGTTGCCGATCTCAACGTGCTGGCGATCGAGGCGAGGGCCGTGCGTGACACGCCGTTGCGCGCCCGCGTGCCGGGACTGCCGGACAACGCCTTTCGCCACGACGGCAAGATCACCAAGCGCGAGGTGCGCGCGGTCACGCTTGCCCGCCTCGCGCCGGTTCCCGGCGCGCGTTTGTGGGACATCGGCGCCGGCTCGGGCGCGGTCTCCATCGAATGGCTGCGCGCCGCGCGCGGCACCTCGGCCATCGCGCTGGAACCCAACGACGAGCGTCGGGCCGTGGCACTTGCCAATTCGGCCGCCCTCGGCACGCCGCAGCTTGACCTGCGCAGCGCTGCGGCGCCGGAGGGGCTGGATGGGCTCGAGCCACCGGACGCGGTGTTTCTGGGCGGCGGCCTCACCGCGCCGGGCATTGTCGATGCCGTCTACGGGGCGCTTGTTTCCGGCGGCCGGCTGGTTGCCAATGCGGTCACGCTGGAAAGCGAGGCGGTGCTTTTGGCGGCCCACGCACGGCTTGGCGGGGACCTCACCCGCATTGCCATTTCCCGGGCAAGCCCCGTCGGCGGCCTTACCGGCTGGCGGCCCCTGATGCCCGTCACCCAATGGAGCCTGGTGAAACCGTGAGCGATGCTTCCAAATCCGCGGCGCAGCCTGCCGCCGGCACGCTCTATGGCGTCGGTCTCGGTCCGGGCGACCCGGAGCTGATGACGCTGAAGGCGCATCGGCTGATTTCCAACGCGCGCATCATTGCCTATCCCGCGCCCGACGATGGCGAGAGCTTCGCCCGCTCCATCGCGGCGGACGCGATCCGCGCCGACGCGCGCGAGATACCCATTGTCGTGCCGATGCGCGTGGAGCGCTTTCCCGCACAGGCCGTCTACGACAAGGCGGCCGACGAGATCGGCGCGGCACTCGCCGCCGGCAACGATGTGGTGACCCTGTGCGAGGGCGATCCGTTCTTCTACGGCTCCTTCATGTATCTGTTCGAGCGGCTGTCGCCGCGTTTTGCCTGCGAGATCGTGCCGGGGGTCTCTTCGCTGACCGCCTGTGCCGCGCGGCTCCAGCGCCCGCTCACCGCCCGCAACGACGTCCTCACCGTGATCCCGGGCCCGCTTTCGGATGACGAAATCCGGCCGCGGATCGAGGCGGCCGGCGCCGTGGCGATCATGAAGGTCGGCCGCCATCTGGACCGCCTCGCCCGGCTGCTCGACGACATGGGACTTCTTGCCCATGCCGGCTATGTGGAGCGGGCGACACTTTCGAGCGAGAAAGTGATGCCGCTTGCCGACATCCGCTCCGACGCCGCACCCTATTTTTCCATGATCCTGATCTACAAGGGAGATGAAGCGTGGATGCTTCCGCCGCAATCCTCGTCCTGACGCCGGCTGCCGAGGCGACCGCGCGCCGGGTGGCGGCCGCGTTGCCTGGCGCAACGCTGCACGGCCTTGCCCATCGGGTGCCGGGCCTCGATGCGTCCTTTGCCGAAACGCTCAACCATATCCGCACGCTCTATCAGGCGGGCACGCCGATCATCGGCATCTGCGCCTCCGGAATCCTTATTCGCGCGCTGGCCGCTGTGATCTCCGACAAGCGGCTCGAGCCGCCGGTGCTCGCGGTCTCGGAGGATGGTGCAAGCGTGATCCCGCTGCTTGGCGGGCACCGCGGCGCCAACTCGCTGGCGCGCCAGGTCGCAGAGGCGCTGGACGGCCACGCGGCGATCACCACCGCCGGCGATACCGCGCTCGGGATCGCGCTGGATTCCCCGCCGGCCGGCTGGTGGCTCGCCAATCCCGAGCACGCCAAGGGGTTCATGGCGGAGCTTCTGGCAGGCAGCGCGGTCAGGATCGAGGGCAATGCGGACTGGATTGCGCGCTCGCGGCTCGCGATCTCCGACAAGGCCGATCTGACGATTTGCCTGACCGAGAAACGCCGCGTGCCCGATGACAGGACGCTCGTCTATCACCCGCGCCGTCTGGTGGTCGGCGTCGGCTGCGCGCGCGGCTGTGACCCGCAAGAACTCGCCACGCTCGTGCGCGAGACGCTGGCGGCCGAAGGCCTGGCGGAAGGGGCTGTGGCGCTTGTCGCTACGCTCGATCTGAAGGCCGACGAGCCGGCGATGAACGCGCTGGCCGACGCGCTCAAGGTGCCGCTGCGGGTCTTCGACGCCGCGACGCTGGAGGCCGAGACGCCCCGGCTGCAAACACCGTCGGAGGTCGTTTTCGCCGAGGTCGGCTGCCACGGGGTGAGCGAGGGGGCGGCCCTTGCCGCCGTCGGCATGGAGGGCGCCTTGCGCGTTGCCAAGCGCAAGACGGCGAATGCCACCGTCGCCGTGGCCGAGGCGCCGGCGCCGCTGAAACCCGCCGAGATCGGCCGCGCGCGCGGCCGGCTGTCGGTGATCGGCATCGGTCCGGGGCGCGACGACTGGCGCACGCCGCAATCCTCCCGCCTTCTGGCGGAAGCCGATGAGATCGTCGGCTATTCGCTTTATCTCGATCTCGTCGCGCCGCTCATTCAGGGCAAGCCGCGCCACGCCTTTCCGCTTGGCGCGGAGGAGGAGCGCGTGCGCTTCGCGCTGGAGCGCGCCGGCGAGGGGCGGTCGGTCGCGCTGGTCTCTTCGGGCGATGCCGGCATCTATGCCATGGGTGCGCTCGTCTTCGAACTGCTCGACAGGCCGGTGACCGACGGTGGCGTCTCGGATGCGGCGCGGCGGATCGAGGTGATCAACGCGCCCGGCATTTCCGCACTTCAGGCGGTCTCCGCGCTGATCGGCGCGCCGCTCGGCCATGACTTCTGCACGATTTCGCTTTCCGACCTTCTCACCCCTTGGGAGGCCATCGAACAGCGCCTCAAGGCGGCCGCCGAAGGCGATTTCGTCATCGCCTTCTACAATCCCGTCTCCAAGCGCCGCCGCACCCAGCTTGCCGCCGCGCGCGAGATCCTGCTGGCGCACAGGCCTGCCGATACCCCCGTGGTGCTCGGCATCAACCTCGGCCGCGAGGGCGAGACAGTCCGCGTCACCACGCTGGAAGCGCTCACCGTCGACGAGGTCGACATGCTGACCACCGTGCTTGTCGGCTCGTCGGCCTCGAAGGCGGTGATGACCGGCGCCGGCAAACCCTTCGTCTACACGCCGCGCGGCTACGCCAAGCGCATAGAGGAAAAGCTATGACCGTTCATTTCATCGGCGCGGGGCCGGGCGATCCGGATCTCATCACCGTGCGCGGGCTGAAGCTCATCCAGAGCTGCCCGGTCTGTCTCTATGCCGGCTCGCTGGTGCCTGAAGCGATTGTCGAGGCGGCCCCTGAGGGCGCGCGCGTGATCGACACGGCGCCGATGACGCTCGACGAGATCATGGCCGAGATCGAGGCGGCGCATGCGCGCGGCGAGGATGTCGCCCGCGTTCATTCCGGCGACCCCTCGCTCTACGGCGCGATCGCCGAACAGATCCGCCGCCTTAAGGCAAAGGACATCCCCTTCGACGTGACGCCGGGCGTGCCGGCCTTCGCCGCCGCTGCCGCGGCACTTGGGCAGGAACTCACCGTCCCGGAAATCGCCCAGACCGTGATCCTGACCCGCACGGCGATGAAATCCTCCGCCATGCCAGAGGGCGAGGATCTGGAGACGCTCGGCCGCTCGGGCGCGACGCTCGCGATCCATCTGTCGATCCGCAATCTGCGCGAGATCGAGCGTCAGCTGAGCCCGCTCTACGGGCCGGACTGTCCGGTGGTGGTCGCCTATCGCGTCGGCTGGCCGGACCAGGCCTTCATCCACGGCACGCTCGCCGACATTCGCGACAAGGTGCGCGAGGCCAAGCTCACCCGCACGGCGCTGATCTTCGTCGGCCGTGCGCTGGAGCCTGCAGCCGACTTCCGCGACAGCGCGCTCTATCACGCCGACCATGTCCATGTGCTGCGCCCCAAGCGCAAGGCAAAGAGCTGATATTCAAGTCGAATTTGCACAAGCGACCAGTCTTCCCCTAGGATCGGTCAAGCCGAACAGGGGAGGACTGCCATGTCGCCGGAAAATCCGTTGCTTGTGCGCGCCATCTCGCTCGGGGGCGACAAGCGGAAGATCACCGAGTTTTACGACGAATGGGCGAAGGCCTACGATCACGACATGATCGACACCATCGGCTATTTCGGCCACGTGGTCACGGTCGAGGCGTTGGCGCCGCTCGTCTCCGGCGACGCGGAAATTCTCGATGCCGGCTGCGGCACCGGTCTCGTTGCCATCGAGCTGAAGAAGCGCAACCCGGACCTGCGGATCGACGGTATCGATCTCACGCAAGGCATGCTCGATGAGGCCGCGAAAACGGGCGCCTACCGACAGCTCGTTCCCGGCGATCTGACGAAGACGCTTCCCTTTCCCGACAACAGCTACGACGGCATCATCAGCGCCGGCGTCTATACCAACGGACATGTCGGGCCGGAGGGGATCGAGGAACTCGTGCGCGTCGCGAAGCCCGGTGCGTCCATCGTGCTGACCGTGCGCGACACGGCCTGGGAGGCGGATGGCTTCGACGTTCACATCGCCGATCTGGAAAAGGTCGGACGCATTCGGGTGCGCGAGATCACACACAGCCCCTATCACGCCAACGAGGGGATCTTCTGCCATTTGTGCACGCTGGAAGCTGTGTGACGGCGGGGCGCATCCGCTCGCCGATTTGTAATTTCGTTCAATATTTCCTAGGCTTGTCGAATATCAGCCAAAGGAGAGACACGCCATGGAGCCGGACAATCCGCTCTTGAAACGCGCCTATGCCCTTAATGGCAACGCCCGCGAGATCCGCGCGCTCTATCGTGACTGGGCAGAGAGCTACGATGCCGACACGGTCGAGGGCATGGGCTATGTGGCGCCGGACGAGGCTGCCGCAGTCCTTGCCGGCGAACTCGACGGGGCCGCGCTGGTGCTCGATGCCGGCTGCGGGACGGGCCTGGTCGGCGAGGCGCTCAGCCGGCAGCAGGTCTCCGGTCTGCTGATTGACGGCATCGACCTCAGCGCGGGCATGCTCGACCAGGCGGCGGAGAAAAACGTTTATCGCAAGCTGTCGGAAGCCGATCTCACCAAGCCGCTCGACATGCCCGCAAACAGCTACGACGGCGTCGTCAGCGTCGGCGTCTTCACCAGCGGTCATGTCGGGCCGCAGGCGATGGAGGAGCTTGCGCGCGTCGCGCGGCCCGGCGCGCCGGTGGTCGTCACCGTTCACGAAAAGGTCTGGGAGCCGGACGGCTATGCCGACCATCTGAAGGCGATGGAGAAAAGGGGGCTGGTGCGCGTGCGCGCCATCCGCGATGCCGCCTATCATGAAAAGGAAGGCTATTCCTGTAAGCTCTGCGTTCTGGAAGCCGCGTGAGGCGCGCTTAGCGCCCGCAAATGACATGGGCGAAGGAGCCCATGACGGTGCCCGCCCTTAGTCCCATCTCGGCAAGTGCTGCGCCGGTCGCGTCTTGGGCCGAAAACAGCCGCTCCGCCGCGCCCTCCTGCGTGGTCGAGGCATAGTGGAACTCATGCGCTGACAGAGGGCCGGCAAAGGGCGCTGGCCCGAGCGGCGTCAGCACCCGGTAGCCGAGGTGCAGCTTGCGCTTGGCGAAGCTCGTCTCCAGCGGCAACAGCCCGGCCATGGCGTGGCGGGTTCCGTCGGCGTCGGTCAGGCCTTGCCCGAGCGTCATGTAGCCGCCGCACTCGCCGTAGACCAGCGCGCCGCGCGCTGCAGCGGCCCGCAGGCCCTCCAGAAAGCTCGCGGCGGCGGCAAGCCTGCCGGCGTGCAGCTCCGGATAGCCGCCGGGCAGATAGACGGCATCGGCGCCTGCATCCGGGGCCTCGTCGGCTAGCGGCGAGAACACCGTCAGTTCCGCGCCCGCCGCGCGCCAGCCCTCAAGCAGATGCGGATAGCAAAAGGCGAAGGCGATATCGCGGGCAATGGCGATCCGCTGGCCGGGCGGCGGCAGCAGCGAGGGGGGCGGCGCCGCTGCGACGGGAGTGGACAGCGCACGCAGCGCGTCGAGGTCGATATGTCTGGCGCAGATCGCGGAAGCTGTCTCCAGGAACGCCCCGAGATCGGCGTGTTCCTCCGCCTGCACCAGACCCAGATGCCGTTCCGGGAGCGAAAGGGCGCCATCGCGCGGCAGCGCGCCCAGAACCGGGATCCCGAGCGGGGCGAGGGCTGTGCGCAGCATCGCCTCGTGGCGCGGACTGCCGATGCGGTTGAGGATCAGCCCGGCGATGGTGATATCCGCGCGGTGATCGCGAAAGCCGCGCACGAGGGCCGCGACCGACTGCGCCTGTTTCGCGCAGTCGATGACGAGCACGACCGGAAGGCTCAGGATCGCCGCAAGATCCGCCGCCGATCCGCTCGCGTCCGCCGCCCCGTCGAACAGCCCCATCGCTCCCTCGACGAGCAGAAGCTCCGCGTCCCCGCCGAACCGCGACGCGAGCCCCCGGATCGCGTCGGGCCTCATGGCCCAGGCATCGAGGTTGACGCAGGGGCGTCCGCTGGCGGCTTCATGGAATTTCGGGTCGATGTAGTCCGGGCCGGATTTGGCGGAAGCGACACGCACCCCGGCGCTCTTCAGCGCGCGCAGCAGCGCAAGCGTCAGCGTCGTTTTGCCCGCGCCGGAGCCCGGTGCCGCGATCAGCAGGCCGCCCGGCGCGCTCATCCGGTTTCTGAAGCTTGCCTGAGATCGAGCGGGTCGGGATCGAGACTGCGCCCGGCGATGGCGCCTAGCCAGTCGAGCCCGGCGCGCAGGCGCACGACCTCGCCGACGCAAACGATGGCCGGCGGTTCCAGCGTGGCCGCAGCGGCGTCCTCGGCGGCCCGCGAAAGCGTGGTCTCCAGCACCTGCTGATTGGCGAGCGTGCCATTGCAGACAATCGCGACGGGCTCGTCGGCGTCGCGTCCGGCGTCGAGCAGGTTCTGCGTGATCTGCGCCAGATGCTTCATCGCCATATACATGACGATCACCGGCGAGCCCTTGGCGATGGCCTCCCAGTTGATCGCCGAAGGGGCGAGGCCGGTCTGGTCATGGCCGGTCAGGAAGGTCACCGCCTGGTTGGTGTCGCGGTGGGTCGCCGGGATGCCGGCATAGGCGAGCCCGCCGATCCCGGCGGTGACGCCTGGAATGATGCGGAACGGCACGCCGGCGCCAACCAGCGTCAGCGCTTCCTCGCCGCCGCGTCCGAAGACGAACGGGTCGCCGCCTTTCAGCCGCAGCACCCGGTGGCCGGCGCGGGCATAGTCGATCAGCTTGAGGGAGATGTCGCGCTGCTTCGGGCTCGGCTTGCCGCCGCGCTTGCCGGCGTAGTCGATGATCGCGCCGGGTTTGGCGAGGTCGAGAATGCTGGTGTCGACCAGCGCGTCATAGACGATGACGTCGGCGTGGCGCAGGCCGTTGAGGACATGCAGCGTCAACAGGCCGGGATCGCCCGGACCGGCGCCGGCCAGCCACACCCAGCCCGCCTCGAAATCGGGGAGGCGGAGCCGGGACGGGTCGAGGCCGTCTGTGAGATCGTTTGGCGTCGTTGTCATGTCCCCCCGGTTTTACGACGCACAGGCGCCCGCGCCAAGGTCAACTTGCGTCGCCTGTTATTGAAATCGCGACCTTGGTGCCCTTTGCCGTGACGCTCGTCGCGGCCCGCCCTATAGTCCCGCGCATGAACGCGAAGGCCACCACAGAGCTGCGCCGGGGATGGACGACGGGCGCCTGCGCCACGGCGGCGGCCAAGGCCGCCTATCAGGCGTTACTGACTGGCGCCTTTCCCGATCCGGTCGAGATCGTCCTGCCCAAGGGCGAGCGTCCGGCCTTTGCGCTTGCCCGCGAGGAACTCGCGGAAGACGCGGCGCTGGCGGCCATCGTCAAGGACGCGGGCGACGACCCTGATGTCACCCATGGCGCGCTGGTGATTGCTCGGGTGCGCCTCGCGCCGGCAGGCAGCGGCGTGGTGTTTCGCGCCGGCGAGGGGGTGGGAACGGTGACCCGCGAGGGCCTGCCGATTCCCCCCGGCGAGCCGGCGATCAATCCGGTGCCCCGCCAGATGATCTCGGCGGCCGTCGCGGAGGTGGCCGAAGCCTTTGGCGGCAGCGGCGATGTCGAGGTGGAGATCTCCATTCCCGGCGGCGAGGCGCTGGCGCAAAAGACGATGAACCCGCGGCTCGGGATCGTCGGTGGATTGTCGATTCTGGGCACCACCGGCATTGTGCGGCCGTTTTCCTGCGCCGCCTGGATCGCCTCCATCCATCGCGGCGTCGACGTGGCGCGGGCCGCCGGGCTCACCCATGTCATCGGCGCCACGGGGGCGACCTCGGAGACGGCCGCGCAGGCGCGCCATCCCGAGCTTCCCGAGATGGCCCTGATGGACATGGGTGACTTCGCCGGCGGCCTGCTCAAGTATCTGCGTGCGCACCCCGTGCCGCGCCTCACGCTCGCCGGCGGCTTCGCCAAGCTGGTGAAGCTCGCCCAGGGCGCGCTCGATCTTCACTCCGCGCGTAGCCAGGTCGATTTCGAGGCCCTGGCCGAGGTGCTACGCGGCGCGGGCGCCCGGCCTGAACTGGTCGAGGCGGCGCGCACGGCCAATACCGCCAAGGAAGTGCTCGACCGCGCCGAATGCGACGGCGTGGATGTCGCTGGCGCGGTGGCGCGCGCGGCGCATGCGGCGGTGCGTAAGGTGCTGCGCGACGCGCCGGTCGATCTGGAGGTCCTGGTGGTCGACCGCGCCGGTCGTATCGTCGCCGAAGTGCCCTTCGAAACCGCGCCGCCGGCATCGGAGGACGCGGGATGCGCCTGCTGATTCTCGGCGGCACCGGGGACGCGCGCGCGCTTGCCGCCCGGCTTGGCGAGGAGGAACGGCACTCGGTCATCGTCTCGCTTGCCGGTGCCGTGGCGCGTCCCGAGGTCTATGGCGCGCAAACGCGGATCGGCGGCTTCGGCGGCGTCGATGGTCTTGTGGCCTACCTGCGCGAAAATTCGATCGACGCGGTCATCGACGCCACCCATCCTTTCGCACGGACCATGTCCGCCAATGCGGTCGCGGCCTGCGACCGCGCGGGCGTTGCACTTTTGCGGCTCGACCGGCCCGAGTGGCGGCCGGAGCCCGGCGACGACTGGAGGGAGGTTGCCGATCTGGGCGAGGCGGTGGCGGCGCTTCCCCATGGCGCGCGGCCCTTCCTCGCCATCGGTCGCAAGGAAATCGGCGTCTTCACGCCGCGCGGCGATCTTGTCTGCCTGATCAGGATGATCGATCCGCCGGCGCCGGACCAGCCGTTGCCGCCGGGACGGCTGGTGCTTGGCCGCCCGCCCGAGGATCCGCATGTCGAGGTCGCGGCGTTTCGCGATCACGGCGTGACCCATGTGGTCACCAAGAACAGCGGCGGCCTCTGGGGCTACGCCAAGATCGAGGCGGCGCGCCGCCTCGGGCTTCCGGTGGTCATGGTGCGGCGGCCGCCCTGTGCCGGCGCGCAGACGGTTGCCGACACGCAGGCGGTTCTGGCGTGGATTGCACGCCTGGCGGAGCGATGCTGAGGGGCTTCAGGGTCAGG
Organism: Paracoccaceae bacterium; assembly: GCA_002709505.1. Taxonomy (GTDB): domain Bacteria; phylum Pseudomonadota; class Alphaproteobacteria; order Rhizobiales; family Stappiaceae; genus Stappia. The sequence continues at coordinate 2,305 of PARB01000059.1, read as the reverse complement.
GACTAGCTGCGGGCGAAGCGTGACGAAATCCACAGGCCGCCGATCTTCCACAGATAGCGCACGACGCCCAGCGTGTATCGTCCGCCGAGGCGTTTCGGCTCCTGCAGGAAACGGAAGACCCATTCCAGCCCGTATTTGCGCATGGCGCTGGGCGCGCGCGCGACCTCGCCGGCGGTGAAGTCGAACAATGCGCCGACACCCAGCATGAGCGGGACGTCGAGGGACGGGGCCAGCGTCTCGATGAGATATTCCTGTTTCGGGTTTCCCATGGCGACCAGCAGGATGTCGGGGGCAGCCGAATTGATTCCGGCGACGATTTCCGAGTGGGAGTCGGGACCGAAATAGCCGTCGCGATGGCCGCAGATTTCAATTCCGGGGTAGGCGGCTGCGAATTTTTCGGCCGCGCGCGCGACGATTTCCGGCTTTGCGCCAAGCAGATAGACGCGCGTTCCCGACGGGGATGCGGCGAGCAGGGCAGGCACGAAGTCGGTGCCGTTGAGATTGTCGGGAAAGCCTTTGCCGGTGAGGAGCCTGGCGCCGATTTCCGCGCCGATCCCGTCGTTGAGAACGAGAAAGCCGTCGAGCGTTTGCGCGAATTTCGGGTCGTCCATCGCCAGCAGCAGACCATGCGCATTGGCGAAGGCGACGCGCAGCGCCGGACCGTCAGGCACATGCGCCAAGAGCTCCTGGATGGCTTGCGCCTGTGTCAGTCTGGTCACGGCAACCGGGCCGATGCGAACCTGCGCCGGCGGCTGGGATGCGTGTTCGGTGTGACGCTCGTTGGTCATGACCCTCGCTCTCGTGATGCGTGTCCCAGCATAGGCATCAAGTGCGAACCAGATGCTAATCTGCAGAACAATCGTGCTACAGTGTCTAAGGCTGGTTTGGCGTTCAGACGCTTGCGCGGACTTGCGAATTGTTAACCATGTTCGGGCATTGCTGGGGGCATATACTTTTCGTCCGGGGCTGACCGAGTGGTCGCCTGCGGAATTGTCCAGGCGGCGCGCGATTATGATCGACATCTACCAGATTCCCGGCATCTTGCGGAAACGGATCGGATGGCTGTTTGTCCTTCCGATCGTGACGACGGCGCTGGCGCTGGGATTTCTCGCGCTCAAGACCCCGCAGTACACCGCCAGCGCGGAGCTATTGATCGAGCCGCAAGGGCTGCAAATTGTCGGAAACGACATTCTCGCCCGCGACAACGGCGATGCCCTGCAGCGCCTCGCCGTCGACAGCCAGACCTATGTGATTCTCTCCCAGGCGGTTCTGGAGGATGTCGTCGAGCGCCTCGACCTGACGGACGACCCTGCAATCACGAAGCTGCCCGGCGGCGGACTGCTGTCGCGATTGCTTGGCGAGGACGCGCCGGCAGCGACCGAAGAAGATATTCGCGCTGCCGCGATCGCCGGACTGAAGGACCGCCTGCAGGCGGTCCGCGTGGAGAAGGCTTTCGTCATCAACATCTTCATGCGCCACCCGGACCGTTTCGCGGCAGCCGCGATCGCCAATGAGGCGGCGCGCGCCTATCTCGACGAGGCACGGCGGTCGCGGGCGGATGCCACTCTGCGCGCCAGCGTCGCCCTGCAGGAACAGGCCGCGGACCTGAAGACTCGCGTCGAGGCGGCCGAGGCGGCCGTCGAGACGTTTCGGGCCGAAAACGGGCTGATCAGCACCGGCCAGCGCGGTCTAGTGGTCGATCAGCAGCTTCAGGACATCAACACCCAGTTGACCCAGGCGCGGGTGGATCTGGAGCGGGCGAAATCGAACGCGGACCTGCTCAAGACACTGACCGTGACGGACATTGAGGCCGGCGGTCTGCCCGCCAATCTCCAGACCACGACCCTTGGATCCTTGCGGGTGCAGTTTGCCCGCATCGCCGAGCGCGAGGCGCAGGCGGCAACCACGCTTGGCGCCAACCATCCGCAGTTGCGCGAATTGCGCTCGCAGCTCGACAACACTCGCCGCCTGATTGCCGATGAACTGTCGCGGGTGCGCCGGTCGGTCGACAGTGACCTGCAGCGCGCGCTTGCAAATGTCACGGCGCTGGAAGGAGAGGCGGACCGGCTCGCCTCGACCAATGTCGACCAGAGCCGCTCGCAGATCCGCCTCCGCCAGCTTGAGAACGAGGCCTCGTCGCTCGGAGCGGTGTATAATTCGTTCCTGAGCAGGGCCAATGAACTTCAGGAACAGCAGGAAATCGACACCAGCAATTCGCGGATCATCTCGCGCGCGGTGGCGCCGCTGAAATCGAACGGCCCCTCGGGACTGATCGTCCTGGCCGCCGCCGCCGTCTTCGGCTTTG
>PARB01000058.1 GCA_002709505.1 Paracoccaceae bacterium | reverse complement strand
GCGGCGACGCCATCGGCGAGGCGACCTATGCGGCGGAATTCTTCCGCTGGTTCGCGGAAGAAGCCGTGCGCGCCGACGGGATGATCACCCATGCGCCGGCGTCTGGCGCGCGCATCCTCGTCCAGCACAAGCCCGCCGGCATCGCCGTGCTGGTCACGCCGTGGAACTACCCGGCCGCGATGGGGACCCGCAAGATCGCCCCGGCACTTGCCGCCGGCTGCCCTGTGATCATCAAGCCGGCCTCCGAAACGCCGCTGACAATGCTGGCGCTGATGCCGCTTCTGGAGGAGGCCGGCGTGCCCAAGGGGCTCGTGAACGTACTGCCCTCGCGCCGCACCGGGGCGCTGGTCGACCACATGCTGCACGACCCGCGCGTGCGGGTGATCTCCTTCACCGGTTCGACGCAGGTCGGGCGCAAGCTTCTGCATTCCGCCGCCGACCAGGTGCTGAAGCCGGCGATGGAGCTTGGCGGAAACGCCCCGCTCATCGTTTTCGAGGATGCCGATCTCGACGTGGCGGTCGAAGGCGCGATGCTCGCCAAGATGCGCAATCTCGGCGAGGCCTGCACGGCCGCCAACCGCTTCTACGTTCACGAGAACGTCGCCAAGGCCTTTACCGACAAATACGTCGCGGCCATGCGCAAGCTGAAGCTCGGCAACGGCATCGAGGACGGCGTGGATGTCGGCCCGCTGGTCAACGCGGAAACCCGCGACAAGGTGGCGGAGTTCGTCGAGGACGCGGTGAGGAAGGGCGCGACGCTCGAGCTCGGCGGCAAGGCGCCGGAGGGCAAGGGCTTCTTCTATCCGCCGACGGTCCTGTCCAATGTGCCAGAAACCGCCGACTGCGTGCATGACGAGATCTTCGGTCCCGTCGCCGCGATCCAGACCTTCACCGACCAGGAGGATGTCATCCGACGCGCCAATGCGACCGAATACGGCCTCGTCGCCTATGTGTTCTCAGAAGACATGAAGCGCGCGCTGCAGGTCTGCGAGCGGCTGGAATACGGCATGGTCGGCCTCAACCGCGGGCTGGTCTCCGACCCGGCCGCCCCCTTCGGGGGCGTGAAGCAGTCCGGTCTCGGGCGCGAGGGCGGTCACGAGGGCATGCTTGAGTTCATGGAAACCCAATATATTTCCGCAAGCTGGTAGGAGGCTCAAATGTCCGTCAATGCCTCTCCCTCGACCCGCGCCTACGCCCGCCAGCAGGGGGTCGATCTCGACGCCCTGGGGGCCGCAACCGGCCGCAACACGCTCGCACGCGAGGATGTCGACTGGCACCTGAGCGGCGAGACCGCCGCACCCGCAACCGACCACAGCCGATATTGGAACGTCGACCACGCGGCCTATGGCCCTGTGAGCGAGGAACCGCTTTCGCGCATGGCGCAGGTGGCCGCCGGAAATCTGGGTGCCGCCAATGCGATGATCCCGCAGGTGACTCATCACGACCGTGCCGACATGCGCGCGCTCGAGGCCTTCCGCTCAAGCCTCAAGGCGGAGGCGCAGGAGCGCGGTATCCGCCTCACGGCGCTTGCCTTCCACGTCAAGGCGCTGGCGCACTGCCTGCGGGAATTCCCGCGTTTCAACGCATCGCTCTCGGCAGACGGCGAAACGCTGATTTCCAAGCACTTCGTGCATGTCGGCATCGCCGTCGACACACCGCACGGGCTGATGGTCCCCGTCATCCGCGATGCCGACCGCAAGGGCCTGTGGCGGATCGCGGAGGAGATCTCCGACCTCGCGGCACGTGCGCAGGCGCGAAAAATCCGCTCGGAGGAAATGGGGGGCGCGTCGATGTCGATCTCCAGCCTCGGCGGGATCGGCGGCACGGCCTTCACTCCGATCGTCAACCCGCCGGAACTTGCGATCCTCGGCCTGACGCGGATGGAAACGGTGCCGGTCTGGGAAGACGGCGACTGGACGCCCGTTGCCATGGTCCCGCTTGATCTGAGCTACGATCACCGCGTGCTCAACGGCGCGGACGCAGCCCGCTTCCTGACCCGCTATGCGGCCCTCCTCGGCGATCCGCGCCGGCTGGTGCTGGCAAGCCTCCTCGCCGGGGCAAGCTGATCATGACGGACCCGGCCGCGGCCTTCGACCTTTCGGGACACACGGCGCTTGTCACCGGGTGCAGCCGGGGGATCGGGCGCGCCATTTCCGTGGCACTCGCGCGAGCCGGATCGGATGTCGTCGGGGTCAGCACCAGTCTTCCCGAGGATGGCGGCGAAACGGGCGAGGCCGTGCGCGCGCACGGACGACGCTTCCGCCACTACCGCGCGGATCTCGGGAAACAGGGCGCTGTCGCGGATCTCATCGCGCGCCTCGATGCAGCCGGTGAGCAGGTCGACATTCTGGTGAACAACGCCGGCATCATCCGCCGCGCCCCGCTTGGCGATCACTCCGACGCAGACTGGGACGACGTGCTCACCGTCAATCTCACCGCCCCGTTTCAGCTCGCCCGGGACCTCGGTGCGAGGATGGTGGCGCGCGGGCACGGCAAGATCGTCTTTCTCGGCTCCGTGCTCAGCTTTCAGGGCGGGCTCACCGTTCCGGGCTATGCCGCCACCAAGGGCGCGGTCGCCAATCTGGTGAAGTCCTTCGCCAACGAATGGGCGGCCTCCGGCGTCAACGTCAATGCCGTCGCGCCGGGCTATGTCCAGACCGACAACACAGCAGCCCTCAGAGACGACCGGGAGCGCGAGGCCGCAATCCTCGCCCGCGTGCCGGCCGGGCGATGGGGCACGCCGGAAGAAATCGCCGATCCTGTGGTGTTTCTCGCCAGCGACGCCGCGCGATTCGTTCACGGTGCGACGCTGGTCGTCGACGGCGGCTGGCTGGCGCGCTGACGGCGCCCTCTCCCACGGGTTGCTCCCCACCGTCGAAGCGCCGATAAGGGGGACGGCCTGCGCGCACAGCATGCATGGGTCGAGACCGTCAGGGAGCCCGAGCGTGAGCGCATTGTTTGAAGAACTGGATTACCGGCCCACCCCCATCGGTGCGCTGGCACTGCGCCGGCGGCGCCTGCTTGCGCTCGACGTCGACGTCTTCGAGATCATCCTCGGCGACGAGCACCTGATGTCGAGCCTGTTCACGGCCTCCGAGATCGCGCTGGCGCAACTGGGGCTCGATGCCTGCACCGGCGATGCGCTCGATGTCGTGGTCGGCGGCTTGGGCCTCGGCTACACCGCCAAGGCCGCCCTCGACCACCCGCGCCTCGGCTCGCTCGCCGTCGTGGAAATGCTCGAACCCGTGCTCGACTGGCATCGCGAGGGGATGCTGCCGCTCGGCGCGGAGTTGACCGCTGACGACCGCTGCCGGCTGGTGCAGGGCGACTTTTTCGCGCTTGCGCAAGGGGCGACCGGGTTCGAGGGCGAACGCCCTGCCCGCCAACTCGACGCGATCCTGGTCGACATCGATCACACACCCGATGCCTTGCTCGACGAGCGCAGCACCTCCTTCTACGCGACGCCCGGCCTCACCGCCCTCGCCGGCCATCTGAAGCCCGGCGGCATCTTCGGCCTGTGGTCGGACGCGCACGAGGACGATGCCTTCACGGAGCGGCTGAAAAGCGTTTTCGCCGAGGCCTGGGCGGAGCCGGTGACCTTCCACAATCCGCTTCAGGACAAGCCCTTCACCCAGACCGTCTATCTGGCGCGCAAAGGCGGATGACAGCACAGATGCAGCCTGACGCCTGTCCGGTGTGCCGCAACGCCGCCGTTCACGCGCTCGCCCCCATCGACGGACTGACCTACTGGCGCTGCGCCACCTGCGAGGCGACCTTTCTCGATCCCCGGCACTTCTTGTCGGCAGACGCGGAACGCGCCCACTACCTGACCCATGAGAACGCACCCGACGATCCGGGCTACCGGCGGTTCATGATGCGGCTCGCAGCCCCGCTGATGGCGCGGCTTTCGCCCGGCTCCAGCGGCCTCGACTACGGCAGCGGGCCGGGGTCGGCGCTGGCGGCAATCCTGCGCGAGGCGGGGCATGAGGTGGCGCTCTACGATCCCTTCTTTCACGACGATCCGGCGGTCCTGCAAACGACCTATGATTTCGTGACCTGCACGGAAACGGCGGAACACTTCCACGCGCCCTTCGCGGAATTCGACCGCATGGGCAAACTCCTGCGTCCGGGCGGGCTGCTTGGCGTCATGACGCTGTTTCAGACCGACGACGCGAAGTTTGCCGGCTGGCGCTACCGGCGCGACCCGACCCATGTGGTCTTCTACCGGGAGACGACCCTGCGCCACATCGCCGCCACGCGCGGCTGGTCCTGCGATATTCCGGACAAGGACATCGCACTGATGCAGCTTCCGGCGCCCGCCTCACGCAACCTCTGACAGCCGCCCGAACCCCGGCTCCATCCGCGCGCCGGAAAGCCGGCACAAGTGCCAGGCCAGCACCAGATTGCTGGAGAAGACCGGCTTTGCGATCCGCGTCTCCACCTCTTCCAGCAGACCGAGCGTGCGCAGGTTGGTACAGGACAGGAACACCGCCTCCACCGACGGATCGGCGCCAAGCCGGGTGGCCGCATCGATCACCGAGGCCGGCGCGATGCGCGCGACCTTGGCCTCTTCCGCCACGTTGAAGGAGCCGAAGACGGGCGTCTCAACCCCGCCCTCCGCAAGCCGTTGCCGCAACATGTCGGAGACGTCCTCGACGTAGGGAGACAGCAGGGCGAGACGCGTGACGCCGCAGGCCCGGCAGGCGGCGATCAGCGCCTGCACAGGGTCGGTGATCGCCTCTACCTGTGCGCCCTCACGCACCAGTTCGGCGACACGCGCGCTGCCGATCACCGAGGCGCCGGAGGTGCAGGCGTAGCCGATCGCGTCGAAGCGAAGCGCATCGGGGAAGAGGCGCGCCGCGCCCGGCAGATGCGCCCGCATGGCAAGCAGCGTCTCCTGCGTCACCTCAAGTCCACTCGGCACCCGCGAGACATGGCATGCAGTCTCCACGGGCAGGAGCCGCCGGAAATCGCGCTCGATGGTCTCGTCGGCCTGAAGGATGATCAGCCCCAGCCGCACCGGATCGGGCGTCTCGAGCTCGAAGGAAAACACGGTCACGCCGATCCCTCCAGGCAGAGAATTTCCGGATCAGCGCGGCTGGACAGAAACCGTGCGCCGTCGGACTCGATCACGATGTTTTCCTCATGGACGAGGATGCGTCCCGGCGAGACCTCGATGCCGGGTTCCAGCGTCAGCACCATGCCGGCCTCGATCCGCGTGCGGTCCTGCGGGATCAGCGAAGGCCATTCGGTGAGCTGGGTCCCGAGACCATGGCCGAGCCGCCCGGTGTCGCTGCCGCCCTGCCCGCCGGTGACGATCGCGTCCATCGCGTGGAAAAGATCCGCCGCGCTCACACCCGGACGGGCGATCTCCATCGCGGCATCGACCGCCTCGAGCAGCCGACGATGCGCGGCGCGCACGTCGCGAGACGGCGCGCCGATGGCGAAGTTGCGGTCGAAATCGCAGAAATAGCCGTCGTGTACCAGGCCCGTATCAAGCATCAGCACATCGCCCGGCGCGAAGACGTGGCCGTCGGCGGGCGAGATCACGTCGAAATAGCCACCCGGCCCGCAGGGGCAGGCAAGATAGGGCACCCAGTCGGCCCCCTCTTCCAGACAGAGCATCTGGAAACGCCGCGCCACCTCGTCGAGCCGCGTACCGACGCCTGCAATCTCGCCGACCCGGGCAAAGGCGCGGTCCGCGATCCGGCATGCGGTCTCGATCTTTGCGATCTCCGCCGGCGACTTGACGATGCGAAGCGCGCGCAGGATGCCGGCGTCGCCGACAAGCGCGACCGGCGAGAGCCCCGCTTCCAGCCGCTTGAAGTCGGCCAAAGGCATGCGCAGCGAGGTCTCCGCCCCCATCGGCAACCCGACCCGCGCCTTTGCGCCCGCCACCTCGCGCAAGGTCTCGGCCAGCAGCGAGACGCCGTCGTCCTCGAGATCGGGCGAACGCCAGCTGCGGATATCCTGGATCCAGGTTTGCGCCATCAGGCTGGCGCCGATAGAGGGGATCACGGCAATCGGGTCGCCGCTTGCCGGGACCACCAGAAACCAGGGCCGCGTCGGGCTTTCCCAGAAGCGCGTCAGAAAACCGGAGAAATAGCGCACGTCCGGTTCGCTGGTGAGAAGCAGCGCATCCAGTCCGGCAGCGGCCATCGCCGTCTGCGCCCGCGCGACGCGGGCGCGGTATTCCTGCAAGGGAAAGCCGCGCGTACCCGCGCTCATGCCTCAGCCTCCTCGCTGAGAATGGCAAGGATCCGGCTTTGCGGACCAAGGCCGAGCGTTGATTTCTGCGCCGCGCTTGCCGTAAGCGGAACCGCCAGTCCGGCGGCGCCGGACGGCGTCGTCGCCAGCCCCGCATCGGCGAGCAGCGGGAGAACGCCCTCGACATCGCCGTCATCGATGGTAACGAAGACATCCGCATCGCGCGACAGCCCCTTCAGCGCGATCAGCGAGGGCATCTTGCAATCCAGCCGCCCCATCGAGGACACGCCGCCGCGCGCCTGCACGGCCGCCCCGGCGCGAATGGATCCCTGAAGGGCGGCGGCCTGCGACGGTTCGACAACGACAATCGCCGGCCCGTCGCGCCAGACGCTGCGGGCAAGCGCGGCAGCGGCGGCCGCAAGCCCGCCGACACCGGCCTGCAGGAAGACATGGGTCGGAGGGGCCGGCATCTGCGCGAAGACCTCTTCCATCAACGCCAGATAGCCTTCCATCAGGCGCCACGGACGCACCATGTAGCCGGGCCAGGAACTGTCGGACAGCAACCGCCAGCCGTTGGCCTCCGCCGCCGCCTGTGCGGCTGCCATGCTCGCCTCGTAGTCCACACCCGCGCGCATCACATCCGCGCCCCTGGCGCGCAAGCGGTCGGCAAACCCTTCCGGCACGGTCTCGGCGATATAGACCACGGCCCGCGCGCCGAAGATCCGCGCACCCGCGGCGACCGACAGGCCGTGGTTGCCGGCGCTTGCGGTGACATAGGTCACGCCCTGAAGCGCCCGTGCCGGTTCGTCGCTACCGGTCTCCATGGCCTCGCGGGCAACCACATAGGCCGCGCCGAGCGCCTTGAAGCTGCCAAGCCCCATGCGCGTCCGCTCGTCCTTGACGTGAAAGCTCTGCACACCCGCGCTACGGGCGAGACCGGTTGCCTCGCGCAGGGGCGTGGGTTCGGCAGCCGGGCACTGGCCGAGAAGCGAGAGCACTGCGTCGACATCGACGCTCGGTGCGGGCACGTCCTCCAGCCCGGCAATCGCATCCTCGCGGCCCCGCCCCGCATTCATCAGGATCTCCACCAGCGCCTCCCCCTTCGCATGGTTTCGCAATCGAGGAGGGTACGGTCGCGCGTCCGGGCGCGAATGTCGAGCCTTGGAGCGGCGGCACCGCGCCTCAGCCGGTCGGCTGGCAGACCTCGCAGGCAAAGGCCCGCCGCGTGTCGATCTCCATGCGGACAATCGCCCCGTCGCATTTGGGGCAGCGATCCTTGTTGAAGATATTGACCCGCTCGCGGTAGCGGCTGCGGCCCGGCGGCGCATTGTCGACGGTGACAATCGCATTCTTGCGGACGCCGATCTGAAGCAGATGCACCGCGTCGGTCCAGATCGCGTCGAACTCCGCGCGCGAAATCTCGCGTCCGGGCCGGTCGGGATGGATCCCCTGCCGCCAGAGGATTTCGGTGCGATAGATATTGCCGATCCCGGCCATCACCGCCTGGTTCATGATCAGCCGGCCGATGCTGGTGCGGCTGCGCGAAATCCGGTGAAAGGCGCGTTCGGGATCGGCATCCTCGCGCAGCACATCCGGACCGATACGGCCCGTAAGGGCCTGAAAGCCGTCGCCGTCGAGCGTCTCGCAGATCGCCGGCCCGTTGATGTCGACCAGATGCGTGTCGCCCTCAAGCCTCACGCGCACCGCGCCGACCGGTTCGGGCGCGGGGAGCTTGCGCTTTTTGATCCGCCCGAACAGACCGAGGTGGACATGCAGATAGCTCTCCCCGTCGAACCGGTAGACCAGATGCTTGCCATAGGCCTCGACGTCGAGACAGGCGCGCCCGTCGAGATGGTCCGCGCCGGCGGCGAACCGTCCCTGCGGCGAGGAAACCCGCAAGGACCGCCCCGCAAGGATGCGCTGGTGGTCGCGCGCCGCGCGGTGGATCGTATGCCCTTCGGGCATGGTACCTCCTTGCAAAATAGAGGAAAGATGCGCGCGTGCCGCGCCCGATCCTCTACGCACGCGGAACGGAAACCGGATCAGTGGCGCATTGAGCGGCCCGGGATTGGCCCTCGCCGCCACCGCCGGGCGCTTCAAAAGGCACGATTGCAACAACGGATAATTGCAATCTTGGGTATAATTTGTAGGATCGCACAACCAGCCCAATGGCAAAGGATGCGCGATCATGGATCACATCGGATTTCATCTCGGGCCGCTCGGCTACCGGATCCTCGAAATGCCGCCGCTTTCCCAGGAGGCCCGCGCCAATTTCGACCGGCTGCCGGAGGATCCCTACTACAAGGAGCGCTGGCGCCAGTTTTCCCAGTACATCCTGTTTCACGAACACGACCGCTGGGCCTGTCGCGTCCTGACCCACCGCCCTTTCATCCAGGCCAAAGCCTACAACCAGAAGGTCGGCGGCGTGCGCCGGGCGTTCGAACCGATCGCGGGCGTCGACCCGACCCCGCAGTTCGCGACGATTGCAGAGGCGCTGCGCTTCGATACGCGTGCGGTGTTCCAGGTCAATCTCCACCAGTGGCGCACCCGCGTCGACGAGGTGTTTCAGGGCAAGACCATCCCGGAGGGCCCGCATCGCGACGGTCACCACATCACCAGCGTGACGGTCTGGGCACGTTCCAATGTCACCGGAGGTGAATCCACCCTCTACCAGATCGGCAAGACCGAACCCTTCTTCGAGCAAGTGCTGGAGCCGGGGCAATGTCTGATCATGCGCGACGAGGACATGGTTCACGGCGCCCGCGACATTCGCGCCGCCTCCCCCGAGGGTGGGTACCGCGACATCTGGGTGATCTCCATCAATCCCTGGGCCGACCGGCGCTACGGACAGGAGTTCGAGGAATTCGCGACCGCCGACGCCTCGCCGGCGAATTCCGTGGCCGCCGAATGACAGCGCGGGACGCCAGACCATGCTCGCGCTGACGTCTCCCGAACCCTTTACCGACCTTGGCGCGGAGGAGATTGAGGTGCTGGCCGAGCGCCACGGAACGCCGCTGTTCGTCTATGACGACGCCTATTTTCGCGCGAGCGTTTCCGCCTTCCTGAAGACATGGCAATCCGCCTTCGCGCACCCGAAGGCCTATCTCTCCTACAAGACCAACTATATGCCCGCGCTCTGCCGCTCCGCCCATGCGCTCGGCATGGGCGCGGATGTGGTCTCCGGCTTCGAGATGGAACTCGCTCTCAAGCTCTGTCCGCCAAGCGACATCGTCTTCAACGGTCCGCTGAAACGCGCCGGGGAACTCGAGCGGGCCGCCCGCGACGGCATCACCATCAACATCGACCTGGCGGAAGAGCTCGAAACGCTTGAGGCGTTGCGTACGAGCGGACGAATTACCACGGCACGCCTCGGACTTCGGGTCAATCCGGGCCTGCCCGTCTTCGCGGCACGCGACCGGAGCTTCGTCCAGGCGCATGCCGCGAAACAGCGGTCGGCGAAATTCGGCTGGCCGCTCGACGACGGTCTGGCCGGGCACATGGCCGAGCGGATATCCGCTTCCGGCTTTTCCTTCGAGACCGTCCATGCGCATCTGAATTCCCAGATCACCGACGCGACGCTCTTTCTTGCGGCACTGGACCCGGTGCTCTGCTTCGTGGCCGGCTTGCGCGCATCCGGCAGGCAAATCCGCGAACTCAATGTCGGCGGCGGGTTCGGCGTTCCCGGCATGCAGCGCAGCAAGCGCGGCTGGTGGAGCGCGCTCAAGGCCACGATGGGCGAACGCCTTGAAGACGCCCCCGACGAGACCTTCGACATGGCCGCCTTCACCCGGGGGCTTGCCCGGAGTCTTCACGAACACGGCCTGGACGACCTTCGCATCGGCTGCGAGCCCGGCCGCTACCTGATGTCGGCCGGCATGGTGCTCGTTGCCCGCGTTGCCGGCTTGAAGGTCTTGCCGGAGAAACGATGGGTGGTGATCGACGCCGGCCTGAACATCCTCCCCACGGCGGCCTTCGGCGAGCGCCGTCGGCTGCGCTTCTTTCGCGCCGGCGAGGAATTGCCCGTCAGGGACGACGATCCCGACTGCACCATCGGCGGGCCGCTTTGCTTCGAAGGCGACATCGTCATGGACCGCGCAAGGGTGCCGGCCTCGCTTGCGGCCGGGGATCTCGTCGTCCTCTCCGATGCCGGTGCCTACACGGTTTCACGCTCCACCAATTTCAACCAGTTGCGCGCTGCGGTCGCCATGCGCGACGGCCGCGACGGGACGCTCGTCTGGCGAAGGGAAACCTACGATGACGTCTTCAGCTTTTCGGATTGAGACGCGCGCCCTTGCCGGGGACAAACGCGAGACGGACGCGCGCATCTTCCTGTGGGCCACCCCCCGCTCGATCTCCACGGCCCTGGAACGGGTGATGAAGAATGCCGATGGCCTCGACGTCCTGCACGAGCCCTTCACCGACACTTATTATTTCAGCTCCAAGCGCCGCTCGCGGCGCTACGGCGACCCGGCCGTCCCGGCACAGGATCCCGTCGAGGCGGATGCGGTCAACGCCCGGCTGGAAGAGGCCGGCCGGCGCGGACCGGTTTTCATCAAGGATCTGGCGTTTCAGGCCGAGCCCTATGTCACCGACGCATTGCTGGCGACCGCCCGGAACATCTTCCTGACCCGCGACCCGCTCAAGGTCTATGCCTCCCTCATCCGCATCAAGCCGGACTTCACCGAGGACGAGTTCGGCTTCACGGCGCTGGAACGGATATGGAACCGCGTCCACGCCCTGCAAGGCGCTGCAATCGCCCTCGACGGGGAGGAATTTCGCGCCGACCCGCATGCAATCGCATACAAGCTTTGCGTGTGGAGCGATGTCCGCTATTCTCCCGACATGTTGACTTGGGAAGACGGTCGCATCCGGGATTGGGCGCCTCACGAGGAACTGTCCCAGGCGAAATGGCATGAAACCCTGGAGAAAAGCCGCAGGATTCTGCCGCCTGCGGCAGAAACCCCGGTGCGGGTCGACCCGGCCCACCGCGAGATGGTGACACGGGCGCAAGAGATCTACCGCCGGTTGACGGCCGACAGGATAAGGCCCGACCCGATATGACGGACGCACGGCGAACCCTCGTTCTGTTTCCCGATGCCCACGGCATTGCCCGCGGCAAGCTGCTCAACCGGGGTCTTGACGAGATGCAGAGGGTGGGTTTCTCGTCAGGCGTCTTTTCCAAGGACGTCTACGGCCACCCGGTCCTCTTCCCAGTCCTGGCGAAACCGTTTGGCGCTGCCGATATCAAAGTCGCGGTCACGGAACAGGATGCGCGGCCGCTGAAAAGGGGCACGGCCGGCGTGCTCGGCGCCTCGGAAATCGCCATCGGAGCGGTCGCCGATCCGCGCGGCGATCCGCATCCTCTCGACTTTCGCATGCATCTCCGGAGCTTTCTCAACCGCACGAGCGACCTTCTTGGCGTGCGGATTGGAGCTGAGCTTGAATTCTATCTCATCGACGGCGCCAACCGGGCACATCTGGCCCCCGACGGCCAGGCCTATGCCTTCGGCGGGATCGGCATTCGGCAGCACTGCCTGAGGGAGATGCTGGAGGCACTCGATCACGCCGGGCTCGGCTGGCGCGACATCTCCCAGGAAAACGAGCGCGACCAGTATGAAATCGCCCTCGACCACAGCGACCCTCTGGAGCAGGCCGACCGGATCTTCCTTGCGCGCCTGATCTGCCGCACGGTCGCCGCGTCGCACGGCCTTCGCTGCACCTTCATCGCCGTTGAGGACCAGAACCGCTCGCCGAGCAACCTGCACCTTCATGTGTCCGCGCGCTCTGACGGGGCAGACGCGGCGACATGGTCAAAGCGGATCGCGAGCGGGATGGTGCGCGTGCTCGACGAGGCGCTCCTCGCGATCAGCCCGACCTGCAACAGCCGCTATGCACGGCACATCGCCTCCTTTCGCTCCGGCATGAACGACATCAGCGACGGCGGCCGTTTTTCCGCCCTGCGGCGTCTGGAGGAAGACGGCACGCCGCGCGTGGAACTGCGCACGCCGACGGCGGACGCCAATCCCTATCTCGCGATCCTGATGATCCTTGCCGGCATGAGCATGGCCTCCGACGGCGACGAGATCCCCGCGCCCCGGCCGCTCGACTTCGTCTTCGCCAACAGCATCGCGGAGTTCGAAGAAAGCCGGCTTGCCCGCGCCGCGCTGCCGGAGGAGACGATCTCGCTTTTCGCGTCGATGAAACGCCACGAAGCGCAAAAGGCCACCGAGTTCGCCACCTTCGAGGCTGAACGCGGCGCCTTGCTGAAGGTCCTGTAAATGGTTCCCTCAGTCGAACTTGCGACTGCCCTCGCCATCCAGGCCGTTGCCATGCTGGTCCCCGGACCCAACCAGTTCCTGCTGCTCACACTGTCGCAAGGAAGCCCGGCAACCCGGATGTCCGCGGTGGTCGGCATCGCCTCCGCCGGGCTGGTGTTTTCCTCCGGCGCCTGCGCGGCGATCTATTTCGCCGGAGAAGCCACGAGCGAAAGCTCCTTCCTGCTGCTGAATGTCCTGGGCAGCCTGTTTTTGATCTATCTGGGTGCAAGGATCTTGTTCGGCATGGCCGCCGGCGCAGGGGAGCCAGGCGATGGCCCCCGGCCGGACGCCGTGCCCGCCGATCGCTGGCAGGCGTTTCCGAGCGGCTTCCTCGTCAACATCGCCAATCCGAAATCGGCCGTCTTCTTCGGCTCGGTGTTCGCGACCACCCTGCCGCTCGCGTCAATGACCCCGCCGGACTATGTGCTCGTGGTCCTGCTGTTCTTCGTGAACTCCGTGATTGTTCACGGCGCGGTCTCCGAAGCTTTCGCGCTGCCCGGTCTCCAGCACATCCTGCGGGTGCGGCGCCGCATGATTGCCGCAAGCTCCGCGCTGGTGTTCCTCGCCTTCGGCGTGGCGACGCTCGTCCATGTCGCCGTCATGATCGCCCGGTAAACGCCGCCCGCGCTCGCTAGCCGATCACCAGTTGCGGAAACAGGGCGATCAGCACCAGCACGCCGAGCATCACCCCGACGAAGGGCAGCGCACCGGCAAAGATCGATTCCAGCGAGGTGCGCCGGTCTCCCAGCGTGGAATGCACGGTGAAGATCGAGATCCCGAACGGAGGCGTCAGCAGGCCGACCTCCACCGCGATCACGGTGATGATGCCGAAGTGCACGAGATCGAAGCCGAGCCCCTGGGCGATGGGGGCTGCAATCGGCACGACGATCAGCAGGATGGAACTGCTGTCGAGGATCATGCCAAGCAGCAGCACCAGGAGGACATAGACGACCAGGAAGCCCGTCGCCCCGAACCCGCTGTTCTGAACGAAGGACCCGATGGCATTGGGGATGCCGGCAACGGCCAGCATCTGGCTGTAGAAGCCGGCGGCGACAAGAAGCACCAGGATGCCGACGGAGATCGACCCGGTCTGCGTGAGCACGCTCCAGGTCCGCCGCAGGTTCAGGCTCCGGCGCAGGACCGCGATCACCAGCGCGGCGAAGGCGCCGACACCTCCGGCCTCGGTCGGCGTGAAGAAGCCCGAGTAGAGCCCGCCGAGCACGAAGGCGACGAGGATGACGATCGGCAACGACTTGAGAAGGATCTCCCGGCCTGACAGTTTCGGCGCGTCTTCCGTCCGGCGGCTCTTTTGCTCCAGGTGCTCGCGAGTGAAGACGAAGCCCGGCGCGAATTTCGCCAGCATCAGGATCATCACCACGAAGCCGCCGGCCAGAAGCGCGCCCGGCACCAGCCCGGCGATGAACATGCGCCCGATCGACTGTTCGGCGAGCACGCCGTAGATGATCAGGAGCAGACTAGGCGGCACCAGCATGCCAAGGACCGAACTGCCGGCAACGGTGCCGGCGGAAAACGACGGCCGGTAGCCGTGGCGCGTCATTTCCGGCACGGCCACCTTGGTGAAAACGGCGGCAGAGGCGATGGACACGCCCGTGACGGCGGCAAACACGGTGTTGGCCGTAACGGTGGCGATCCCCAGTCCGCCGAGCAGCTTGCGCAATAGCGTTTCGGCCACGTCGAACGTGTCCTTGCCGACGTTGGAGATGCTGACGAGATGGCCCATCAGCACGAACAGCGGAATGGTCGCGAACAGATAGTTGGCAACGCCATTGTAGGCGGCGATCGACATGAGTTTCATCGCCAGATCGAAATTGCCGCGAATGATCCACACGCCGGCAAAGCCGACGGCAAGAAGCGCGACGGCGATGCGCATGCCCATCACGACAAGCACGAACAGGACGCCGATCAGCATCAGTCCGATTGAAATATTGCTCATGTCAAAGCGCCCTGTCGGGTCGAAGTGTGGTCAGCCTGCCGAGGGCCTCGACGAGGAATGCAAGCGCCGTTGCGGCGGAGCCGCCGACGACGATCATCCGGAACGGCAGCGTCGGGAGGGTCCAGACGCCGCGAACGCCGAAGAACTCGTCGCTGGTCCAGGCCCGTAGGGTGTCGGGCCAGGACGCGAGCGCGACGAGCGCAAACAGCACGGCGCCGGTCAGCCCGAACAGAACCTCAAGCGTCACGACGGACTTCGGTGCGAGCCGGTTTAGACCGCGCTGCAGGAAGTCGGCGCGGATCAGCGTGCCGTTGAGCGCGGCCGCCGGGAGCATCAGGAAGACGATGGCGACCACGGAGCGGGCCGCGATCTCCGCGACGCCGATGATCGGCATCGCGAAGAAATTGCGGCCGACGACGTCGGCCACGATCAACAGCATGATCGCGACAATCCAGAGCGTCCCCACCGCGGCAACGGCGTTCAGCACGCCTTGCAGGGACCGCCACGCCCAGCCTCGGTCAGATGACATAGACTTGCCCTGCTGCATGTTTCACCCCGTCGTCACGCTGTTGGACACAAATGTACCGGTGGCTCAGGCTTCCGCCGCCCAGTCACGGGCCGGCGTGATGCCACGCTCCTTGAGCGCTGCGAAATAGGCCTTCAGCACCTTCGCCGCCGCCGGGCCGTTGGCGTCGAGCCAGGGCTTGGCGACATTCGGCAAGGTTGCCGCCCAGCGTTCGCGCTCGGCCTGCGCCATCTCGTTGACCTGGAGACCGGCCGCGACCATCTCCTTCATGGCGCTGGTCGCCCGCTCGGTCACATAGTCGCCGTGGCTGCGCGAGGTGATGCGGCCGGCCTCGCGAAGCGCCGTCTGCACCTCGGCCGGCAGCGCGTCGAAGAAGGTCTTGTTGACCGCAATGCCGCCGAAATACATCGAGCCGAAACCGACCCGCGCGAGCTTCGGCGCGACCTCATAGACCCGCGTCGGCTGGATGCCGCTGGCAAAGGACAGCGTTCCTTCCGAAACGCCGGTCTGGATGTCCGTGTAATAGGTGGTCAGCGCACCGTCGACCGGCGTGCAGCCCGTATCCGCCAGCCAGTTGGCCGAGGTGCCCGGCGCGTTCAGGCGACGGTTCTTGATGTCGTCAACCGAATTGATGTCGAAATTGGCGTAGACATCGTAGTTGTCGGTCACCAGCGACGACAGATGCACCATGTTCTGGTCGGTCCAGCCGGCCTTCAGCTCCGGCAGTTCCTCGGTCAAACGGTCGAAGACGTCGATGACGACGTTGTGGTCGGAATTGGCGAAGGGCGTGAAATAGGTGACGTTCTGCAAGGGCATGGACGAGCCCTCCCAGACGGTGCCGACCATGCCGATATCGACGATGCCGTCGCGCACGGCCGCGCGCGTGTCCTTGAACTTGTACAGCGTGCCGCCGTAGTTCTCGCCCCAGTTGACGACATAGTTGCCGCCGGCATCCGCCAGGAGCTTGTCGAGCGCCGGCTGAAGCGCGGTCTGCATCGCATAGACCCAGATGTTGTTGGTCGGATGGCTCGAGCCGATCTGGATGCTGATGGTCTCCGCCGCGATCGAACGGGTGTTCAGATAGGGCATGGCGAGCAGCGCGGATGTGCCGGCCAGAAAATGTCTGCGTGTCGGGTTCATGTGAGTTCCTCCCAGGTATGTCCCGCGCCTTGCACGGGTTTTTCGTTGCACAGTCACAAAACACCGGCGGTTGCCCCGCCGGGGCGTTATCGCGTCAC
Organism: Paracoccaceae bacterium; assembly: GCA_002709505.1. Classification (GTDB taxonomy): domain Bacteria; phylum Pseudomonadota; class Alphaproteobacteria; order Rhizobiales; family Stappiaceae; genus Stappia. The sequence goes on along the minus strand of PARB01000058.1, from coordinate 24,426 downwards.
TCCGCCGGCTCGGGAACCGGCGCCGGTTCCGCCTGCTCCGCCAGGATCGCCTCGAAATTGGCGAAGAATTCCCCGGCGAGCTTTTGCGCCGTCGACTTGATCAGCCGGTTGCCGAGCGAGGCGAGCTTGCCGCCGACCGCGGCATCCGCGCTGTAGGTGAGACGCGTCGTTTCGCCCAGGTCCTCGAGCGTGACCCGCGCCGCGCCCTTGGCGAAGCCGGCGATGCCGCCGGACCCCTTGCCGGACAGCGTGCAGGAGACGAGTGGAACGATGTCGCTGAGTTCGACGCCGCCCTTGAACCGGGCCGACACCGGCCCGACCTTGAGCTTCACCGTCGCCGCGAATTCCGTCTCGGCTGTCTGCTCCAGCGTCTCGCAGCCCGGGATCGCGCGTTCCAGCACGTCGCGGTCGAACAGCGCCGCCCAGACGGTTTGCGGATCGGCCTGCAATTCCTGTGTGCCCTCAAGCTCCATCTCGGGTTCCTTCTTGAAACGGATGATCAGACGTGGCCAAGCGCGGCGAGAATGCGCAAGGGCGTCATCGGTGTCTGGCGGATCTCGGCCTTGAACGGGCTGAGCGCATCATTGACGGCATTGAGTGCGGCCGCACCGGCTGCCGCCGTTCCCGCCTCGCCGACGCCCTTCGCGCCGAGAATCGTGTCGTTGGTCGGCGTCTCCACATGGCCGATCACGATGTCGGGCATCTCGCAGGCCATCGGCACGAGATAGTCGGCGAGCGAGGCATTGGTCATCTGGCCGGTCTCGTCGTAGAGACATTCCTCGAAGAGAGCCGGACCCAGCCCCTGCACGACACCGCCGCGGATCTGCTCGTCGACCAGCAGCGGATTGATGATCCGGCCGCAATCCTCCACCACCCAGTGCTTGAGCAGACGCACGATGCCGGTCTCGACGTCGACCTCGACAAGGCTCGCCTGAATGCCGTTGGTGAAATCGAACGGATAGCCGGAGGGCGCGAAATGCTCCGCCGCCGTCAGGGAGTTGTCCGCTCCCTCCGGCAGCGTGTCCGGACGGTAGGTCGCAATCCGCCCGATCTCGGCAAGCGGCATGCGGCGGGTTCCGCTTTGCGCATCGACCACATGGCCGTCCGCCAGCGCCAGGTCGGCCGGGTCGCTTTGCAGGATCTGCCCGGCGAGCGCCAGGATCTGGCCCTGAAGCTTGCGTCCGGCACGCAGGGCCGTCTCGCCGCCGATGCCCGCTCCCCGGCATGCCCAGGTCGCGCCGCCGCTCGGTGTGGTGTCGGTATCTCCGGTCGTGACCTTCACCTGCTCGGGCGCCACACCGAGCTGGTCTGCCACGATCTGGGAGATGATCGTCTCCGTCCCCTGCCCCTGCTCGGTGACAGAGATCGCGCATTGCACCTCGCCGGAGGGCGTCAGGCGCACGACCGCACCGTCCTGCGCGGAAATCCGCGCGCCGCCGACGCCATAAAAGGCGGCACCCGGATTGGTGATCTCGACGAAGGGGGCGATGCCGATGCCGCGATAGATGCCCCTCTCGCGAAGCGCGGCCTGCTCGGCGCGCAGCGCATCATAGTCCATCAGCTCGCGAAGCTTGGCGAGGCAAGCTTCATGCGACAGTTTCTCGAAGCTGTAGCCGGTCGCGGAGACAAAAGGATAGGCATCATCCGGAACCACGTTCCGGGCGCGGATCTCGAAAGGATCGAGGCCGAGCCTGGCGGCGGCCTTGTCGACCAGCGCCTCGGTAACCGCGCAGGCAATCGGATGGCCGACGGCACGGTACTGGCTGGTCTGCACCTTGTTCTGGAAGACGACGGACAGGCGTCCGCGATAGTCGGGCATCCTGTAGGGCGCGCCCATCAGGCGCACGACCTGATTGCCCTCCGCGACACTGGTGCGGGGATAGGTCGAAAAGGCCCCGATCTGCGTCATGTCGTCGACCTCCATCGCCAGGATGGTGCCCTCCGCGTCGAGCGCCATGCGGGCGGAAACCTTGTGGTCGCGGGCATGGATGTCGGAGACGAAGCTTTCCAGCCGGTCCGCCACGAATTTCACCGGCCGGCCAAGCTTCAGGCTCGCCGCAACCGTCGCCATTTCCTCGTTGTAGAGATGCAGCTTCATGCCGAAGGAGCCGCCGATATCGGGCGCGATCACCCGGACGCGGCTTTCGGCAAGCCCGAAGTGGCGGGCATAGATGTCCTGGAACTGATAGGGCGTCTGGGTGCCGTGATGAACGGTCAGTTGCTCGCTCGCCGCATCGAAATCGGCGACGACCGAGCGCGGCTCGAGCGTCACGGCGGTATGGCGTCCGAAGGTGAAATCGCCCTCGACCACATGAGCAGCACCCGCGAAGGCGGCGTCCACCGCCATGGTTTCCAGCACCGTTTGAAAACACAGGTTGCTGTCGAGACCAGGGGCTGCGCGCGGAGCATCGCCGGTAAGCGCCGCGTGACCGTCGACGCAGGCCTCGCCCTCCTCGATGTCGAGCATCACCAGTTCGCAGGCATCTTCCGCTTCGGCACGCGTGCGCGCCAGCACCATTGCGACCGGATGACCGGCCCATAGCACCTCCTCCTCGGCGAGGATGTTCTGCGGTGCGCTCACCATCGTGGCGAAGTGATCGAGCGTGCCCGTCCAGGGCTTGCACGACGGATTGAGATCGCGGGCTGTGAACACGCGCACGACACCCGGCGATTGCTCGGCGTCGCGCGTGTCGATCTCGAGGATCCGTCCGCGTGCCATCGGCGAGCGCACGAAGGCGGCATGAAGCATGCGCGGCAGCACGATGTCGCTGACGAACCGGCCCCGCCCGGCAAGGTGGCGGCGTGCGGTCTGGCGCCGGTGCGCCTGACCGATATGCGGCGCGCGCGCGGCCGCGGTATTCGTGTCCTGCAGCGTCATGCCGGCGCCTCCACGTCGCTTGCACGTTTGCGCGCCGTCGCGTCGATGGCATCGACAATCGCCTCATAGCCGGTGCAGCGGCAGTAGTTCCCCGAGAGCGCATCCCGGATCTCCGCGCGCTCGGGTGCCGGATTGTCGCCGAGCAACGCGTGGGCGTTGACCATCATGCCGGTGGTGCAGAAGCCGCATTGCAGCGCGTTGCGGTCGTGAAAGGCCGCCTGGAGATCGGCAATCGCGCCGCTTTCGCTCAGGCCCTCGATGGTCTCCACCGTCTCGCCCGCCGCCTGGACCGCCAGAACGAGGCAGGCGTGCACCGGCTTGCCGCTGAGCAGAACGAGACAGGCCCCGCAGGCGCCCATTTCACAGCCCAGATGGGTGCCGGTCAGCTGCAGCCGCTCGCGCAGGAAATCCGCAAGGCTCATGCGCGGCTCGACGCTCTCGCGCACATGCTCGCCGTTGACGGTGAGTTCGATGTCCATGGTCATGCCGTCGTTCCCAGATGTCCCAAAAGCCGCCCAAGCAGCACGCGCGCCAGATGTCGCCGCACCGAGGCCGGCATCTGCGGCTCGTCGGACGGATCGAGGTCCGCGTCCAGCGCGGACTGCGCCGCAGCAATCACGGCATCGTCCAGCCGGGCGCCGCGCAACGCGCTTTCCGCCGCGCCCGCGCGGGTCGGTTTGTTGCCGACGGAGAAGAACGCAATGCTGATGTCCGTGACGCGTCCCGCGTCGACCACGGCCTGCACCGCCGCGCCGACCATCGCGTAATCGCCCCGGCGGCGTGCCAGTTCATCGAAGACCGCGACGTCCCCCGCCCGCACCGGCGGGACAAGAATGGCCTGGAGGATTTCGCCAGGCTCCATCGCCGTCTCATAGATATCGAGAAAGAAGTCATCCGCCTTGACCCGGCGGACCCCGTCATGGCCAGCGACCTCCATCTCCGCGCGCAGCGCCAGCGCGACGGCGGGAAACTCCGACGCCGGATCGGCGAGCGAGAGACTGCCGCCGATGGTGCCCCGGTTGCGGATCGCGGGATGCGCGACATGAGGGGCCGCCAAATGGAAGAGATGCGCATGGTCGCGGATCATCGGGTCGGCAGCGACCTCGGCATGGCGGGTCATGGCGCCGATGCGCAACCAGCCGTCGTCGAGAGAGATCCCTGTGAGCGCATCGATGCCGGACAGATCGATCAGCGCCGCCGGCGCCTGCAGGCGCAGCGTCAGCGAGGGCACGACGCTGTGGCCGCCGGCGAGATAGACCCCCTCGCCGTCCAGCGAGCGATAGGCCTCCAGCGCATGGGCAACGGACCTGGCCCGAATGTAATCGAAAGCCGGTGATTTCATGCAAATCCCCCCGGGTGCGGTCTTGTGGCCGCATTAGTAACCAACTGGTCACTTTTGTAGTCTCACACCGGCTTGCGGATCAAGCAAAAAATGACCACTTGGTCACTTCCTGTGGACTTGCTAAAACACGGCCAACCGCAAGAGAGACCGATGCCGCCTGCCAAAGACGACCGCCCGCCCGCCGCACCGCGCCGCAAGAACATGCGCGCGCAAGATCGTGAAAAACTGATTGTCGAGGAAGCCGTCCGGTTTTTCGCGGAATGCGGATTCGAGGGCCAGACCCGCGAACTGGCGAAGCGGATGGGGATCTCTCACGCGGTCATCTACAAGCATTTCGACAGCAAGGACGCCCTGATCGAGCGGGTCTACGAGCACATCTACCTGCGCCGCTGGAACCCGGCCTGGGAAACGCTGATCGTCAATCGCGAGCGGCCCCTGCAGGACCGGCTAACCCAGTTCTACCGCGAGTATGCGGAGCGGGTGTTCGACTACGACTGGGTCCGCATTTTCGTGTCGTCCGGCCTGAAATCCTACGACCTCACCCAGCGCTACCTGTCCCTGATCCGCAACAAGGTGATCCTCCCGGCCGCGCTGGAACTGCGCCACGAGCTTAGCCAGGACGCGGCGAAAGGCCCGCCGAGCGATCAGGAACTGGAGCTGTTCTGGGGCCTTCACGGCGGCATCTTCTACATCGCGATCCGCCGCTTCGTGTACAACGTGACGACGGACATCGATCTTGGCGCGGCGGCGGAAAACGCCGTGGAGGTCTTTTTCAACGGCGTCGAGGCCGCCCACCGAAAGGCGGGCTTCCAGGACCCGAAGACGTAGCACGCCAAGCGCCGGCGCGTGCCGTCAGTCCGTGTCGCGCTGAACCTCCGACAGTCCGAAGGCGGTAGCGCACGACAGCAGGCTCATGACGGCGAGCGCGGCAAGGACGGTCTCCGGTCCGGCCCAGTCGGCGAGCAGGCCAAACGCCCCGCCCGCGAGCAAGAGCAACCCGATCACCGAGTTCGACAAGGCGGTGTAGATCGACTTGCGGTCGTGGGTATCCATGTCCGTTAGATGCGTCTTTCGACCGCCACGCGCTCCCTGATAGGCGATCTGGGCCAGGAAGACGAAGCCGGCGACCGCCAGGCCTGCGACCGTGGACGAGGAGGCGAAGGCGGTCAGCGACGCGGCCGCCAGGGTCAGGCCCGACAGCAAGCCCGCCAGCATCAGCGTCTGCCGGCTCGACCGGTCGGAAAGCGCGCCCCACACATAGGACGACACGATTGCGGCGATGGAGGACGCCAGGATCAACAGCCCGAGGTTGCCGAATGCGGCCTCGCCGGCATTCCCCAGCATGACCAGGAACGGCGGGGCGAGCGCGGTCGAGATCAAAAGCCCGCGCGTGGCGATATAGGTCCGCAGTTCCCCGTCCTCGCGCAAGGGCCGCAGCATGGCAGCCAGCGCGTCGCCGGACGCTTTGTCCTCCCCATTCGGCGCTTCCTCCAGCAGGCAGAACACGGCCGCGGCAAACACCCAAAGCCCTCCGGCAAGCGCGATGGCTCCCGCGATCACCCGCGGCTCGCGCGGAAGCAGTCCGGTCGACAACAGGATCGCGAATGCGAAAACGGCAATTGCCGAGGCCGTGCCGGCAAGGCCGGAGACACGGCCGCGCTGCCCCTTCTCGACGGTGCGCGCCAGAACGTCCTTGTAGCTGACAGAGCAGGCGGAGCGCGCCACCGCGAGGAGCGCGAGCGAGGCCACAATTGCCCAGCCCGCAGCGCTGCCGGTCAGCAGCAACGCGCTCGCCGCGATCGCGAAGGCGGCCAGGCCCTGCACGGCCGATCCCGCCGCCCACCAGTATTTTTTCCGTTCCGTACGCTGAACGCTTTGCGCAATGAGAAGCTGCGGGAGCAACGAGCCAGCCTCGCGGATGGGAACGAGCAGGCCGATCAGAAAGCCCGGCGCGCCGAGCGAACTCATCAACCAGGCAAGCACAAGCTTCGGGTCGATGAGGCCGTCCGCCGTCTTGGTTGCCGTCAGCGCGCTGACATGCACGCCGATCTGCCTGTTCAGGGTCGAAAGCGGCCCGGCCTTCATGATGGCGTCTCTCCCGTTGCCGCGATGCGCTCGCGCATGTCTCGTCGTCCTTCAATCCGTCGCACCTGGAAAATCTCCTATTCGCGCCCGCGAACGGGCGCCCTCTCACCTTTGAAAGTCCAATCCGTGGAAAAACAACCCTTTGTGAAACTGGTACGGTTGCCGCCGACAGCAAGGGAGCGCACACCGTACGCCCGCCAGCTGCAATCCTGCTGCACTGCAAAAAAGAATTGCCGGGCGTTTGGAACCGCATATATAACCATCCGGTCGGAAATAATTCCTGGAAGCCAATGGGACGCAAACGCACCATCGAACCCGATGCGGTTCTCGATGCAGCCGAACAGGTTGTGATGCGCGACGGCGCCGCCCGGCTGACGCTGGATGCGGTCGCCTGCGCTGCCGGAATCAGCAAGGCGAGTGTCCTGTATGACTACAAGACCAAACAGGCCCTGATCAAAGCGGTTCTCGAGCGACGTCTGGCAGCGCATCGCGCCTGCGAGCGCGACGCGGCGAAAGAGTTTGGCGAAGAGGCGGATGCGGCGATCCGCGCGCGCATTTCCGTCGCCTCCCACTCGCTCACCGACGAGGATCGCGCCATTGCGCTCGGCCTTCTCGCGTCGCTTGCCCAGGACGCGGACCTGCGCAAACCCGTTGCCCTGGCCTATCGCGAACGCATTGCCGAGGTGGAGGAGACGTCGCGCAAGCCGCGCGGCGCGCTGCTCGCCTTTCTCGCCCTTGAGGGACTGATGTCCCTGGAGTGGCTCGGTCTGCACACCTGGGCGCCCGAGGAGCGCGCCCGTTTCATTGCGGAGATCGGCTGGCTGGTGGATCAGGATCCGGCCCCTGCCTCTCCCCCCGAAAGGTCGACGACATGTACCGGAAACTGACAGCCATTTTCCTCAGCGCAGCCTTTCTCGCGGGTTGCAATGATGCCTCCGACAAGAGCGCCTCGAGCGCTCCCAGGGCGATGCCACCGACCGCCGTGAGCTTCGTGGAAGTCGCCGCCGAGACCATTCCGATCACCAACGAGCTGCCGGGTCGCATCGCGCCGACGCGGATCGCCGAGGTGCGTCCACGCGTCTCCGGCATCCTGGTCGAACGCGTTTTCGAGCAAGGATCGGTGGTGAAGGAGGGAGACGTTCTCTATCGCATCGACCCCCGTACCTTCCGCGTGCAGGTGGCAAGTGCCAAGGCGACGCTGCAACGCGCCGAGGCCACGCAGCTTCAGGCCCGCCAGCAGGCGGAGCGGCAGGAGGAATTGCGCAATCGCAAGGTGACCAGCGCACAGGCCTTCGAAAGCGCCACCGCGCAGCTTGCCCAGGCCGATGCCGACGTGGCGCTGGCGCGCGCCGGCCTCGACGCGGCCGAGCTGAACCTGCAGTTTTCCGAAGTGCGCGCCCCAATTTCGGGCCGCATCGGCCGGGCGCTGCTCACCGAGGGCGCGCTGGTCGACCCCTCCGGCGAGGTGCTGGCGACGATCCAGCAGCTCGATCCGGTCTATGCGGACTTCACCCAGTCTGCCAACCAGACGCTGCGCCTGCGCCGCGCGCTCGATGTCGGCGCCCTGAACGGACCTCGGTCCGGTCAGGCGACGGTGCGCCTGCTTCTCGACGACGGTCAGGAATATTCACATCCCGGCCTGTTGCTGTTTTCCGAAGCGACGGTCGATACGACCACCGGGCAGATCACCCTGCGCGGCCAGTTCCCCAACCCCGACGGCGATCTTCTGCCGGGGATGTATGTGCGCGTCCTGATCGAACAGGGCGAGGAGAAGAACGCGATCGCCGTTCCCCAGCAGGCGGTGCAGCGCAATGCCGGCGGACAGGCGCAGATCTATCTGGTCGGCGCCGACGACAAGGCGGAACTGCGCTCCGTGGAAACCGGCCGGGTTGTCGGAACGCGCTGGATCATCTCGAAAGGCCTCGCGCCCGGCGACAAGGTGATTGTCGAGGGCTTCCAGAAACTGAGGCCCGGCGCGCCGCTGGCCCCGACCCCCTGGAAGGCCGAGGCGAAAACGGCGGATCTCGCCGCAAAGTGAACCCCGGACGGGACCGCGCCAGTTGTCCCGGCGGCTCCCTTCCACCATGACACACGGACCGGATGACGGCGCACCGGCGCCATGTCTGCCCCCGGTCCAGCAGGATGTGATCGCATGCCGTCCTTTTTCATCGACCGGCCGGTCTTCGCCTGGGTCATCGCGATTTTCATCACGCTCGCCGGCGTGATCGCGATCCCCTTCATGCCGGTGGCCCAATATCCGACCGTCGCCCCACCGCAGATCTCGATCCAGACCAACTATCCGGGCGTGTCGCCCGAAGACGCCTATCTGAGCGTCACTCGGCCGATCGAGGAGGAGCTCAACGGCGTCGAGGGGCTGATCTATTTCGAATCCACCTCCGAAAGCTCGGGACGGATCTCGATCACCGCCACCTTCGCGCCCGGCACGGAGATTTCGCAGGCGGCCGTCGACGTGCAGAACAGCATCCGCCGCGTCGAGCCGCGCCTGCCGCGAACGGTGACGCAGCAGGGCATCCGCATCGAACAGGCCGGCGCCGGCTTCCTGATGGTGGTCTCCGTCACCTCGACGGACGGCAGCCTCGATGTGGTCGACCTCGGCGACTACCTCAGCCGCAACGTGGTTGGCGAGATCCGCCGCGTCGACGGCGTCGGCAGCGCCCAGCTCTTCGCCACCCAGCGCTCGATGCGGATCTGGATGGATCCGGACAAGATGCTCGGCCTCAATCTGACGGCCAGCGACGTGATCGCGGCGATCCAGTCCCAGAACGCGCAGGTCGCCGCCGGACGTATCGGCGCCCAGCCCAATCCGGTGACCCAGCAGATCTCCGCCACGGTTCTGGTCAAGGGGCAGCTGACCTCGGCCGAGGAGTTCGGCGCCGTGGTGCTGCGCGCCAATCCGGACGGTTCCACCGTGCGGCTCTCGGATGTCGCAAGGGTCGAGATCGGTGGCGAGAGCTACAATTTCTCCACCCGGCTGAACGGCCAGCCGAGTGCCGCCATCGGCGTCCAGCTGTCGTCGACCGGCAATGCGCTGGCGACATCGGAAGCGGTGCGCGCCAAGATGGAGGAACTCGCGCAGTTCTTCCCGCCCGGCATCGCCTACGAGATCCCCTATGACACCTCCCCCTTCGTCGAGGCATCGATCGAGAAGGTGATCTACACGCTGCTCGAGGCCGTCGGCCTGGTGTTCGTGGTGATGTTCCTGTTCCTGCAGAGCTTCCGCTACACGGTGATCCCGACCCTGGTCGTGCCCGTAGCCCTGCTCGGCACCTGCGCGGTGATGCTCGCCGCCGGGTTCTCGATCAACGTGCTGACCATGTTCGCCATGGTACTCGCCATCGGCATTCTGGTGGACGATGCCATCGTCGTGGTGGAGAACGTCGAGCGCATCATGGCCGAGGAAGGCCTGTCGCCCCGCGCGGCCACCCGCAAGGCGATGAAGCAGATTTCCGGCGCGATCATCGGCATCACCCTTGTGCTAACCGCCGTCTTCGTGCCAATGGCCTTCTTCCCCGGCGCCGTTGGCATCATCTACCAGCAGTTCAGCCTGACCATGGTCGTGTCGATCCTGTTCTCCGGCTTCCTGGCGCTCTCCTTCACGCCGGCGCTTTGCGCCAGCATGCTGAAGCCGATTCCCGAGGGACACCACGAGAAGAAGGGCTTCTTCGGCTGGTTCAATCGGGGCTTTGCCCGCACCACAAGCGGCTACAGCACCTCCGTGGGCTGGCTGTCGCGCCGCGCCGGACGGATGATGGTCATCTATCTCGCGCTGCTGGTCGGTCTCGGCTGGGCGTACACTCGCCTGCCGTCCTCCTTCCTGCCGAATGAGGACCAGGGCTTCCTGCTGGTCAACATTCAGGCCCCGCCTGAGGCAAGCGCCAACCGGACGCTCGACGTGATCAAGCAGGTCGAGGAGATCTTCGGCAAGGAAAGCGCCGTTTCGCGCATCGTCGGCATTCTGGGTTTCAGCTTCTCGGGAACCGGCCAGAACGCCGGCCTCGCCTTCGTGACCCTGAAGGACTGGGCAGAGCGCGGTCCGCAGGATTCCGCCAGTGCGATCGCCGGTCGTGCCAACGGCCAGCTGTTCGGGCTGAAGGACGCGATCTCCTTTGCCCTGTCGCCGCCGGCGATCCAAGGTCTCGGCACGTCCAACGGCTTTTCGTTCCGTCTCCAGGACCGGGGCGGACGCGGCACCGACGCGCTTGCCGCCGCGCGCGACCAGTTGATGGCGGCCGCCCGCGAAAACCCGGTCCTGACCGGCCTTCGCGTCGACGGCCTGCCGGACGCGGCACAGGTGGACCTTGAGGTCGACCGCGAGAAGGCCAATGCCTTCGGCGTCGCCTTCGCCGACATCAACGCCACCGTCTCGGCCCATCTCGGCTCGAGCTACGTCAACGACTTCCCCAACTCGGGCCGCATGCAGCGGGTCACCGTACAGGCCGATCAGGACGCCCGGATGCAGACGGACGACCTGCTGGACCTGACCGTGCGCAACACCAATGGCGGCATGGTTCCGCTGTCGGCCTTTGCCACGGTGAACTGGGTGAAGGGACCGTCGCAGATCGTCGGCTACAACGGCTATCCCTCGATCCGCATCTCCGGTCAGGCAGCGCCGGGCTATTCCTCCGGCGACGCGATCGCCGAGATGGAGCGGATCGCGGCCTCGCTGCCCGCCGGCTTCGGCTACGAATGGACCGGCCAGTCGCTGCAGGAGATCCAGTCGGGCTCTCAGGCGCCCTTCCTGATCGGCCTCAGCATCCTGTTCGTGTTCCTGCTGCTGGCAGCGCTCTACGAGAGCTGGTCAGTGCCCTTTGCGGTCATGCTGGTCGTGCCGCTCGGCGTTATCGGCTCGGTCGCTGCGGTGACGCTCAGGGGCATGCCGAACGACGTCTATTTCACCGTCGGCCTGATCGCCATTGTCGGCCTTTCGGCCAAGAACGCGATCCTGATCATCGAGTTCGCCAAGGACCTGATGGCGGAAGGCAAGACCATGTACGAGGCGACCGTGGAGGCCGCGCATCTGCGCTTCCGGCCGATCCTGATGACCTCGCTCGCCTTCACCCTCGGCGTGACCCCGCTGGCAATCGCCAACGGCGCCAGTGCCGGCAGCCAGAACGCCATCGGAACCGGCGTGATGGGCGGCATGATCTCGGGCACGGTGCTCGCAATCTTCTTCGTTCCGGTGTTCTACGTCTTCGTGATGCGCGCCTTCGCCCGCGTCCCGCTTGACGGCAAGCGACCGGCCAAGGATGCGGACGAGAGCGTCGACGAGGCTCCGGTGAAGACGCCGGCGGAATAGCAACCTTCCGCGAAACGGCAAAGACGACGAAACGGCCGCCGGGATCGCTCCCGGCGGCCGTTTCACGTCAAGTTTCAGGATCGCGCGCCGACGCCTCCGCCTGAAAGGCGCGCTCCCGCTCCGGCCAATGGGTCTTGATCCAGGCGAGCACGTCCCGCAGTTCGTCATCCGAGTAAACGTCGCCGAACCCCGGCATGTCACTTGCGTAACCGCCGCCGACAACGGCCGCGGTGCCCCGTCGCATGATATCGAGGAGCAGACGATCCGAGTGATGCCAGGTATGGCCGCTCGCGTCATGCGGCGGCGCGGAAAGCCGGCCGTCGGCACGCGCCGTCTGCCAGTCTGCCTGCCCTTCGAGGCTCGCCCCATGACAGGAGGCGCAAGCATCGGCATAGATCGCCGCCCCGCGCGACAGATCGCGCCCGTCGCTTGCGGCCTCGTCGCCGAACCATCCCGCTCCCAGGCCCGCAACGATGACGGCCGTCCCGCCGAGAAGAGTTGCAACGGCAACAAGGCCGCCCTTGCCGGAAATCATCTGGCTGCCCCTTCCTCTCTGAAACGGCTTCGGCGGAGACCGCCCCCGGGCGATCGGTCCGCGATCACAGCTTCAGGCGCCGCAGCCGCAGCGCATTGGTGATCACCGACACCGAGGAGAGCGACATGGCGGCGGCCGCGATCATCGGCGACAGCACCAGACCGAAGACGGGATAGAGCACCCCGGCCGCGATCGGAACGCCGGCCGCGTTGTAGATGAAGGCGAAGAACAGGTTCTGCTTGATGTTCCTGAGCGTTGCCTTCGCCAGAACGCGGGCGCGCACGATGCCTGACAGATCGCCGCCGAGCAGCGTCAGCCCGGCGCTTTCGACGGCGACATCCGCGCCGGTTCCCATGGCGATCCCGACATCCGCCGCCGCCAGGGCGGGCGCGTCGTTCACACCGTCACCGGCCATGGCAATGCGCGCGCCCTTCGCGCGCAATTCATCCACCAGCGTCTTCTTGTCCTCCGGCAACACGCCAGCGCGCACCTCGTCGATGCCGAGCCGGGAGGCCACGGCCTCGGCGGTGCGCTGGTTGTCGCCGGTCGCCATGATGACGCGCAGGCCCTGCCGGTGCAGCTCGCGGATCGCCGCCTCCGTCGTCTCCTTGATCGGATCGGCAACCGCGACCAGTCCGGCCAGTCGACCGTCGAGCGCGATATACATCGCGGTCTTTCCCTCCGTGCGCAACGCATCGGCCTGGTCGTCGGCTTCGGCCGTGTCGATCCCAAGCGCCTGCATCAGCGCGGCGTTGCCGAGTGCGACCTCGCGCTCCTCCACCTTGCCGGTGACGCCCTTGCCGGTCACCGCCTCGAAGTCGGATGTCTTGGCCATCGGCACGCCGCGGTGACGCGCCCCCTCGATAATCGCGTCGGCCAGAGGGTGCTCCGAGCCACGCTCGAGCGTGGCCGCATTGGCGAGGACCTCCTCTTGCGAAAAGGCAGCAAGCGCCACCACGTCGGTCAGCTTCGGCTTGCCCTCCGTCAGGGTTCCGGTCTTGTCGACGACGAGCGTGTCGACGCGGGCCATGCGTTCGAGCGCCTCCGCATCCTTGATCAGGACGCCGGCCTGGGCACCGCGACCGGCCGCGGTGGTGATCGAAATCGGCGTGGCCAGTCCCAGCGCGCAGGGACAGGCGATGATCAGCACCGAGACCGCGGCGGCAATCGCGAAGACGAAGGCCGGATCCGGGCCGAGGACAAGCCAGGCCACGAAGGAGACGATGGCAATGCCGACGACGGTGGGCACGAAAATCTCGGAAACGCGGTCGGCGAGACCCTGGATCGGCGCCTTGGAGCGCCGCGCGCCGGCAACCATCTCGACGATCTGCGCCAGCACGGTGTCAGCGCCGACGTCGGTCGCGCGGATCGCGAGCGTCCCGTTCTTGTTGATCGTGCCGCCGGTGACCCGGTCGCCCTCGGTTTTCTCGATCGGGACGGATTCGCCGGTGATCATGCTCTCGTCGATTGCGGAGCGTCCCTCCACGACCTCCCCGTCCACCGGCACGCTGTCGCCGGGACGCACCCGCAAGAGATCGCCGGCGACGATGTTCTCCAGCGGGGCATCATATTCCGACCCGTCGGGCAGGATGCGTCGGGCGGTCTTGGGCGCCAGATCCATCAGCGCCTTGATCGCGTCGCCGGTGCGCTCGCGGGCGCGCAGCTCCAGGACCTGACCGACAAAGACCAGCGCGATGATCACCACCGCGGCCTCGAAATAGGTGCCGACCATTCCCCCTGTCATCCGGTACTGGTCCGGAAACACGCCGGGCAGGAAGGTGGCGACCAGCGAATAGAGATAGGCCGCGCCGACGCCGAGCGAAATCAGCGTCCACATGTTGGGCGAGCGGTTGACGATGGAACTCACCCCGCGCTGGAAGAACGGCAGGGCCGCCCACAGCACGATGGGGGTGGCAAGCACGAATTCCAGATAGACGGAGAGCTGATGGCCGATCCAGTCGCGCACGGGCAGTCCGACCGTCTCGCCCATCGTCAGGATCACCAGCGGCACGGCGGCAACGGAGCTGATCCACATCCGCCTCGTGAAATCCGTCAGTTCCTCGCTCGGCTCGTCGGACGGCACCATCGGCTCCAGCGCCATGCCGCAGATCGGGCAGGACCCGGGTTCGTCGCGGACGATCTCCGGATGCATCGGGCAGGTCCATTGCGATCCCTGAGCGGCCGCCTTCTCCACCTTTCCGGCATTGCCGAAGGCATAGAAATACGGATCCGCATCGAACTTGCTCTGGCAGCCGTGGGAACAGAAATAGAAGGTCTGGCCATCATAGTCGCGCGAGCGGGCCTGCGGCCCGGGGGTGACCGACATGCCGCAGACCGGGTCCGTCACGCTGCCCTCGCCCGGATCCGTGTGCGTCTGCGCGTGCCCGCAACTCCCATCGGCGTGGTCGCCGTGGTGATGGTGGGTATGGGCATCTTGCGTCATTTCAGGCTCCTAGCTGATTTGACGGCCACCCTGCGCCCTCCAGTCACAGGAAGGTCAAGGCCCGCACCGCTTCCCATCGCGCCGCACAATCTCACGACGCCTACTGGTGGCCATGATGTTCCCCGGACGGCGGATGGAGCCGAAGGAACATCCCCACGAACAGGAAAACCGCCGCCATGCCGCCAACCGCAATCGCGACGATCGTCGGATCCGTCTGCCATTTCAGCGCGGCGAAGGCCGACAGCACGAGGACGTCGAGCGCGATCGCCGTCAGCAGGATTTCCGCCCGCGCGCCGGTCTCTTCGCGCAGGCTGCGGAACACGCCCCAGTGAACCAGCATGTCCATCACCAGATAGAAGAACACGCCGAGCGACGCGATCCGGCTGAGGTCGAAAAAGACCGTGAGCAGCCCGGCGATCACGACCGTATAGACCAGCGTGTGGTCCTGGACGCCGCCGGGCATCTTGAAGTGGCGGTGCGGGATCAGCTGCATGTCGGTCAGCATCGCCAGCATGCGCGATACGGCGAAGACACTGGCGATGAGCCCCGAAGCCGTGGCGACGACGGCCAGCGCGACCGTGAGATAAAAGCCGGTCCGGCCGAGCGCCGGTTCCGCCGCTTCGGCCAGCGCGTAGTCCTTGGCGGCGATGATGCGCTCCAGCGGCAGGCTTGCACCGACCGCAAGGGCGACAAGCAGGTAGACCACCACGCAGATCGCGATGGAAAGGATGATCGCGCGCCCGACGTTGCGGTGCGGCCGGGTGATCTCCGCGCCGCTGTTGGTGATCGTGGTGAACCCCTTGAACGCCAGGACCGCAAGCGCGACCGAGGCGAGGAATCCGCCGGCCCCCGCGTCCCCTCCTGCTGGCTCGAAGCTCAGACCGCCGGCCCAGAGCGCCGCCATCCCGAACAGGGCGATGCCGCCCACCTTCAGGACCGCCATGAGCACGGAGAAGATGCCGACCGAGCGGTTGCCGGAGACATTGACCAGCCAGGCGAAGACGATCACCGCGACACCGAGCGCGGCCACCGGCCAGCCACCGGGCTCCACACCGAACCCGCGCAGCGTGTAGGACGCGAAGGTCCGCGCCACCAGGCTTTCGTTGATGACCATCGACAGCGCCATCAGCAGCGCGGCCCCGGCCGCGACCGTCGTCGGCCCATAGGCCTTGACGAGGATCATCGCGATGCCGCCGGCGGACGGAAAGGCATTCGACACCTTGATGTAGCTATAGGCGCTGAAGGCCGTGACGAGCGCGCCGGCGAGGAACGACAGCGAAAACAGCGGCCCCGCCAGTTCCGCCATCTGCCCGGTGAGGGCGAGAATGCCGGCGCCGATCATCACGCCCGTTCCCATCGCCACGGCACCCGGCAGGGTGATGCTGTCTTTCCGGTACTCCGTCATGCGTGCTCCAAACGACGGCGGCTGCGGATTTCATGATGAAACCTGTTGCTGGAAGGAGGCGCCGCCCTCCATGCACCCTGGCAACGTCCAGCAGGGGGAAGGTCAAGCCCGGAGGCCGGGTTCAAAGCAGGAATGCCCGCACCGGCATCCACAGTCCCATCGCCATCATCATCAGGCTTTCCGTCAGCGAGACGAAGCCAAGCGGCACCGATGTATTGCCGCCGGCGCAGGCGCACTTGAGCTCGCGCCTGTCGATATAGACCGCCTTGAAGATACTGACGGCCCCCACCGTGCCAATGAACAGGGCAACCGGCGCGGAAATCCAGACGAACACGCCCGCGGTCATCAGAATGCCGGCAAGCGCCTCGCCGAAGGGATAGACCTTCGCGTAAGGAACGAAGCGGCGCGCCAGCAGGTCGTAGTTCAGGAACATGGTGGAGAAGCTCTCCACATCCTGCAGCTTCTGCACCGCCAGGATCGTCATCGACAACGAGATGAACCATTCGACCGCCCGCAAGCTGAGCACGGTTCCATACTGGTGAAACGACAGGCCCAGCGCGAGCAGGGCCGCGACGGAAAAGATCGCGACGACCGGCTGGTAGCTCGTATCGCTCTGCTCTTCCGGCGGCGGGTCGAGCCCCAGGTGCACCCGCAACTCCTCATAGCCGCCGATCCGCGCGTCGCCGATGAAGACCTGGGGCGTCGTCTCGACGCCCTCCGCTTCCAGAAAGGCATCGGTCTCGTCGCGGGTGGTGAGCGGGTGATCCTCCACCTTGAACCCCTGCCGTTGCAGCAGGTCCTTCGTCTTCAGGCCGAACGGGCAGAGGTGATCCGGCATCACCATCCGGTAGAGCCGTGCGGTTTGGGGTGTGTCCTTCGTCATGGTGCTCTCCTATTGGCCCGCGCAGACATACTGGCCCCGGAACCCGGCCCGGTACTGTGACCCAGCACTCACCACCAGGTCGAACAGGCCGCCGTCTCCGGCCGGGCGGAGCGTGGCGGCAAGCGGCCCGGCTTCGAAACCGGCACCGCTCGTTCCGGCCGCGTCGTCACCGGACAGACGGACGAGATCCCCGCTGATCTTGACGAGCGCGGCCGGTCCCTCGGTGTTCTCCGCGACGACCAGCACGGGAGGGCTGTCCTCGGTGTAGGTGAAGCGGCAGGCGACGGTGCCCTCGGGAAAGGCTGCGGCGATTTCCGCATCGCTCAGAAATTCCGGATCCACCGTCGATACGCTTTCGCTGGCAAGCGCCTCCTCGGCAGCGACGAGCGAGGCCGGTTCGCTCTCGCCTGTGAAGGTCTTTCGGCCATTGGCGTCGATATCCGCGATGAGATACCGCATCTCGGCAATCTCCTTGTCCTGGGCGTAGATGATGTCATCGGCCAGGGTGCGAACACGCGCATCGCGGATATCGGCGCGACTTGAGGTCATGATCGCGATGGAGTGATGCGGGATCATCGCGCTCATGTAGCTGCGGTCCCCGACGGTTATCTGGCTGCGGACGAGCCACAGCGCGACGGCGAAGACCACCACAGACCCCGTGAAGATCGCGATGTTCAAACGCCGGTCCGTATACATCGACAGCATGTAGGCGAGCATGATGATCGCCATCGTCGCACCCATGACCAGCGCCATATAGGCGCGGGTCTCGGACCAGAACGCGTGGCCGACGAGATAAGTGTTCAGATACATGAGCCCGAACATCACCACCGTCGATGTGGCGATCATTGCAAAAAAGCGACCGTAATTCATGGTTCCCTCCTGGTGGCACCCTGTGGATTGCAAACGGGACTTCGGTGTCGAAGTTCCACGTTTGGCGAGGCAGACCCGCTGGACGGGACGGCGGCGGCGAACCGCCGAGGTCGCGGCACGCAAACACTTCCAGCAACTGGAGGGTCAACATCGGGGAGGCACGCAAGCGTTCACCCGGTCACCGTGACCGTCGAGATCGCGAGGGGCATTCGGGGCAACGCGGACGCAGGCCGGTTGCAAGTTCTTGACGCTGCGTCAGCAATTGTATTATCTGGATCCTACAATTTTTGCGAGATCCCACCTGTGAGGTTGCCCGATGTCCCTGCGTTCGCTCGTCCGAGGCTGGGTCCGGGTCGTCATGACCGGCAACCTCGCCCTTGCCGCCCCAATTGTTCTGTCGGTCGCCCTCTCAGGTGCGGTGACGGTCGCACTGTCGATCTCATTGCCGGTCGGGGTCCGGGCCGAGACGGCCTCCCCGCTCAAGGCCGTGACCTTTCTGCCGCCGGGATCCGCCTTCATCGCCCCGTTCCAGGACCTGGTGGCCGGGATCAATGCATCGGCCGGGGAGACCGGTCCCCGGATCACGGTGATCGGCGGGCCCGAGGCCGTGCCGCCGTTCGAGCTCGGCCGGGCGGTCGCCCTTGGCGCGGTCGAGATCGGCGTTCTCCCGGTCAACTACTATCGCGACCTGGCGGTGGAAGCGGAAGCCCTGCAGCTTCTGCCCGGTCGCTATCACGAGATGCGTACCACTCCCGCATGGGAGATCCTCGAGGAGGTGCACGAAAAGGCTGGACTGAAGCTCCTGGGGGTCTATGGCGACACCGTTCCGTTTTTTACCTATCTGGTCGAT
Organism: Paracoccaceae bacterium; assembly: GCA_002709505.1. Classification (GTDB taxonomy): domain Bacteria; phylum Pseudomonadota; class Alphaproteobacteria; order Rhizobiales; family Stappiaceae; genus Stappia. The sequence goes on along the minus strand of PARB01000058.1, from coordinate 5,818 downwards.
CCCGTTGAAAAGCTCGATTTCTCCGGCCTTCGCCTGCGGGTGACCCCGGTCTATGACGCCTTCTACGAAAGCCTCGGGGCGACCACCCTCACCCTGCCGCCGGGCGAGCTCCACGCGGCCCTGAGCGCCGGCGCCGTCGACGGGTTCGGCTGGCCGGCGTGGGACGTCACCACCTTCGGCTGGGATGCCTTCGTGCGCCACCGGGTGGAGCCCGGGTTCTACAAGACGGCCATCGCCATCGTGATGAACGCGCGCATCTGGAACGGCCTTGCGGAGGCGGATCGCCAGGCGCTCGAACGCGCGGTGCAGCAGTTCGAGCCCCGGGCGAGCGAACGGATGGCGGAGACGACCCGCAAGGAACTGGCCAAACAGGACGAGGCCGGCATCGCCACGATCGATCTCGGCGCCGATCTCGTGTCGCGGGCGGAATCCGCCTATTGGGCCGATCTTGCCGCCCGAAGCCCCGAGATCGTCGCGCGGCTGCGGGCACTTGCCGGCGAGTGAGTCAGAGGCATGCGTCTGCTCACATCGCTCGTCCGCATCTCCACCGTTCTCTCCGCCGGCCTTCTGCTCGCAATCGTTGCCGCGATCCTGGCCGATTTCGGGCTTCGCCATCTTGGACTGTCCGTGGTCATCGGTCTGGAGCGGGTCGAATATCTGCTGCTCGCCTCGGTGCTCGCCGCCCTGCCCGGCCTGTCGCGGGCGGGTGGACATATCGCGCTGCAATGGGGCGGCGGCGCATCCCCGCTGCGGACCCGCGCGATCGCGGCACTCACCGCCGGGCTCTGCATCGCGCTCAGCCTCCGCTATGCCGGCCTTGCACGCGACGCCTGGCTTGAGGACGCCCATTTTCGCCAGGGTCTCGACGTGCCCGAAGCTCCGGTCTGGGCGGCAGCCGCACTCGCGTTCGGGGTTGCCGGCCTCGCCGCCCTTGCCCGCAACCGGGCCTGACCGGCCTTGGACTGGCTCGGTCCCCTCGCCCTGATCCTTGCCTGCCAGATCGGACTGATCCTTTCCGGCGTGCCGGTGTTCTTCGCCTTTCTGGCGGTGGTGTTCGGTGCCGCGCTTTTTGTCTTTCCGGGCACGATCGGCGTGACATTGTTGTCGCGCTCGCTGGTGGAAGGCCTGTCGCGCTTCGTGCTGCTGCCGATCCCGCTCTTTCTCATGATCGGCCATCTGCTGGTCGAAAGCGGCGCCGGCGCCCGGGCCATCGCCGCCGTCCGCGGCCGGCTCGGGGCGGCTGGAAACCGCCAGGGCTTCGTCGCACTTGGCAGCGGCGTGCTGCTCTCCGCCGTCTCAGGCTCCTCTCTCGCCGCCGCCGCCCTCATCCTCAACACGCTGAAGCCGGCAACGGACGCGGGCCGCGCCGATCCCGGCCCGCTCACCGGCGCCGCACTCGCCAGCGGCGGCATCGCCATCTTCGTTCCGCCGTCGGCACTCGCCGTACTCGTTGCCTCTATCGCCCAGGTCGATGTCGGCGCGATGCTGATCGCCATCCTGCCGTTGGGCGCATGCCTCGCCCTTGCCCATGCGACGGTGATCCGCTTCACCGAACCCGCGATCCCGGGCAAAAGCGATGCAACACCGGACACCCCGCCCCCGCTCCTCCCCCACGTGCTGCGCGCCGGGGCGATCTTTGCCGTCATGGTTGCCGGCATCGGTTTTGGAATCGCCACCCCGACGGAAGCCGCCGCCCTCGGGCTCCTGACCACGGTTCTGCTTCTCGGCGCATCCGGCGAGCTTGACCGCCAGGCCTTCTTGCGCGCGGCGACACGCGCCGCAACCGAGGGAGCCGGCCTGCTTCTCGTCATCGCCGCGGCCGGCATCTTTTCCCAGGTTCTTGTCTTTCTCGGCATCGCGCAAGGCGTGCGCGACATGCTGCAGGTGCTCGCCGGGGCGCCGCTCGCCCTTCTTCTCGCCTGCGCCCTTGCCGCAATCCTTCTCGGTTGCTTCGTCGACGGCGTGAGCATGGCGCTGATCCTCGTGCCGCTCGTCCTGCCGGTCCTGACGGCCGCCGGCGTTTCCCCGCTCCAGGCCTGTCTGGTGATCCTGCTGTGCATGGAAATCGGCCTGATCACCCCGCCCTTCGGCCTGCTGCTGATCGTGGCAAGCGGGGTCATGAACGATCGCATGACGCTTCCCGCGATCATTCGCGCGGTGCTGCCGTTTCTCGCCGCCAAACTCTTGGTTCTGGGCGGTCTATGCGTCCTTGCCGCCACGCTCGCCCGCTAGGCGCCCGGCTTTCTGCTCCATGCGGATGCCGGCAAGGCCGATGGCCAGGAAAACCCCGCCGGCGCAGGCGATGGCGATCGGCACACCGGCGCGTTCCGAGATCTGGCCGATCGCGTAAAACAGCAGGATGGAGATGATATTGGAGGCAAACCCCAGGATCGACGCGGCGGTTGCGCGAACGGAGCCTTCGACCCGGTCGTGCAAGAGACCGGAATTCGCGGTCACCGCGCACTGATAGAGCATGGCGAAAACGACAACCGCCGGCAGGGCCACATAGAGGGTTCCGAACGCGACGCCGAAGAGAAGCAGGGCCCCCGCGCCGGCGACCGCCGCGCCGACGAAGAGAGGCCTCTGCGCGGCAAGGCGGTGGGCCAGCAGATCGCCAAGCGCCTGCGCGCCCATGATGGCGCCGAGAAACAGGCCGAGCGCCGTTTCCGGAACGCCGAGATCGGTCCCGAGCAGCGGCCAATATTCATCGACCGCCCCGGTGCCGAGCAGCGCTCCGCCGAAAAGGACCACCCGCAGGACGGAAGGCTCGCGCAGCACATGGCTGTTCAGGGCCCGGAAAAACCCACCGAAGCCTGCCGTGTCGTCGTCGGCGACAGGGGATGCCTTGCGCTCCACGAGAAGAAGCGCGGCAAGCGCGATGACGGCTGCGGTGGCCGTCAGGGCGAGAACCAGGGTAAAACCGAAGGTCATCAGCGCCGGGCCGACCGAATAGGCGACCAGCATGGCCGTCCATTTCAGCGCATTGATCTGCCCGAGCACCCGGACGAAGGCGTTGCGGGTGCCGCGCGCCTCCATCTCCTCATAGAGGAAGGAGCGGAAAGCCCCGGAAGAGAGCGCCCCGCGCATGCCCCAAAGGGCAAGTCCGATCCCGAAGCCGGTGAAGGTCGGCAGGACATGCCAGACGGCGAAACAGCCGAGATAGGCGACATGCCCGACCACGAGAATCGTCTTCTTGGAGAAGCGGTCGGCGAGATAGCCCGACGGCAATTCGAACAGCAGCGAGGAAATCGGCCACAGCATCAACAGCGTGGCGATTTCCGTCTCGCTCAGGCCCTGATCGCGGAAATACAGCAGATAGACCGGATAGATCAGGATCAGCCCGTCGAAAAAACCGTAGCCATAAAGGAGGATGCGGGTCCGCCAGTCCAGCCGGGCCGGGCGCGCGATCTGATCCTCCGTCACATCAGCTCCAATCTGTCTTGGCGAGAAGATCCATGAACCAGGCCCTGTCATGGCCATGCGCGGACGACGTCATGACGAGGGCGCGGGTGCCGGCGCGCTCGAAGACCGCGGCCCAGGGGCCGACCGCCTCGTCGATAAAGCGGATATGCGCCTCCGCCCCGTCCAGGGTTGTCGTCTCGCCATTCGCCGGGTGGGAGGAGGCAACGGGCGGCCAGGCGATGCGCCCCCTGTCGCCGGCCTGCAGGATGAAGCGGACCTCGCGGCCCCGTCCAGGCGGTGCGGTGAAAATCAGTTCCACCTCGCGGGTTTCCGCGTCGCCGAACAGGCCCGTGCTGTCGAGCACGAAGCCCGATGCCGGATCGAGCCGGGGCTGGCGAATGCCCGGCGTCTCGAGCGCACCGCTCGCCCAGGCACCTCGCTCGGCGTCGTCGCTGCGTCCGAAACGGAACAGCCCGTAGGGCACATTGACGACCGGCAGGTCGTGGCGCGACCAATAGGTCAGCTTCGCGAAGGACTGGGACTCCAGCACGCGGGCGGCCTGCCCGTCGACCGGCTCGAGACCGCTGAAGATCGCTGCGATCTCCTCGTCCGTATAGGCGCCCTCGGCGATCGACATCTCCACCGAGGTCCGGTTGATGCGCGACGTGGCCCCGGCCCGCTCCATGAAGTCCGTGCCGATCCAGGTCACATAGGGCGGAACCGAGGGCACGGGCCGGACGGCGCCGGCCCACAATGGCGGATGGTCGCAGGCCGGCGGCGCCCAGTCATAGAAAAACTGCTTGAGGCGGAAGCGCCGCCCCGCCCCTGCAAACCGCATCAGGTAGGAACAGGTGTTGGCGCTCGTCCAGTCAGGCGGGCGAGCGCCGCGCTCGATGGCGTCATCCTCCGTCGGCGGCGCCTCGACACGCAAAAGCGCCTCGGTCATCCTTGTGTCGGGCGGCAGGTAACGGGGCCGCAGGACCGGGAAATTCAGCATGGGCTGTGCGGCCTCGGCCGCGACGGGCCGGATGCGGGTGCCGGCGTCTTCAAGCGGAACCACAAAAGGCTCGTATGTCGCAGTCCACATGGCTTGCTCCCCCCTCTTTCGTGTTTGACGATCCTCAGGCGCTGCGACGGGTGGCCTGCACCGAGGTCAGCGCGCCCACCACGTCATCGAGAATGGCCTCGGCACGCGATGCGCCCAGGAGTTGTGTGGAACAGGTTACCTCAACGATCCAGCCTTGCGGATCGATTTCGACATTGAGCGCGAGCGGGAAGACGGTCTTCGTGTCCTCCCGCCGCAGCGCGCCGTTGATCTCGCGAAGCCAGCGGCCGCGTCGCCCGCCGATAACCGGCACGGCCATGGGCTGTTCGACCGAAAGCGTCACGAAGGCGGCCCGTTCCCGTTCGCTGAGCCGGCCGCTCTCCCGCAGCCCCTCTTCCAGCATGCTGAGCGTGAAGGGATAACCGTCGATGGCCGTGTCGAGACCGTGCTGAATGGCAGCAAGGTCTCCCCTGCGCCCGGCGTCGACCACCAGCGGCAGGGTTGCCGCCATCGGCGCGAAGACGCCGCCGAAGCCGGCCGCCTCGCGCCCGTCGACGAGAACGCCGAGCAGCCCGGCTCGCGCCTCCGGCAAGTCCTGCAGGATGCGCGCAAGCCCGGCCGCAACCGTCACACCCGCCGCCTGCATGGCCTCGACGAACCCGGCCTCGGCGCCCTCGGGCAGGATCGCGACGCGATGATCGACCGGATTGACCTCAGCCGCCTCATAGACCGGCCAGTCGCGGACCGCCGCGCAGCGATCGATCCAGGTCCGCCGCGCAGCCGCCCTGCGGTCCCGCTCCCAACCCGCGCGCCAGGCAACGAGATGCGGAAAATCGGTCTCGTGCGGACGAACCGTATCCGCACCGCCCGATGCCGTCTCCATCACCGCGGTGAAATAGTCGTTCGCCTGCCCCGACACCATGATGTTGTGCGAGACGAAGGCAAGCCAGGACGCGCCATCGGGGAGATCCACCTGAACGACACGAAACAACGGCTCGCGGGTCACGTCGAAGGGCCGCCAAGATTCCTCCGCAATCGCCGCCTGCGCCTCCGCCTGGTCGCGAACGGCGCGGCGGACATGCGCCGGCCGCCCCTTTCCCCGCCGCCACAGCCCGGCATCGGCGTCCCACACGGCTGAGAGTGGGAAATGCTCGATGGCGAGACGCTCGAGTGCCGCCTGCAGGCGGTCGGCGTCGATCCCGTCGTCGAAGGCAGCAACATAGGGCTGGTTCCAGGCGCCGCCGTCGCCCTGCTCCACCATGACCTTGAGCTTCGCCGCCTGGATCGGCAACGGCGGCGCGCTGTCGGTCGCGACAGGCACGGCCGCCGGCTCGCGCACCGGCCGGGTCGGGCCGCGCGCCTCGACCAGGG
>PARB01000057.1 GCA_002709505.1 Paracoccaceae bacterium | reverse complement strand
TTCGAGCCGGCCACTCACGGCGAAATCTTCCTCAACGACCGCCCGATCAACAACGTGCAGCCGCACAAGCGCGGCATTGGCATGGTGTTCCAGAACTATGCCTTGTTCCCGCACATGAGCGTTGCGGAAAACCTGGCGTTTCCGCTGCAGGTGCGCGGCATGGGCAAGGCGGAGCAGGAAGAAAAGGTCAAGCGGGCGCTGGAAATGGTCGAGCTCGGCCATTTCGGCTCGCGCCGTCCGGCGCAGCTTTCCGGCGGCCAGCAGCAGCGTGTGGCCGTGGCCCGCGCCCTGGTGTTCGAGCCGGAACTGGTGCTGATGGACGAACCGCTGGGCGCTCTCGACAAGCAGCTGCGCGAGCAGATGCAGTATGAGATCAAGCACATCCACGACAACATCGGCGTGACCATCGTCTATGTGACGCACGACCAGACCGAGGCGCTGACCATGTCGGACCGTGTCGCGGTGTTCAATGACGGCGTGATCCAGCAGCTGTCGCGCCCGGATGTGCTCTACGAGGACCCGCAGAATTCCTTCGTCGCCCAGTTCATCGGCGAGAACAACAAGTTGAGCGGAACGGTGGAATCCGTTGAAGGCGAGACCTGCGCGGTGCGCCTGGACGACGGAACAATGCTCAAGGCGGATGCCGTCAATATTGACGGTGTGGGATCTCGCACCACGATTTCCTTGCGTCCGGAGCGCGTCGAATTCGACACGCATGACGCAATGGACAACCTGGTTTCTGGTCAGATCGAGGAAATGATCTATCTTGGAGACCATATCCGCGTGCGGATGACTGTTGCCGGCAACAACGAATTTGTCGTCAAGGTCCGCAACCGCGGCGAAAAGCGCGATCTGAAGACCGGGCAAACGGTCGAGATCGGCTGGGCCGCCGGCGACTGCAAGGCGCTCGACGCCGTCGCTTGAGCCGAACCAGCGGCCCGAACAGAAATTGCGGCGCGCGATCTCGCGACCGCAGCCTTTCCCGGGGCTTCGCCTCGGGCGAACACCAAAACGAGGGGACTTACTCCATGAAGTTCAAGACACTCCTGCTTGCAGGCGCGGCCTCCGCGATGATGACGTCGGGGGCCATGGCCATCGATCTCACCATCGTGTCGTGGGGCGGGGCGTACTCCAACTCGCAGAACGAGGCCTATCACAAGCCGTATATGGCGGCGAACCCGGACGTGAACATCATCAACGATGAATCGTCCGCCGAGGCCGTCGCCAAGCTGCGCGCCATGAACGAGGCCGGCAACGTGACCTGGGATCTCGTCGATGTGGTGGCGTCCGACGCCATTCGCCTCTGCGACGAAGGCCTGGCCCAGGAGATCAACTTCGACGAAGCCCTGGCCCCGGCGCCCGACGGCACCCCGGCCTCCGAGGATTTCGGCGACCTGATCGTCTCGGATTGCTTCATCCCGCAGATCGTCTATTCGACGACCTTCGGCTATCGCACCGACGTCGAGGCCTGGAACGGCCGCGAGCCGGACGACATCTGCGACGTCTTCGACCTGGAAAACTTCCCGGGCAAGCGTTCGCTCGAGAAGCGCCCGATCAACAACATGGAATGGGCCCTGCTTTGCGATGGTGTCGCGAAGGACGACGTCTATGACGTGCTGGAGACCGAGGAAGGCGTGCAGCGCGCCCTCGCCAAGCTCGACACGATCAAGGACCAGACGATCTGGTGGTCGGCCGGCGCCGAGACGCCGCAGCTTCTCGCCGACGGCGAAGTCGTGATCGGCTCGACCTACAACGGTCGCCTGTTCTCGCTCATCGAAGAGCAGGACCAGCCGGTGAAGATGCTGTGGGACGCCCAGGTGTTCGATCTTGACGGCTGGATCGTTCCCGCCGGTCTTTCGGACGAGCGCAAGGCAGCCGTGATGGACTACCTGAAGTTCGCCACCGACACGCAGCGTCTGGCGGATCAGGCCAAGTACATCTCCTATGGTCCGGCCCGCAAGTCGTCCGCGCCGCTCGTCGGCAAGCATGCGGAGCTCGGCATCGACATGGCACCGCACATGCCGACCGACCCGAAGAACGCCACGAACACCTTCCTCTACAATTACGAGTGGTGGGCTGACTATCGTGACGATCTGGACGCCAAGTTCCAGGCATGGCTCGCGGGCTAACACCCGTCCGGCGGCGGAGCGCGCGCTCCGCCGCCTTTTTACGCTGACGACTTCCGGGCCCTGTGCGCCCGTCAAGACACTCCGAATTCGAGGTGCCCGCACGACAGGGCACTCTGCCAGGCCGGCCGGGGCCGGATGGCGCGGACAACACACGGCGGTTTCGCGCCGGAGACGCCGGGGGTCCGGTACGGCTTCGACGCCAAGACGCTGATAACAGAAAACTTCCTTCCGACGGGGCGTCCCGATGAACACCCAGAACCCTGCAAGCACTGACACCGGTCCGGATGAGAATCCGCAGGTGCTCACCACCCGCGACGGCATACCGCTCAAGGTCAGCCTGGCGAGGGCGCTTCGACGCGAGAAACTGCGGGCGCTCGCTCTGATCGCGCCGCTGCTTCTGTTCGTTCTCATCACCTTCGCCGCGCCGATCGCGGACATGCTGTTCCGGTCCGTGGAAAACGGCATCGTCTCCGAGACGCTGCCGAAGACCGTCGAGGTTCTGGCGACCTGGGATCCGGAAAGCGGAGAGATTCCCGACCAGGCGGCCTTTACCGCGCTCTACGAGGACCTCAAGGTCGCGGTGGAGGAAAAGACGCACACCCGCCTCGGTTCGCGGCTGAACTACGAGGCGTCGGGCATGTCGAGCCTGTTCCGCAAGACCGGACGGCGGATCGGTCGCATGGAGCCGGCGGAAGCGACGGTCGAACGGTTCATCGACATCGACAAGGACTGGGGCACCGTCGAAACCTGGGCCGTGCTCAAGCGCTATTCGCCCACGATCACGCCCGGCTACTTCCTGAACGCCGCCGACATGCAGCTCACCGCCGAAGGCGTCGAGATGAAGCCGGAAAACGAGCGGATCTACCTCTATCTGTTCTGGCGCACGCTGTTCCTGTCGCTGACGATCACCTTCTCCTGCCTCCTGCTCGGCTATCCGGTCGCCTTCCTTCTAGCCGCCCTGCCGGCACGCTCGGCGAACCTTTTGATGATCCTGGTGCTCCTGCCGTTCTGGACGTCGCTGCTGGTGCGCACCTCGGCCTGGAAGGTGCTGCTGCAGCAGCAGGGCGTGATCAACGACTTCCTGGTGTGGACCGGACTGGTCAGCGACGCGGGCCGACTGGTGATGATCAACAACCAGACCGGCACGATCATCGCGATGACGCACATCCTGCTGCCCTTCATGATCCTGCCGCTCTATTCGGTGATGAAGACCATCTCTCCGTCCTACGTGCGGGCGGCGAAGAGCCTCGGCGCGACCGACTGGACGGCCTTCTGGCGGGGGTATTTCCCGCAGACGGTGCCGGGCATCGGCGCGGGCGCGATCCTCGTCTTCATCCTGGCCATCGGCTACTACATCACGCCGGAACTGGTCGGCGGCACCGACGGCATCTTCATCTCGAACCGCATCGCCTATCACATCTCGACCTCGCTCAACTGGGGTCTGGCGGCGGCGCTCGGCGTGATCCTGCTGCTCGCGGTGATGCTGCTCTTCTATGTCTACGACAAGATCGTCGGCATCGATAACGTCAAGCTGGGCTAAGGAGAACACAGACCATGTCAGCCCTTCCCGCCTATGCATCCACCGGTCAGCGGATCTGGCACTACAGCTTCCGCACGATCTGCGGCCTGATCTTCTTCTTCCTGATCTTTCCGATCCTGGTGATCCTGCCGCTGTCGTTCAACGCCGAGAACTTCTTCACCTTCACCAAGGAAATGCTGGCCTTCGATCCGGCCGGCTATTCCTTCAAGCACTATGAGGACTTCTTCACCAATCCCGACTGGCAGCAGGCGATGCGCAATTCCTTTGCCATCGCGCCGGTCGCGACATTGCTGGCGACCTCCTTCGGAACGCTGGCCGCCATCGGGCTGTCGCAGCAGCATGTGCCCTATCGCTCCGCGATCATGGCCATCCTGATCTCGCCGATGATCGTGCCGCTGATCATCTCGGCCGCCGGCATGTATTTCTTCTACTCGCGCATCGGCCTGCAGGGGACCTATGTCGGCGTGGTCCTGGCGCACGCGGCCCTCGGCACGCCCTTCGTGATCATCACCGTCACGGCGACGCTGGTCGGCTTCGACCGGAGCCTGGTGCGGGCGGCTGCAAGCCTCGGGGCCAACCCGGTCACCACCTTCTTCAAGGTGCAGATGCCGCTGATCATTCCCGGCGTCGTCTCCGGCGCGCTGTTTGCCTTCATCACCTCCTTCGACGAGGTCGTGGTGGTGCTGTTCCTGGGCTCGGCGGGCCAGAAGACGCTGCCCTGGCAGATGTTCACCGGCTTGCGCGAACAGATTTCTCCAACCATCCTGGCGGTGGCCTCGTTGATGGTGGCGATCTCGGTCGTGCTGCTGACGGTGCTTGAGCTTCTGCGCCGCCGCTCCGAGCGGTTGCGCGGCCTGTCTCCGTCCTGACGGGACGGCCCGGCTGTCCGCCCCGGCGACGGATGGCCTCACATACAGCGGAGCGCTCCGCTTTCCCGAACGGGAACCGGTGACGGAACGCCAGTCACCGGACGGTCAGGACAGGGCCCTCGCCCCTCCCGACCCGGCGAAGCGCAACGCACCGAGTTTGGCCTGGCGGGCCGGTTCCGATGGAGCCGGCCCGTTTTGCGTTTCAACCGCCGTTTCCGGCAAGCCCGAGAGGAAACCGACGTGTCCGACGATCTCATCCGCACCACCCGCTGGCACAATGGCGAAAAAGCCTGGTCGCCCTTTTCGGATGCCGAAATGACCCGCCGCAAGACCGCGCTGCGGGCAACGCTCGCGAAGCGCGACATCGATGCCGCGCTTTTCACCTCCTATCACAACATCTGCTACTACTCCGGCTTCCTCTACTGCCAGTTCGGCCGACGCTATGGCCTCGTCATCGACCACGAGCAGGCAACAACCATCTCCGCCGGCATCGACGGCGGGCAGCCGTGGCGCCGCTCCCACGGGGATGCGATCACCTATACCGACTGGCGCCGGGACAACTACTTCTTCGCGCTCCAGGGACTGACCAAGGGTATCAAGCGGCTCGGGATCGAGTTCGATCATGTCTCGCTGGAGCTGCGCGGCCTGCTTGCCGACGCCCTGCCCGGCGTTGAGTTCGTCGACATCGCCGCCGACGCAATGAGCCAGCGCACGATCAAATCGGCCGAGGAACACGCGCTCATCCGCGAAGGCGCGCGGATCTGCGACATCGGGGGTGCTGCGGTGGCCGATGCGGTCGCCCCCGGGATCGCCGAGCATGAGGTCGCCATCGCCTCGACCAATGCGATGATCCGCGCGATCGCCAGAAGCTTTCCGCAGGTCGAACTGATGGACACCTGGACCTGGTTCCAGTCGGGCATCAACACCGACGGCGCGCATAATCCGGTCACCAACCGGATCGTGGAGGCCGGGGATATCCTGTCACTCAACTGCTTTCCCATGATCTTCGGCTATTACACCGCCCTGGAGCGCACGCTGTTCTGCGATCACGTGCCGGACGCGCATCTGAAGCTCTGGGAGATCAACTGCGAGGTGCACCGGCGCGGGCTGGAGCTGATCCGTCCGGGCGCGCGCTGCTGCGACATCGCGGCCGAACTCAACGAGATCTACCGCTCGCACGGGCTGCTGCGCTACCGCTCCTTCGGCTACGGCCATTCCTTCGGCGTGCTTTGCCACTATTACGGACGCGAGGCATCGGTGGAGCTGCGCGAGGACGTCGAGACGGTGCTTGAACCGGGCATGGTCGTCTCGATGGAACCGATGATCATGATCCCGGAGGGGGAGCCGGGTGCTGGCGGCTACCGCGAGCACGATATCCTCATCGTCACGGAGGAGGCTGCGGAAAATATCACCGGTTTTCCCTATGGCCCGGAGCACAATGTGATCGGCTGATTTTGCGTGCAAGCCGATCAATATTGCCAAGTTCGAGATCAATATCGCTTAAATTTTCGCGATATTGCCTCCGAACTCGGACAAAATCGGCAAAATCGCAGGCGGCGTCTCGCCGCCTGCGGGCGCCGGTCAGGATGCGGGAAGCGGAACCGCATGGTCAATCGGGTCGCCGACACGGTAGCCGAATTCCGCCGCCGCATCGCGCAGCCAGCACAGGAAGGCATCGGCGAGGCTGGAGGAGACCAGCAGGTCGAAACTGTCTTCGCTGCGGCGCAGGATGACGACCGGAACCTGATCAATCACGGCCTGCGCCAGCGACCCCGGCGGAAACGCCTTGAGGTCGAAATCGATGGCGACTTGCTTGTTGAGCGTATCGATCGCCGCCGCGCCCGACAGGCGCACGCCCTGACGGGCCGATCCGAGATCGACCACGGCGGCGTCATTGGTATCGAGCGCCTCGCCGAGCCGCGTCGCATCCTCCTCGGCGTCGGACAGCCACAGGAAGCGGCCGAAAGCAAGCCAGCCGAGCAGCGCCGCATCGCCTTGCGAGAACCGCCCCGGCCGGCCCGGCGGGTCCGCCTGACACAGCGTCGCCAACGTCTCCGTCACCGCCTCAAGGCGGTTCGGCCAGGCCCCGATTTCGAGCACGGCGGCAAGCTTGAGCTCGCACAGGGTCACCGCCGGATCTCCGGCGCCAACGGTTTCTCCGGGCGTCAATTCGCCGCTGGTCGGTTCAACGTGAAGCTCGGACGGAGCATCGGACATGCAGGCGGCTCCCGTAAGATGATGAAAAGGCGATCATGGCCGGCCCGTCCGGGCCTTTCACTTGCCCGGGCGCCGAACGCCATCAGGTGCGACACCGGCGCGTACCGGCCAAGGCTCTGGCCAGCAACGGAAAAGACGTTCCGCACCGGCAAACCGGCACAGGCCGCATCACCCCAGACTCGCCCGTCGCGTCGTCCCGGTCAAGGCCCACCGCGCGGCGCGACGACCGGCGAGCTGCCGACAAGCTCCGGCACCGAGCAACCGCGCAGTCGCGCCAGAACGGCAAGGGCATCGGGGTTCGCAAGGCCGGCACGCGACGTCGCCAGCCCGAGCACGGCGGCAAGACGGTCGCCGCCGCGACCCGCAAAACCGGCCCGCTCGGCGCGCTCCAGATCCTCCACCGTGACATCGTGGCGCAGGTCGAGGAAGCGCTTGGCGCGCCCCTGCGCCGGCACCTCGACCACGCCCAGAGGCAGGTCTGCCGGCTCTCCGGCCTCGACCCGCGGGCAGGCAGGCACTTCCCCCAGATCGCCGCCGCAGGCGCGCACCGCCGCCGCGCCCGCCGCACGGCCGCTGTCGAGGTCGTCGTTGAGCGCGAGAAGGCCTGCGGCGGCGCCGCAGATCGTCCAGTCCCTCGCTGTCTCGCTCGGCACAAAGGCGTTGAGCCGCGCATCGAAGGCGGCCGTGGTGCCTGCGGGCAGGCGCGGGATCCAGCCGCCCGAGACGAGCAGCGCGTCGCAGGAAGGATGCATGACATTGGGGCCGAGCTGCCCCGACCGCGGATCGAACCCGCGAATGTCGACCCCCTTGATCGCCCGCCGCCCGCGCGCGGCGGCGACGACCGCACCGGCTTCCAGACGGATGCCGCGCACCGCGAGCGCCGTCACCAGCGCTGGGTCGGGACGGCTGCGCATGTCGACCACGGCTTTCACGCCGACGCCGGCGTCATGCAGCGCGAGCGCCGTGCGCGCCCCGCCATCGTTGTTGGCGAAGACAATGACCTTGTGGCCGACAGCAACGCCATGGCGCCGCGCACAGGCAAGGCCGGCGGAGGCGAGCATCACGCCCGGCAGATCGTTTCCGGCGAAGATCAGCGACCGCTCCCGCGCCCCTGCCGCCCATACGACATGACGCGCGGCAATCCGCCAGTCCCGCCGCCCCGACACGCCCTGTTCGACGGCGCGCAATACACACCCTTCGCCTGCGGAGCAGACTCGGGTGCGCGGCAACATCGTGACATTCGGGAGAGCGCCGAGCGCACGGGCGGTGGCCAGCGCCCAGTCATGGGTTGCCGCGCCGTCGAGCCGGCCGGAGGTCTCGACCAGCCGTCCACCGGCCTGCCGGTTCTCATCGACCAGCAAAACGCGCAGGCCGGCGGCAGCCGCGACCTTGGTCGCCATCAGGCCCGCCGGTCCGGCACCGACTACCAGCACGTCGCAGGCGGCCTCCAGCGTGCCTGTGTTTCCTGTATCCGTCGTGTCCGCGACGCCATCTCCCTCACCGGGGCAGGAGATGCGACGAGGCCCGCGCAAGGCTTCGCCTCCGATCAGGGCGAAGGGCAGCGACAGCCAGCCGCGCGCCGGACGCCGGACCTCCAGATCCGCTTCAAGATCGACCTCCCGGGCCGCCCTGTCCAACGCCCGCGCCGGGCGCCCTGCCCGCGCCACGCGCAGCCCGGCCGGATCGTCGTCGGCGCCGAACCCCCCGCGGGGCCGGCAATAGCGGGAACTGCGTCCGAGCCGCAGGACGCCCGAGGCAAGGAGCGCCGAGGCGAGCGTGTCGCCGTAAAACCCGGCGGCAACGCGTCCGTCGACACGAAACCGGATCTCTCGCCCCCGGTCGGTCCACACGCCGCCGTCCTTCAGCCGATAGCCGCTCACATTGCCATCCCGTGTCGTCTGCGAAGTGACGCGGGCGCGCGCAGGCGCCCAAGGCCCGCGCCCGCGTCCCGCGCGGTTGGCCCGTTATGGACAGGGCCTGCCGGGGATGCCAACGAAAAACCGCGCCGGATCGCTCCGGCGCGGTTCGGTTGTCTGTCAGACGGGTGCGCTGGCCGGTCAGGCAAGGCCCGCCTTGGAGAGCGGCAGGACCGACGGGACGCTGCCGGTCGCGGCGCGGATCGCATTGGCGACGGCCGGGCCGATGGGCGGAGTGCCGGGCTCGCCCGCACCGGTGGGCGCGGCCGCCGAGGCGATCACCTCGACCTCGACAGCCGGCATGTCTTCCATGCGCAGCGGACGGTAGGTGTCGAAGTTTTCCTGGTCGACGTGGCCGTCGGTCAGCGTGATCTCGTCGAACAGGATCGCGCCGAGCCCGTAGCCGATGCCGCCTTCCATCTGCGCCTTGACGTTGTCGGGATTGACGGCGACGCCGCAGTCGACCGCGCACCAGACCTTCTCGACCTTGAAGGTGCCGTCGTCGCGCCGGCTGACTTCCGCCACTTCGGCCACATAGGTGTTGAACGACTTGTGGACGGCAACGCCGCGGAAGCGGCCTTGGGGTGCGCCCTCGCCCCAGCCGGACATCTCGACGACCTTGTCGAGCACACCGAGCTTGCGGGCGTTGTCGGCGTCATGCGCGTCGCTCCCGGTCTTGCGGGTGAGATGCGCGCGGCGGAAGGCGACCGGATCGGCCCCGGCCGCCTCGGCGGCGCGGTCGATCATGGTTTCCACCACATAGGCCGTCTGGGTGTGGCCGACAGACCGCCACCACAAAACCGGCACGCCGACCTTCGGCGAATGCAGCTCGCCGTGGAACGCCGACACCGCATAGCTGAAGTCCTCGACGCCCTCGACGGAGGTCGAATCTATCCCGTCCTTGACGGCGAAGGATTCAAACGCCGTTCCGCTCATCAGCGACTGCTGGACGATGCGATGATGCCAGGCGACCAGATTGCCGTCGGCATCGAGACCGGCACGCACCTTGTGAACGCCCATCGGCCGGTAGTAGCCGGCGCGCGTGTCGTCCTCGCGGGTGTAGACCAGCTTGATCGGCTGCGACTTGCCCCAGATCTTGGCGATCGTGGCCGCCTCGACAACATGCCTGGCATCGGGCGTCGCCCGCCGCCCGAAGGATCCGCCGGCATAGAGCGTATTGACGGTCACATTCTCCTGCGGGATCCCGAGCACGGCCGCCGCAGTCGCCTGATCGGAGGTCTGGAACTGCGAGGGATGCCAGAGCGTTGCGCGGTCGCCTTCGACATGGATGGTCAGCACCATCGGCTCCATCATGCCATGGGCAAGATAGGGAAACTCGAAGGTCTCCTCGACCACATTTGCCGCGCCCTCAAGCTGCGCCGCCGCATCGCCATCGTGCCGGAACACCGGCCCCTCGGCTTGCGCCAGCTTGCGGTATTCGTCGAACAGGGCGTCGGAGGACCGGGTTTCGGCCGTGCTTTCGTCCCACTCGATTTCAAGCAGGCCCTGCGCCTTGATCGCCGGCCATGTGGAGGTCGCCAGCACCGCAACGCCGTGGCCGGGCACGTCGATGACGTCGACGACGCCCGCGACCTTGCGCGCCTCGTCGGCGTTGAGCGAAGCGACCGTCGCGCCGAAGGCCCGCGGACGGGTCAAAACGGCAACCAGCTGGTCGTCGCGCTGCACGTCCATGCCGTAGGTATTGGGCGCGCCGACCGTCTTGTTCGCCACGTCGAGCCGCGGAAAGCCCTTGCCGATATAGACCCACTGGTCCGGCGTCTTGAGGGTGACGTCGCCCGGCACGTCCAGTGCCGCTGCCGCCGCGGCCATCTCGCCGAAGGTCGCCGACTTGCCCGAGGGATGCGACAGGGTGCCGGCCTTCACGGAGATCTCGGAGGCTGCAACGCCCCAGGCCTCGGCGGCGGCCGCCACCAGCATGGCGCGCGCGGTGGCGCCGGCCTTGCGATACTGCTCGAAGGAATTGGCGATCGCCGTCGAGCCGCCGGTGCCCTGCACGCCAAAGAGCAGGTTCTGGTACTTCGCATTGTCGGCGGGCGCGAATTCCGCCCGCATCTGCTCCGTCGAGGCATCGAGTTCTTCGGCGACGAGGGTCGCAAGCCCCGTGGCGTTGCCCTGCCCCATGTCGAGATGCTTGTTGAGCACGGTGACGAGATTGTCCGGCGTGATGCGCACGAAGGGCGTGAACATCTGGTCCGAGGCAGCGCCTTCCGCGGCCTGCGCCAGGGAACCCGGCAGCTTGACGCCGATCAGCAGCCCGCCGGCAGCGCCGGCGGAGAGCTTCAGAAAGGAACGCCGGCTCGGGCGCGGGGCCGCATTGGCCATTCGTTGCATGAGATGCAGCATCGGCTCAGCCCTCCATCGTTTCGGATGCGCGGTGGATCGCCGCGCGGATACGGTGGTACGTGGCGCAGCGACAGACGTTTCCGCTCATCGCGGCGTCGATGTCGTCGTCGCTCGGCTTCGGCGTCTCGGCCAGAAGCGCGGTCGCGGCCAGGATTTGCCCCGACTGGCAGTAGCCGCATTGCGGAACGTCGAGCTCGCGCCACGCGGCCTGCACGGCGCTGGCGGCCTTGCCGTCGACACCCTCGATGGTGGTGATTTTCGCGCCTTCGACATCGGACACCCGCGTCTGGCAGGACCGGGTGGGAAACCCGTCCATATGCACGGTGCAGGCGCCACAGGCTGCAATGCCGCAGCCGTATTTCGTTCCGGTCAACTGCAATTCGTCGCGCAGAACCCACAACAGCGGCGTATCGGGATCGACATCGACCTCTCGATCCTCGCCGTTCACATTCAAACGGATCATGAAAGCCTCCTGGACGCGGGACCGGCGGCTTGCGCGCCGGTCTTTCGAAAACGGAACCCGATTGTATCTGGGGCAGATGCCGTCTATCGTCCAATTGATTTTGGGTATCCTGTGACATTCACCAGATGAATATATCAGCCATCGACCTCAATCTTCTCGTCGCCTTCGACGCGCTGTTCAGCGAACGAAATGTCACGCGCGCGGCGCGCCGGGTCGGCCTGTCGCAACCGGCGATGTCGAACGCGCTGTCGCGTCTGCGCGCGCTGCTCGACGACGAGCTGTTCGTGCGCTCCGGCCGGGGCATGGAGCCGACGGCCCGGGCGCAATCGCTTGCGCTGCCCGTGCGCGAGGCGCTGGCGCGGATCGAGGAGGCGCTGGCCCCGGCGCTTGCCTTCGACCCGGCCCGGCTCGACCGGGTGGTGAGGATCGCCATGACCGACAATTCCATGGCGGTGCTCCTGATCGACATGATCGAGCGGGTCCGGGAGACGGCTCCCAGTCTCGATCTTCACATCAAGAATACGCGGACCGTCGGCATGGCACCGATGCTAGACGACGGCGAAATCGATCTCGCCATCGGGGTCGTCGGCGATCTTGAACCCCGCCACCGCGCCGCTCCGCTCTATGCGGATCGCCTCGTCGGGATCGCCCGACGCGGGCGGTTCGGACCCGACGGTCCGACACTGGAGCAATTCGTCGAAGCCGAACACGCGCTGGTCGCCCCGCGCAACGGTCCAGGCGGCGCGATCGATGCAGCGCTTGCAGCGCGCGGGCTCAAGCGGCGCGTGTTCCTGACCCTGCCGCAGTTCATCTTCGCGCCCTATGCGGTGGCGAAAGCCGATCTGGTCGCCTGCCTGCCGGCGCGCATCGCGCTCGCCAAGGCGGAGCTTCTGGATCTGGAGATCTTCGAACCGCCGATCGAGATGCCGGAATTCACCGTCAAGCTGATCTGGCACAGCCGCGACGACGCGGATCCCGCCCACCAGTGGCTGCGCACGACCATCGCCGCAGTGGCGCAGGACGTCACCCGCCACAATGAGGACGCGCTCTGGGGGATGTGCCGGCCGCAGCCCCGCGCGCCGGCGCGCGAGATCGCGGACACGACGGCCTGAGCAAGGTGATGCAAATCGGCCGGTCGCGGGATCGCAACCGGCCGTGTTCAGTCGATCAGAAAGCGCAGCGCCTTACGCCACGTTGCGGCGGCGGCCGGCGATGAGGTCGAGCACCGAGCGGGCGGCGTCGAGCACGTTGGAGCCGGGGCCGAAGATCGCCGCGACGCCGGCCTCTTTCAGGAACTCGTAGTCCTGACGCGGGATGACGCCGCCGCAGACGACGATGATGTTGCCGGCGCCGCGTTCCTCCAGCGCCTTGACCAGTTGCGGCAGCAGCGTCTTGTGGCCGGCGGCAAGCGACGACACGCCGACCACATGCACCTTTGCATCGATGGCGGCCTTGGCCGCCTCCTCCGGCGTCTGGAACAGCGGGCCGGCGAGCACCTCGAAGCCGACATCGCCGAAGGCCGAGGAAATCACCTTGGCGCCCCGGTCGTGGCCGTCCTGCCCGAGTTTCGCGACCATCACGCGCGGCTTCTCGCCAAGCTCGGCGGCGAGATCGGAGAGACGCGCGACGAGCGTCTGGTATTCCGGCTCGTCCTTGTATTCGCCGGCGTAGATGTCGGTAACGACTTCCGGGGTCGCCGCATGGTCGCCGAAGACGGCGCGCATGGCGTCGGAAATCTCGCCGACGGTGGCCCGCGCGCGGGCCGCTTCGACGGCGCGCTCCAGGATGTTGCCCTCACCGGTGCGCGCGGTTTCCTCAAGCGCCTTGAGCGTTTCGGCCACCGCGTCGGGATCGCGGGTCTCGCGGATCTTCTCCAGCCGGCGGACCTGCGACTTGCGCACCGCCGCATTGTCGATCTGCAGGATGTCGAGCGCGTCCTCGTCGTCGCGGCGGTACTTGTTGACGCCGACGATCACCGCGTCGCCCTTGTCGACCGCCGCCTGACGGCGGGTCGCCGCCTCCTCGATCATGCGCTTGGGAAGGCCCTTGTCGACGGCGGCCGTCATGCCGCCTTCCGCCTCGATGCGCTCGATGATCTCCCAGGCCCGGGTGGCGAGCTCGTTGGTCAGGCTCTCCACGTAGTAGGAGCCGGCCAGCGGATCGACCACATTGGTGACGCCGGTCTCGTGGTTGAGAATGAGCTGGGTGTTGCGGGCGATGCGCGCGGAAAACTCCGTCGGCAGGGCGATCGCCTCGTCGAAGGAGTTGGTGTGCAGCGACTGGGTGCCGCCAAGCACCGCCGACATCGCCTCGAAGGCGGTGCGCACGATGTTGTTGTAGGGGTCCTGCTCGGCCAGGGAGACGCCCGACGTCTGGCAGTGGGTGCGCAGCATCTTGGACTGCGGCTTCTTCGGCTCGAACTCGTCCATGATGCGGGACCACAGGAGCCGGGCCGCGCGCAGCTTCGCCGCCTCCATGAAGAAGTTCATGCCGATGCAGAAGAAGAACGACAGCCGCCCCGCGAAGGCATCGACGTCGAGCCCCTTCTTGAGCGCCGCGCGCACATATTCGCGCCCGTCGGCGAGCGTGAAGGCCAGTTCCTGCACCAGCGTCGCGCCGGCTTCCTGCATGTGGTAGCCGGAGATCGAGATCGAGTTGAAACGCGGCATTTCCTTCGCCGTATACTCGATGATGTCCGCGACGATCCGCATGGAGGGCTCCGGCGGATAGATATAGGTGTTGCGGACCATGAACTCCTTGAGGATGTCGTTCTGGATCGTGCCGGAAAGCTCGGCACGCGTCGCGCCCTGCTCCTCGCCGGCGACGATGAAGCTTGCCAGAACCGGAATAACGGCACCGTTCATGGTCATGGAGACGGACATTTCCTTCAGCGGAATGCCGTCGAAGAGGATCTTCATGTCCTCCACGCTGTCGATGGCGACACCGGCCTTGCCGACATCGCCGACGACGCGCGGATGGTCGCTGTCGTAGCCGCGATGGGTGGCGAGATCGAAGGCGACCGACAGGCCCTTCTGGCCGGCGGCGAGCGCCTTTCGATAAAACGCGTTGGACTCTTCCGCCGTGGAAAAGCCCGCATACTGGCGGATGGTCCATGGGCGCCCGGCATACATGGTCGCGCGCGGGCCGCGCAGGAAGGGATCGAAACCGGGGAGCGTGCCGAGATGGTCGATCCCCTCGAGATCCGCTTCCGTGTAGAGCGGCTTGACGGGAATTCCCTCCGGTGTCTGCCAGACGAGATCCTCCGCGCTCTGGCCCTTGAGTTCCCTGGACGCGAGGTCCATCCAGTCGCGTATGGTCTTATCAGTCATCTTGTCATCCCTCCGCGGGCCTGTCCTGCCAGGACATGCTCATTCTCGGAAAATGGCTTCAATCTCGGGCGACAGCACCTGTCGCCCTGCGTTCTCCGGACGGCCAGTCCCTCACCACGAACAGCCCTGCGACCGCATAGCCGGCCCAAAAAAGATACCCCAGCGACACCGAGGACACGATGCCGAGGATGGCGAGCTGTCCGCCAATCGCGACAGCAGCCAGACCGAGGCCGAAGAGCACCACAAGCCGGCCTATCCGCACGGACCCGAACAGCATCCGCATGCAAAGCCCGTAGACCAGGCCACCCCAGGCACCCCACACACCGGCGTTGAACAGATGGACCCAGAAGGGTCCGCCGCCGAACGCCGGAATCCCCACCAGCAACGACTTGGCGAAGAACATTCCGGCCGACCCCGTCGGCGGAAACCGGACCCAGATCGCGCCATGGGCCACCATCGCCACGCTGGTCGCAAGGGCACCTGCAAGCACGCAACACAGAATCCGGATCTCCTTGCCGGGGTCTATCCGCACTATTCGAATTCCATTATCAGCTCGTCGACGGCAAGGCTGTCGCCGGGCTTGGCGTTGACGCTCTTGACCACGCCCTTGCGCTCCGCCTTCAAGACGTTTTCCATCTTCATCGCCTCGACGGTCGCGAGCGTCTGGCCTTCTTCCACCGCCTGACCGGCTTCCACCGAGATCGAGACGATCAGCCCCGGCATCGGGCAGAGCAGCATCTTGGAGGTGTCGGCCGGGATTTTCTCCGGCATCAGGCGCGCGGCTTCCGCCTGGCGCGGCGTGAGGCAGGTGACGGTGAGGTCCGCGCCGCGCATGCGCATGCGGTAGCCCTGGATGGTGCGGGCGATCTTGACCGCGCAGGACACGCCGTCGACGACCGCCTCCACCAGCGGCATGCCCGGACGCCAGCCGTTGAGCGAGACCGCCATCGGCGCGCCATTTGCGCCCTCGATCCGGAAACCGTCGCTCGTCTCGAGCACCTTGACCGCATGTTCGACCTTGTCGAGGGTCACGACCCAATTCGGATTGACCACCCGGCGGTGGTTGTCCATCGCGCCCGAAATGCCGGTGGCGCGGGTCTCGGAGACGAAGTTGCAGGCGGCCGCGATGGCGACGAGACGCGCGATGCTTGCCTCATCGAGCGTCGCCCCGGCAAAGCCGTCCGGATATTCCTCGGCGATGAAGGCCGTGGTGATGTTGCCCGAGCGGAACCGTTCGTGATCCATGACGGCGGACAGAAACGGCAGATTGTGGCCGATGCCCTCGACCTCGAAGCGGTCGAGCGCCGCCGACATGGCGTCGATGGCGGTCAACCGGTCCGGCGCCCAGGTGCAGAGCTTGGCGATCATCGGATCGTAGAACATGGAGATCTCGCCGCCCTCGAAGACGCCGGTGTCGTTGCGCACGACGATGCCATCCGCATTGCGCCCCTCCTGCGGCGGACGGTAGCGCGTCAGCCGGCCGATGGAGGGCAGGAAGTTTCGGTAGGGATCTTCCGCGTAAAGCCGGCTTTCGATGGCCCAGCCATTCAGCTTGACGTCGTCCTGGGTGATCGACAGTTTTTCGCCTGCGGCGACGCGGATCATCTGCTCGACAAGGTCGATGCCGGTGATCAGTTCGGTCACCGGATGCTCCACCTGCAGGCGGGTGTTCATCTCCAGGAAATAGAAATTGCGCTCGCCGTCGACGATGAATTCCACCGTGCCGGCGGAGGCGTAGCCGACGGCTTTCGCCAGCGCCACGGCCTGTTCGCCCATGGCCTTGCGCGTCTCGGCGTCGAGGAAGGGTGACGGCGCCTCCTCGATGACCTTCTGGTTGCGGCGCTGGATGGAGCATTCGCGCTCGCCGAGATAGATCGTGTTGCCGTGCGTGTCGGCCAGCACCTGGATCTCGATGTGGCGCGGCTGGGTGACGAACTTCTCGATGAAGATGCGGTCGTCGCCGAAGGAACTGGCCGCCTCGTTCTTCGACGACTGGAAGCCCTCGCGGACCTCGCCCTCGCTCCAGGCGATGCGCATGCCCTTGCCGCCGCCGCCGGCCGAGGCCTTGATCATCACCGGATAGCCGATCTCGCCGGAGATCTTCACCGCCTCGTCGCCGTCCGCGATCAGGCCCATGTAGCCCGGAACGGTGGAGACGCCGGCTTCCGCGGCGAGCTTCTTCGACGTGATCTTGTCGCCCATCGCCTCGATGGCGTTCGGCGGCGGGCCGATGAAGGCGACGCCCTCCTTCGCGAGCGCCTCGGCAAATTCCGCGCGCTCCGACAGGAAGCCGTAGCCGGGGTGCACCGCATCGGCGCCCGACTGGCGGATGGCGTCGAGGATCTTGTCGATCACGATATAGGACTGGTTTGCTGGCGGCGGACCGATGTGGATCGCCTCGTCGGCCATCTTCACATGCAGCGCGTCGCGGTCGGCGTCGGAATAGACGGCGACGGTCGCGATGCCCATCTTCTTGGCGGTCTTGATGACGCGGCAGGCGATCTCGCCGCGGTTCGCGATCAGGATTTTCTTCAGCATTGTTCGTCCGATCCCTCCCCGCCTCAAAGCGGAATGTTGTCGTGCTTCTTCCACGGGTTCGTCAGCGTCTTCTTGCGAAGCGCGGCGAAGGCGCGGGCGACACGTTTGCGCGTCGACTGCGGCATGATCACATCGTCGATGAAGCCCTTTTCGGCCGCGACGAACGGATTGGCGAAGCGGTCCTCGTATTCCTTGGTGCGCGCGGCGATCTTCTCGGCATCTCCGAGTTCGGAGCGGTAGAGGATCTCGGTCGCGCCCTTGGCGCCCATCACCGCGATCTCGGCCGTCGGCCAGGCGTAGTTGATGTCACCGCGAATGTGCTTGGAGGCCATGACGTCATAGGCACCGCCATAGGCCTTGCGGGTGATCACCGTCACCTTGGGCACCGTCGCCTCGCCATAGGCGAAGAGCAGCTTGGCGCCGTGCTTGATGACACCGCCGTATTCCTGGGTCGTGCCCGGCAGGAAGCCCGGAACATCGACAAGTGTCAGAATCGGAATGTTGAAACAGTCGCAGAAGCGCACGAAGCGCGCCGCCTTGCGCGAGGCGTTGATGTCGAGCACGCCGGCCAGCACCATCGGCTGGTTGGCGACCACGCCGACCGTCTGCCCCTCGATGCGGATGAAGCCGGTGATGATGTTGGCCGCAAACGCCTCCTGGAGCTCGAAGAAGTCGCCCTCGTCGGCGATCTTCACGATCAGCTCCTTCATGTCGTAGGGCTTGTTCGGATTGTCAGGGATCAACGTGTCGAGCGAGGGCTCGACGCGCGCCGGGTCGTCGAAGAACGTGCGCACCGGCGGCTTTTCCCGGTTGCTCGCCGGCAGGAAGTCCATGAAGCGGCGCAGCGCGATCAGCGCTTCCACATCATTGTCGAAAGCGCCGTCGGCGACCGAGGACTTGCTGGTATGGGTCTTGGCGCCGCCAAGTTCTTCCGCCGTCACCACCTCGTTGGTCACGGTCTTCACCACATCCGGGCCGGTGACGAACATGTAGGAGGTGTCGCGCACCATGAAGATGAAATCGGTCATCGCCGGCGAATAGACCGCACCACCCGCGCAGGGCCCCATGATGACGCTGATCTGCGGCACGACGCCGGAGGCCATGATGTTGCGCTGGAAGATCTCGCCATAGGCGGCGAGCGAGGCCACGCCCTCCTGGATGCGGGCGCCACCGCTGTCGTTCAGCCCGACGACGGGTGCGCCATTCTGCATCGCCATGTCCATGATCTTGCAGATCTTCTGCGCGTGCGTCTCCGAAACCGAGCCGCCGAAGACGGTGAAATCCTGCGAGAACACATAGACCTGGCGGCCGTTGACCGTGCCCCAGCCGGTGATGACGCCGTCGCCCGGCATCTGCGTGCCGCTCATGCCGAACTCGACACAGCGATGGGCGACGAACATGTCGTATTCCTCAAACGACCCTTCATCGAGAAACACGTCGATGCGCTCGCGCGCGGTCAGCTTGCCCTTTGAATGCTGGGCGTCGATCCGGCGTTGGCCACCGCCCATCCGGGTGGCGGCGCGGCGGTTTTCCAGCTCCTGCAAAATCTCCTGCATGGACGGGCCTTTCAGCTACGAGGACGAGGGGTCAGCGCCACGGCAATGGCGGCGGCGAGAAGTGACTTGACGATACCGCCAAGGACGAAGGGATACAGCCCCCAGGCGAGAACCGGCTTGTCGAAGCCGAGAAGCAGGCCGAGCCAGAAGAGACCGGGAATGAAGACGACAGCCTGGGCGATCAGCGCGGCCGGCACGGCGCGCCACAGGTCTTGCGTCCAGCCACGCAGGGCGAACCAGCCCGCAAGCCAGGCGGAGGCGAGGAACCCGACGAGAAACCCGCCCGTCGGTCCGGCCATATAGGCAAGGCCGATACCCTTGGCCGGCGTCCCGGAAAAGACCGGCAAACCGGCCGCGCCCTGCGCCAGATAGAGCAGCACGGCGGCAGCGGCGCAGCGCGGGCCAAGCGTGAAGCCCGGCACCAGCAGCGCCAGCGTCTGCAGCGTCATCGGAACGGGATAAAAGGGGATGCTGACCTTGGCGGAGACGGTGAGAAGCAGCGATCCGGCGAAAGCGGTGGCCAGCGTCGCGACAAGGCCCTTCGGCGCGAAGGACAGCGAAGCGCGTGTCGATCCGGCATGTTGCGTCATTGCGAAACCTCCCGATGCAATCGTCCGTGCTCCTACCCGTTTCACGCGGCGAAGTCAGAGTTGAAAAAGCCGCAAAGCGAATTTAATCTGTTTGCAAATTCAATTCTGCAAATTTGCAAACTCGCCGGACATGCCGTCACGGCGGATCGGGAGACGGACACGCCGGAATGAAAAAGCTTTTCCTCGGCCGCCAGATCCGCAGTCTGCGCGAGAAAGCGGCGCTGACGCAACGGGATTTCGCCGAAAGGCTCGGCCTGTCGACCAGCTACGTCAACCAGCTGGAGAACAACCAGCGCCCGGTTTCCGCCCCCGTGCTCTTGTCGCTCAGCGAGAAATTCAGCCTCGATATCTCCTCGCTGTCGGTGGACGACAACGACCGGCTGCTCGCCGCCCTGCAGGAGGTCTTTGCCGATCCGGTCTTCGCGGGAAGCGTGCCGGGGCTGCAGGACTTCAAGATGGTGTGCCAGAACGCGCCGGACATCGCCCACGGGCTGGTGCGGCTGCATCAGGCCTATCGCCAGACCAGCGAGCAGCTCGCCACCCTCGACGACACGCTGGCGCGCGACGAGACACTGGCGCGGCCGACGCCTTACGAAGAAGTGCGCGATTTCTTCCACTTCGAGAACAACTACATCCACGACCTCGACCTGGCGGCGGAAGCGCTGTCGCAGACAATCGCACCGGCCGGACGGATCTTCGCCCGCGATCTGGTCGATCACCTGGAAACCCGGCACGGCATCACCGTGCAGCGGCGCCGCTCGGGCGAGGACGCGGGCCAGATCCGTACCTATGACAGCGCGGCCAAACGGCTGGTGCTCAACGAGGCCCTGCCGGAATCGACCATCGTCTTCCAGCTCGCCCACCAGATCGCCCTGCTGGAGGCGACCGGGATCATGGACGGCGTGCTGAAGGATGCGAAGTTCCAGTCGGACGACGCCATCCATGTCGCGCGCATCGGGCTTGCCAATGCCTTTGCCGGCGCACTGGTGCTGCCCTATCGCGCCTTCCTGCGCGCGGCGCAGGAAACCCGCCACGACCTCGACCTGATCGCCGACCGCTTCGGCGCCAGCCTCGAGCAGGTCGCGCACCGCCTGTCGACGCTGCAGCGACCGCGCATGAAGGGCATTCCCTTCTTCTTCGCCCGCGTCGACCGGGCCGGCAACATCACCAAGCGGCATTCCGCCACCAAGCTGCAGTTCGCCCGCTTCGGTGCCGCCTGCCCCTTGTGGAACGTGCATCGCGCCTTCGAGACCCACGGCACCATCATCCGCCAGCTGGCCGAAACCCCGGACGGCTCGCGCTACATCTCGCTTGCCGCGCATGTGATCAAGAAATCGGGCGGCTACAGCGGGCCGGTGCTGCATTACGCCATCGCGCTCGGCACGGAGATCGCCCATGCCCGCGACATCGTCTATTGCGACGATCTCGACCTGACCCGCGCCGCCGCCTTCGAGCCGATCGGCATCTCCTGCCGCATCTGCGAGCGGCTGACCTGCCCGCAGCGCTCCGTTCCGCCGCTCAACCGGGCAATCACCATCGACAGCAACGACCGCCGGCTGATCCCCTATACGATTGCCTAAAAGCAGGCGCGCCCCGCGAGAACGGACAAATTGAATGGGAGCGCCCGCGATTCGTCGGTATCCTCGACGAATCACCGGAAGAAGGCACCAATCCCGATGGCTACGGCCCGCGATACCCTGGACAAGAAGCTCCTCGCGCTGCTGCAGATGAACGCGCGCATGCCGACTTCCGAGCTTGCGCGCAAGCTCGGCGTCGCCCGCTCCACCGTGCACGAGCGGATCGCGCGGCTGGAACGCACGGGCGTGATCACCGGCTATACGACCGTGCTGTCGCGCCCGGCGCAGGACAATCCCGTGCGCGCCCTGGTGATGCTCGCCGTCGAGCAGCAACAGGTGCGACAGACGCTCAAGCGTCTGGAAACCTTTCCGGAAATCCGCTCCTGCCTGACGGTCTCGGGCGAATTCGACATCTGCCTCGTCGTCGAGGCGCCGCAGCTTGAGGATCTCGACGAGGCGCTTGACGACATTGCCGGCATTCCCGGCGTGCAACGCTCGCGTTCCTCCATCGTGCTCGCCACCAAGTTCGACCGCAGCCCCGTGCCGACGCTTGCAGGCGGCTGATCCGGCAAATCGTCGGAAATTCTGTCAAATCGACGAAAAACCGGCAACATCCGGCGGAATGGGCCCTCCCCGGCGAACGGACACGGACGTAACCTCCTCGAAATCAAGACTTTTGAGGAGGATTTACGTCATGAGCACATGGCCGGTACTGATCGTGGGCGCAGGCAAGATCGGGCGCGCGCTTGCCGCGATGCTCGCCGATACGGGCGATTATGCCGTCACCATCGCCGACCGCGACACCGCCGCGCTGGCGAATGCCGCGCGTCCGGGCGTTGCCACCGAGGTGGTCGACGTCGCCGACGAGGATGCGCTGGTCGCGGCCCTGTCGGACAAGAAGGCGGTTCTCTCCGCCGCGCCGTTCTTCCTCACCGAAACGATTGCCCGCGCCGCAAAACGCGCCGGCGCGCATTATCTCGACCTGACGGAGGACGTCGCCTCGACCAAGGCCGTGCGCGCGCTCGCCGAGGGCGCGGAGACGGCCTTCGCGCCGCAATGCGGTCTGGCGCCGGGCTTCGTTTCCATCGCCGGTCACGACCTCGCCAAGCGCTTCGACACGCTCGACACGCTGACGATGCGCGTCGGCGCGCTGCCGCGCTTTCCCACCAATGCGCTGAAGTACAATCTCACCTGGTCGACCGACGGGCTGATCAACGAGTATTGCGAGCCCTGCGAAGCCGTCGTCAACGGCAAGCCGACGCTGGTTCAGCCGCTTGAGGGCTACGAGAATTTCACCCTCGACGGCGTGACCTACGAGGCGTTCAACACCTCCGGCGGTCTCGGCTCGCTGAGCGAGACGCTGGCCGGCAAGGTCCAGAACCTGCGCTATCTCACCACCCGCTATCCGGGGCATCGCGACATCATGCGCATGCTGCTGCAGGACCTCGGCATGAAGGATCGCCGCGACCTGATGCGCGAGGTGCTGGAAACCGCCGTGCCGATGACCCGGCAGGATGTGGTGCTGATCTTCATCACCGCCTCCGGAACGAAGGGCGACCTGCACGAGCAGGATTCCGCCGTCTACCGGGTGACGGCGCAGGAGTTTGCCGGCGACACATGGTCGGCGATCCAGAGCACCACATCGGCCGGTGTCTGCACCGCGCTCGACCTGATGCGCGCAGGCAAGATCGCGACGCGCGGCCTGATCAAGCAGGAAGACATCGCGCTCGACACCTTCCTTGCGAACCGCTTCGGCCGGATCTTTGCAAGCGGCGCGGCAACGCCGGCAAGCGTCGCGACGACCGCACCGCGCGCCGCCGCCTGAGGCGACCGCAATTCGGGCCCAAATTGCCGTATAGTCGGGGGAATTGCACGATTCCCTCGACACGCCCCGACACCGGGGCAGGGCCACGCTGAATGCTCGAAACGCTGAACCTCGTGATCCTGATCGCCTCCGGTCTCGTGGCCGTGTCGGTGTTCACGTCGCTCGTCAGCTTCCGGGTCGGGGCGCCGTTGCTGCTCGTGTTCCTGCTGGTCGGCATTGCCGCCGGGGAGGACGGTCCCGGCGGCATCGCCTTTTCCGATGCGCGCGCGGCCTATTTCATCGGCTCCATCGCGCTTGCCATCATCCTGTTCGATTCCGGTTTTCGGACCCGACTGTCGACATTCCGGCTCGCCGCAGCGCCGGCCCTCGTGCTGGCGACGCTCGGCGTCGGCATCACCTCGGCGGTGGTCGGGACGGCGGCGCATCTGCTGTTCGACTGGTCCTGGGTGGAGGGGCTCCTGCTCGGCGCCATCGTCGGCTCGACCGACGCGGCGGCGGTGTTCTTCCTCCTGCGCGTCGGCGGGGTCCACCTGCGCGAGATGATCTCCGCCACGCTGGAGGTGGAATCGGGATCGAACGACCCCATGGCGATCTTCCTCACCATGACGCTGGTGAGCATGATCACGGCCGGCGCGCTGGACTTCGACAGCGGCACCGCCGGCGGACTTGCCCTGCAATTCGTCCAGCAGATGGGTATCGGCCTGGCTGCGGGTCTCGCCGGCGGCTATGCCATCGTGCAACTGGTCAACCGGGTCAACCTGGAGCCGGCGCTCTATCCGATCGTCGTGCTGGCGCTGGCGCTGGCGCTTTCCGGTGCGACCTCGCTTGCCGGCGGCAGCGGTTTCCTCGCCGTCTATGTCGCAGGTATTACTTGCGGCAATGTCCGCATCCGCCAGCAGCCGGCACTGAAAAACTTTCAGGGCGGCATGACCTGGCTCGGGCAGATCGGCATGTTCGTGACGCTGGGCCTTCTGGCGACCCCCTCGCAGTTCGGCGAGGTGGCGCTCCCCGGACTGGTGCTCGCCGCCGTGCTGATCTTCGTCGCCCGGCCCGTCGCGGTCTGGCTCTGCCTGCTGCCCTTCGGCTTTACCCGCGCGGAGATCGCCTTCGTCTCCTGGGTGGGCCTGCGCGGCGCGGTCTCGATCCTGCTCGCGATCCTGCCGCTGATCGCGGATCTGCCGAACGCCCAGGCGATCTTCAACGTCACCTTCCTGATCGTGCTGACCTCTCTCGTCCTTCAGGGCTGGACAATCCGCCCGATGGCGAAATGGCTGAAGCTGATCGTGCCTGCAAGGCGCGGCCCCGTCGAGCGGATCGAGCTGGAACTGCCGGGCGGGCTCGATCATGAAATCGTCTGCTACACGGTGCATCCGGCAAGTGCCGTGGCGCGCGGGGCCCGCATTCCCCGCTGGGCGAGGCCGACGCTGATCCTGCGCGATGGCAAGACGATCCGCCTGCAAAAGGCCGGACGTCCCGAGGCCGGCGACCGGGTCTATATCCTCACCAACGCGCGTCAGGTACCGGTGCTCGACGCACTCTTCGCCGGCGCGCCGGAAGACGAGCACGACCCGGCGCTGTTCGGCGACTTTCCGCTCGATCCGGCAACGCGCATCGCCGACGTCGGCGCGGCCTACGGGTTCCGCGTGGAGCGGCGCGACGCCGAACTGACGCTCAAGCAGCTGATGGAACGCGAGCTTGGCGACGACATCGAGCCGACTGACCGCGTGCCCTATGGCGACATCGACCTCGTCGTGCGCGACATCAACGACGATCACGGGATCACCGCCGTCGGGCTTGCGGTGGAACATGTCGAGCCGGAAGAGCCGGTGCTGCCGTTCTTCTTTTCGCGGCAGGATCTCAGTCGCCTGGGCAAACGCGCCGCAAACCGGCTGCGCATGCGCCGCGCACGCAAGAAGGTGACCGCGCGCAGGCTCAAGGGCTATGATACGCCGGAACGGGCCACGGAGGCGGACCCTCCCCAGCCCCCGGTCTGAACCGTCAATGCGCTTGCAGAAAAGCAGGTTGGCTCAGTTTTCCTGGCGCTTCTTGCCGAAGCGCTTTTCCAGCTCCGCGCAAGGGTCGCCGCGCTCCGCCCCGCGTCCGGGCGTGAACCAGACATAGTCGTAAAGCGCCGCGTCACCGTCGCCGACCGCCGCATAGTCCTGCGGCTGCGTCGCATCCGCGCGCACCTCGACGAACCCGACCGTGACGACGGTGGCCGTCGCGTCGCGCCATGCCAGATAGCGTGGCACGCCGAAATCGGCGCGCACATGCCCGGCCCCGGCGATCAGCACCGCACCGTCTGCGCCTGCGCCATCTGCCGCGATCATCGCATCAGCCAGCGTCGCATCGCGCAGCCGCTGGACCGTGACCAGCGGCGCCAGCGCCGCGCGCGGCATCAGCCCGCAATGACCGTCGAACAGCGTGTCGAGAAGCCTGGCATCCTCCGCCACACCGAGCGGGGCGTCCAGCGACAGCGTCGCGACCGTCTCCGTACCAAGGCTCTCCAGTCCCTCCCGTGCCAGCGCGCGGCGATCCGCGCGCGGCGCATCGCCCGCAACCACGCTCAGCCCGGCCTCCAGGGCGGTCTCAAGGATTGGCCGGTAGATCGCATAGTCCGGCCAGCCAAGCTCGGACCAGCCGACGGCCGCGCCGAACCCGGCCGCATCCGCCGGCGTTCCAGCGAAATGCGCCTCGATCCTGTCCTGCCGGTCGCGCGGGATCATTTCCAGCACCACAGCGGGGCGGCGGCCGTTTGAGGCCGCCTGACCCAGCAGATAGGCCTGGAGGGCATGGTGGTCCGGATTGTCGTGGATCTCGCCGAGAAGCACATAGCGCGCATCGCGCACAGCCGTCCCGACCGCGTCGCCCGATACGAAATCCCCCTCCGCGCGCGACCAGACCTTGCCCGAAAGCGGATGATCCGCGCCTTGCGCCAGCGTGAAGGCGGGCACATCCGCGCGCGCGGACAGACCCGCAAGAAGGACCGAGAGGGCAACGAGGCCCCTGACTGCGAGACCGGAAACAGATGACATCAAGGTTCCTTTCTGCCTGCGTTGCGGACACAGCGGATGAAGCGCGTCTTTCAGACCCAAGATAGGCGTCCGGGTCCGCCCGGCGAGCCACGCGGTCATTTCAAGCCGCTTCGACGTCACCGGAAATTCAAGTGTATTCATACGTATTGACTATTTTGACGTGCACCGCTCGAATTCCCGGTGCAAGCCATCAACGGTCTGGCGTTTGTCGCCAGACGCGGGCGACGGCTCACCGAACACGGCTTGCCCGCATCTGGCGGTCACGGTGGAGCCGTTGACAGGTGTCGGACACATCGCGGCGAAGGCGGGATCGGACACCCCAACCAGGGAGACAGCATATGGCCAAAGCCCCCGACGGAAAAACCCCGGACAAAAGGCTGACGGACAGGCTGAAACGCGAAGAAGACCTGCGCAGGGTCATTGGTCAGGGTATTATCGACGGCCTGCTGTCGCCGGTCGGCGTCGTGCGGACCAACGGCGACGGCTACTACGGACAGACCAACGGGGACTACACGCAGACCGGCGGGTTCCACGATCAGGGCAGCGGCGCCTACAACCAAAGCCCCTGACAGCGGGCGCTTGCCGCCGGCCCTACCCGCGCGCCCTGCTCGGACGCGAAAAACGCCTCACGGCCCTGCGACCGTTTGCTCCTGCTCCGGGCATCCGGAGGGAGGCCCGACGTGCCGCGGGGCCGTGACCGCACAGCCCGTTCCCGGAGGTCAAGATGTCACCTCGCACCGCGGATGAAGCACCCCCCGATACGTTGCAGGTGGTGTTCAAGGTCGCCGAACGCTGCAACATCGACTGCGACTATTGCTATTATTTCAACATGGGGGACACGCGCGCCCTCGCCCGCCCGCCGGTTGTCGATCAGGACCGTGCCGAGGCGGTCGGCCAGTGGATCACGCAAGGCTGCGACGATCTCGGGATCAGGAAGGTCCTGCTGTCCTTTCACGGCGGCGAGCCGATGCTTCTGAAGCCGCGTGCCTTCGATCGCATCTGCGCGTCGCTGCGCGCGGCGATAGAGCCGAAGGCGTCTCTCGGTTTCGCGATCCAGACGAATGGAACCATCCTTTCGCCTGCGTGGCTCGAGGCGTTTTCGCGGCACCGCGTCCACGTCGGCGTCAGCATCGACGGCGACAGGCTTGCCCACGACCGGCATCGCCTCGACAAGCGCGGACGGTCGACCTTCGAGACGACGAAACGGAATCTGGAGCGCTTGGTGGACTGGTCGAACGACGACCGGGCGCTTGGCCCCTCGACGATCTCGGTGCTGGACTGGCGCAACGACCTGGCCGAGATCTACCGCAGCTTCCGCGCAATGGGGGTGCGCGAGATGAGTTTCCTGCTTCCCGACCGCTCTCGCGACGACGGATTTGCCGGCGACGGCGAAACCGCGGCGGCCTACGGGCGGCAACTCGCCGATGTCTTCGAAGCCTGGCTCAAGGAAGACGATGCCTCGGTGTTCGTGCGCCAGATCGAGCGCGCCCTGGCTCGGTTTCGTCTGGGCGGCCCGATGCGCAGCGAAAATGTGCAGATCGTCGTCGTCCAGAGCGACGGCAGCATCGCGCTGAATGATTCCTATATTCCCGCACTGCCCTGGTACCGCGACCTGCCGCAGACGTCTGTCGACGACACTCCGCTGCGGGATCACCTGACCCTTGTGCGCAGCCTTGAGAGCGAAGCCGGTCTGCACAGCCTGCCGAGCGGATGCAACGGCTGCGAATGGGCGCGCCTGTGCCGCGGAGGGGATGTCGAGAACCGGTTTTCCCGAAACGGCGGGTTCAACAATCCGTCCGCCTATTGCGAGGGCTATCAGGTGTTCTACGCCCGTGTCCGGGATCTGCTCGTCGCCAACGGCTACCCGCGGGAGATCTTCGAGACCCGGCTTGAAGGGGCGGCCTGACGCCACCCCCTCAAGCGCACGATCCCTGGGGCATGCTTTGGGCGGCCATGCTTTAGGCGGGAATGCTTCGGGCGGGTCCGCCTCACGCCGCGCTGAGGTTCTCCAGCGCCAGCGCAATGCCCTGCCCGCCGCCGATGCACATGGTCACCAGCGCATAGCGCCCGCCGGTGCGCTCCAGCTCGTACATCGCCTTGACGGCAAGGATACAGCCCGTGGCGCCGACCGGGTGACCGAGCGCGATGGCGCCGCCGTTCGGGTTGACCCGATTGGAGGGCAGGCCCAGTTCGCGCATCACCGCGCAGGCCTGCGCCGCGAAGGCCTCGTTGGATTCGATCACGTCGAAATCCGCCGCCGTCATTCCGGTCTTTTCAAACAGTTTCTGCACCGCCGGAACCGGACCGATGCCCATGACATCCGGCGAAACGCCGGCATGGGCATAGCCGATCAGCCGCGCCATCGGCGTCAGGCCGCGCGCCTCGGCCGTCGACCGTTCGGCCAGAACGACGGCCGCCGCGCCGTCGTTGATCCCGGAGGAATTGCCGGCCGTCACCGAGCCGTCCTTGCGGAACACGGCCCGCAGGCCGCTCAGCGTCGAGGGCGAGGTGTCCGGGCGCGGATGTTCGTCGGTATCGAAGGTCACGGTCTCGCGACCGGCGCGGACCTCGATCGGCAGGATCTGGTCGACGAAGCGGCCGTCGCGAATGGCAATGCCCGCACGGTTCTGGCTGTCGACGGCCAGCGCATCCTGCGCCTCGCGGCTGATGGTGTAGCGTTCGGCGACATTTTCCGCGGTCACGCCCATGTGCCCACCGCCGAAGGGATCGTTCAGCGCGCCGAGCATCATGTCGTGCAAGGCGGCATCGCCCATCTTCACGCCGAAGCGCGCGCCCGACGAGGCGTAGGGGGCGCGGCTCATCGATTCCGCGCCACCGGCGAGCGCGTAATCGGTATCGCCGAGGAGGATCGACTGAGCGGCCGAGACGATGGCCTGCGCGCCCGAGCCGCACAGGCGGTTCACGGTCAGCGCCGGCGTCTCGACCGGAATGCCCGCCTCCACGGCGGCAACGCGCGCAAGATACATGTCGCGGGGTTCGGTGTTGATCACATGGCCGAACACCACATGGCCAATGTCGGTTGCGGCCACGCGCGAGCGCCGGATCGCCTCGGCGGCCACCTTCGCCCCCAACTCCGTCGGCGGCACGCTCTTCAGCGATCCTCCGAAGCTGCCAATTGCCGTGCGCACACCCGAAACGAGAACGACTTCACGCTGCGTCATCTAACCCTCTTGGACTGTTGACCTTCCGCGGTCGCGGCGGCCCCGATTTTCCGGCAGCCTATCGGGACTTGCGGGGAACCGCAAACACGACCGCACCGGAAGGTCTCCCAGCCGGCAAATCGTGGCGGCAGACACGAAAAAGCCGGGACGCAGGTCCCGGCTTCTCGTCAGCGGCTTGCGCGCTGTCGGTATCAATACGTGGAAAAGGGGATCCGGACACCGATCGAGACGGTGTGGAGCGTATTGTCGTAGTTGAACGGCTCCCGCGGAACGCTTGTCCCGCTCCCCGGCAGCGGAGTGCCTCCACCCTGGACCTTTCCGGCATCGATGTAGCGATAGGTCAGGTCGAGATCGATCGGGCGCCCCAGGCCGAAGAGATCTCCAAGCGATGCCGAGACACCGCCGCCGATCGACCAGGCGAACGAGGTCTCGGTGTTGCCCTCAAACGTACGGACAGGCTGAACGGCTGCCGGATTGGTGCGGGTCCAGTCGTCCATCTGGTTGAAGGCCACACCCAGACCGCCGGTCACAAACGGGCGGATGGGGCTTTCGTAACCGGCAAGCGCCAGCGGTTCGGCAAAGACGTTCGCCATCACGATCCAGCTCGAAACGTCCACATCCATGTTCGCATGCGGCGCGCCCGCGGCCGGAGCGATCCACTGCCCCTTCACATTCATGCGGCTCTGGTAGGACAGCGACAGATCGGTGCGCAGGCCGTCAAAGACCGTGGTTCCCACGGCGACGGAGCCGAAGAACGCGCCAGGATTGCTCAAGGAGTGCGTGATCTGGGGATCCGCAGGTCCCGGGCCGGTCCAGTTGCCGCGATTCTGGCCCAGAAAGGCGCCCCCGGCCTCAAGACGCATATAGATGTCACGCTCGAAGGAGCCTGCGTCCTGCGCAAGAGCGGATCCGGCCGCGAGTGATGTGGCCACCACACCTGCCAAAGACAAAATTTTCGCTGAAGTCATAAATTCCCCCGCAGTCGAACGCAGGCCAAAGCCGTTAGAATCTCTAGCCCGAAAACTAGGGCAATGGTCCTTTCCTTCGCAAGGATGAAAGTAGCCGAGCGCCCGCTCCAGCGAAAAACAATTCGACCTGTAGCTGATGCGCCACAGTTCGCAGCTGACATGCCGCAACGAAGCGCCACTCCACAGGCCACCCCGAGCGGGACGATCCAGACCCTCCCCTCCGTTGAGGAAAGCTCGTCTTTCCAAACCCTAATTTGCAATAATATGAATATTTGATATCAATCAATGAGGGCCGTGCGTACGGCGCTAAAGTGGCCATGGTCTGCAAGCGGTCCAGACCGGAGAGCGACCGGATCATCGCCTTGCCTTTTGGGAGACACGTCATGAAATACCGTTCAGATTTGATCCGCAGCTCCGCCCTTGCGATTGCGCTGCTCTGCGGCGCCGCGCTGGTCGCCGGCAGTTTCACGATCGCATCGGTGTCGGATGCACAGGCTCAGCAGGGAAGCGGCCAGGGCGGCGGCGGCCATGGCGGCGGAGGTCAGGGTGGCGGCGGCCAAGGTGGCGGCGGCCAGGGTGGCGGCGGTGGCGGCCATGACGGAGGCAGTTCGGGCGGCTCAGGCGGCAGCCAGGGCGCAAACAAGGGTGGCGGCCATTCCACAAGCGCGGAACCGACCGACTCCGACGGTCGCGGACCGCAGTACGGCAAGCCGGACGGATCCCGCGGAAAGCCGGTCTGGGCCGCTGAGGGAATCCCGGAAGTCGAACTGGGCAGGCTGAACGTCATTCGCGCACCCGGGAACATTCTGGACAGCGCTCGAGCCGAACTCGTCAAGACGTTCGATGCGGACGGCATCACCTACTACAATATGACCGCGGAAGCGCTTGCGGATCTTCTGCGCAGCGACTGGGACAATGTGACGGCGGTGATGATCGACTCGCCGCTGGAAAATCTCGCCGTCTTCCGCGACGCGGTGAATGGCGTCTCCGTCCTGCCCGGGGTCACGGTTGACATCGACCTGATGGCCATCACGCTTGGCATGGCCTCCGACAAGAATGTCCCGATCTCCGACAACACCGTGATCGCCGTGATCACGATCCTCGGTGGCGATCCGGCCGACTTCAATGTCTCCGCCCTTGCCGACAAGGCGGAAGACATCCGCGCCGCCGCATTGGCCGGCCACGGCTGATCATCACCGCAGTTGCGCCGGTCACACCGGTCACAAACGAAGAAGGCCGGCTGCGGTTGCGCAGCCGGCCTTCTCAATTCCGCTTCAGCCGGACCACGGGCTGACGTCCGCTTGATCCCGAGCCGCGTTCGCCCGACCGGGTTGCGGTCTCGACGCGGGCTGCGCCCGCTTACCCTCGACCGCGTTCGCCCCTTCGATCATGCCACTGGCATGAACGATCCGGCCCTGACGGGCCGGACCGGGGCTCACTTCATCGTCGGGATGACGAATTCGGCGCCGTCCTTCAGGCCCGACGGCCAGCGCGAGGTGACCGTCTTGGTGCGCGTGTAGAACTTGAACGCGTCCGGGCCGTGCTGGTTGAGATCGCCGAAGCCGGAGCGCTTCCAGCCGCCGAAGGTGTGATAGGCAAGCGGCACCGGGATCGGCACGTTGATGCCGACCATGCCGATGTTGATGCGGCTGGCGAAGTCGCGGGCCGTGTCGCCATCGCGGGTGAAAATCGCCGTGCCGTTGCCATACTCGTGGCTCATCGCCAGATCCAGCGCCTCGTCATAGTCGGGAGCGCGGACGACCGACAGGACCGGGCCGAAGATCTCTTCCTTGTAGATCGACATGTCCCTCGTGACATTGTCGAACAGGCAACCGCCCATGAAGTAGCCGTTCTCGTAGCCCTGCATGGTGAAGTTGCGGCCGTCGACGGCAAGTGTCGCGCCTTCCTTCACGCCCTGCTCGACGAAACCGAGCACACGCTCCCGCGCCTGCGCCGTCACCAGCGGGCCGAAATCAACGTCGTCGCCGGCGGTATAGGGACCGATCTTCAGCGCCTCGACACGCGGAACGAGCCGCTCCATCAGCGCATTGGCGGCTTCCTCGCCAACCGGGACGGCAACCGAGATCGCCATGCAGCGCTCGCCGGCAGCCCCATAGCCCGCGCCGATCAGCGCGTCGGCGGCCTGATCCATGTCGGCATCCGGCATGATGATCATGTGGTTCTTGGCGCCGCCGAAGCACTGCACGCGCTTGCCGTTGGCGCAGCCGCGCGAATAGACGTATTCGGCAATCGCGGTGGAGCCGACGAAGCCGACGGCCATGATGTCCGGATCGTCGAGAATGCCGTCCACGGCTTCCTTGTCGCCATTGACGACATTGAGAACGCCCGCCGGCAGGCCGGCCTCGAGCATCAGCTCCGCCAGCATGATCGGCACGGACGGGTCGCGCTCGGACGGCTTCAGGATGAAGGCGTTGCCGGCGGCGATCGCCGGGCAAAACTTCCACATCGGGATCATAGCCGGGAAGTTGAACGGCGTGATGCCGGCAACGACGCCAAGCGGCTGGCGCATGGAATACATGTCGATGCCCGGGCCGGCG
Organism: Paracoccaceae bacterium; assembly: GCA_002709505.1. GTDB lineage: Bacteria > Pseudomonadota > Alphaproteobacteria > Rhizobiales > Stappiaceae > Stappia. The sequence goes on along the minus strand of PARB01000057.1, from coordinate 99,929 downwards.
CCTTCGGTGAATTCCCCCTTCAGCAGATGCGGCGCGCCGATGCAGAATTCCGCGACTTCCAGGCCGCGGATGACGTCGCCCTTGGCGTCGGGAATGGTCTTGCCGTGCTCGCGCGAGAGCGCCTCGGCGAGCTTGTCCATGTCGCGGTGCAAGAGCGCGACGAACTTCATCAGCACGCGGGCGCGCTTCTGCGGGTTCTGCGCGGCCCAGGCCGGCTGCGCGGCGGCAGCGTTTTCGACGGCGGCGCGCAGCTCTGCCTGCGAGGCAAGCGCGACCTTGGCCTGCACTTCGCCGGTCGCCGGATTGTAGACGTCGGCATGACGGCCAGAGGTGCCTTCGACGTGCTTGCCGCCGATGAAATGTCCAATTGTCTTCATGGGTCGTTTCTCCCTTTTGGCCAAGCCGCGGCTTTCGCGCGTGCGGTCCCCTCGTCACTGAGCGGAACGAATTGGCTGGACCTGTATTGCCTTCGTTTTTTGTCGGATGCAATGTGAGGAAAGCCGCATCCGTTGTGCAAAAATCGAAACTCGCGCCTTTCAGCGATCCAGACCGGAGCCTACATGAACTGGGACGACACGCGCATCTTCCTTGCTGTCGCACGCCATGGCCAGTTGCTGGCCGCCGCCCGCGCGCTTGGCGTCAATCACGCGACGGTGGCCCGCCGGCTGTCGGCGCTGGAGGCGGATCTCAAGGTAAAGCTTGTCGACCGGCGCACCACCGGGTCGGCGCTCACGGAAGCCGGCGAACGGTTTCTCGCAACGGCCGAGCGGGTCGAGGCGGAGATGCTGGGCGCCCGGGCGGAAATCGGTGACGCGGATGTGGCCGTTTCCGGCACGGTGCGCATCGGCGCGCCCGACGGCTTCGGCGTCGCCTTTCTGGCGCCGCGGCTCGGCGAACTGACCGAGCGGCATCCGGAACTGACGCTGCAGCTCGTGCCCGTGCCGCGCGCGGTGTCGCTGTCGCGCCGCGAGGCCGATATCGCCATCACCGTCGAGCGGCCCGACCACGGCCGGCTGGTCGCCAAGAAACTCGTCGACTACGCGCTCGGCCTCTACGCCTCAAAGGCCTATCTGGCCCGCGCGGGCAAACCGTACACGCCGCAGGACCTCAAGCGCCACGCACTGGTCGGCTATGTGGAGGACCTCGTCTATTCCGCCGCCCTTGCCTATGCCGACGAGATCGACCGCAGCTTCCGTCCGCGTTTCGAGATCGGCTCCGCGCTCGGACAAACGGAAGCGGTGCGTTCGGGAGCGGGCATCGGCATTCTGCACGCCTTCATCGCCCGCAATCACCCGGAGCTTGAGCGCGTGCTGGAGGATCAAAGGATCGACCGAAGCTACTGGCTGGTGCTGCACGAATCCTCGCGCGATCTGCGCCGGGTGCGCGTCGTCGCCGATTTCATCGCCGAACAGGTCGCCCGCGACCGGACGATCTTCACCTGACGGTCGATCCGTCGAGCGACGCCTCGTAGTCGGCACGTACCTCGCCCTGAAAAAGCTGCTGGAAGCCCACCGGCTCGATTGCGCCAGGCGGCAGATAGGGATTGGAGAAGGCGGTGACGAAGAAGATGATCATGCCGGTATAGATGCCGAACACCGACAGAAGCACGAGGTTGACCGTCGTTGGCGCGAAGGTGAAGAAACTGAGCGACGTCAGCACCACGCCGATCACCGCCGCGGCCATGAAGAAGGGGTTGACCGAGGAGAGCGCCGCATTCTCCCGCTGACGGCGCAAGCGGGAGATCTCCCGGATTTCGGCCTGCAAGGTCTCCTGCAACCGGACCTGTCGCGGCGTTTGCGGCGCAAGATCGAGAATGCCGGAATAGACGGTCGACCAGCGATCCCAGGCCGCGGCGGACAGGCGCCGGTTCTCGGCAAGCTCCCGCCATTCATCGTTGACGACAAGCGCCACATAGGTCGCAAGCTCCGTGCGCAGTGCCGCCGTCTGCTCCGGTTCGTAGCGCTTGAGATCATAGTAGATATCGGCGATGAGCGCTGATTCCCGGGACGTCGTCTGCTTGATGCCGTTGACGTTGACGATCTCCTCGGCAAAGACGAGCGCAAGGATGAGCCCGTGCAGCGCGGAAACGCGGAAGATCACCGACCCGGCAAGATCGCGGGTCTCCTCGCCGCTCAACGGCAACAGCAGCTTGCGCCCGAGAAGATAGGACCCGATGGCGAGCGCCACCGTTCCGCCGACCGTGAGGACCGCAAGCAGGGCGGCAAAGACAAAATCCGGAAACGCACCGCTCATCGAACCTCCCGCAGCCCTCTCTCGCCGCCGAGAAAAACCTGCGGCACCATCTTGACGCTACGGCATTTCGTGTGAAGCGCAACCGCTTCGAAACCGGCGGGAAGGCCCGCGCCCCGATCAGGCGACCTCCACCCATCCGCCGACCTCGAAGGACCGCGCCGCCGCATGCACCGCACGCTCGATCTCCAGCCCGTCGGCGAAGGAAATCACGCTCGCCGGTTCGCCGGCGATGGCGCGCAGCAGCTCGCGGCACTCGATCACCTTGAGATCGTTGAAACCGAGGCCGTGTCCGGGCGCGGGGATAAAGCGGTCGTAGGGCGGGTGCTGCGGTCCGGTCAGGATGCGGGCGAAGCCCTGCTGGCGCGCGTCGCCCTCGGCGCGGTAGAGCTCGACCTCGTTCATCCGCTCCTGGTCATAGAGGATCGAGCCCTTCGAGCCGAAGACCTGAAGCGCGATCCGGCCCTTGCGCCCCCAGGCGCAGCGGTTAACCTGCAGGCTTGCCTGAAGCCCACCCTCAAGGCGCATCAGCAGGTTGGCCATGTCATGGGTCTCGACCGCACGCGCCTCGTCCCCGCCGTCCGGTCGGGTCGCATAAGGCATCGCCATGTCGCAGAAGACCCGCTCGACCCGCCCGAACAGGCGCTGGATCAGCGACAGCGGGTGGACCGCGAAATCGTCGAGTGCGCCATAACCGGACGAGGATGCATTCTTCCAGAAGAACGGCGAGTCCGGATCGGCCATGAAATCCTCGTCCATCTCGGCGCGGATCTGGAACGGCGTGCCGATGGCGCCCTCGCCGATCAGCCGGGCGATCTCCCGGAACGCCGGGTTCTGGATGTAGTTGTAGCCCAGGATCGCGACACGGCCGCTCTCCTCGGCGGCAGCCTTCATGGCGAGCGCATCGGCAAATTCGGGCGCCATCGGCTTTTCGCACCACACGTGCTTGCCGGCTTTCAGCGCGGCGATCGCCATCTCGGCATGGAACGCGTTCGGCGTGGTGATCGAGACGACATCGATGGCGGGATCCGACACCAGCGCGCGCCAGTCGCTGGTTGAACGGGCAAAGCCGAACTCCTCGGTCCGCGCGCTTGCATAGGCTTCGGAGGTTTCGCACAGAAGCTCGAGCCGGGGCCGCGCGACGTCCCCGAACACGGGTTTCACCGCATTCCAGGCCAGCGCATGGCACTTGCCCATATAGCCCGTTCCGATCAGCCCGACACCGAGCGGCGCATTCGAGTTTGCCATGACTTCCTCTTTTCCGGCTTGCGCGGCAGGGTGCGCAAGTGCGACGCCAGTCCCGCCGCGTCTCTCGCCAGGCCCCGTTCAGACGCCGGCAGCGACCTTGCGCGAGTGAAACGTAAATTCTATGCTGCGGTCAATATGGAACATACATTCTCTTCGAAAGGACCAGACGTGCTTTCCATCGCTATCATCGGAGCCGGACGGATCGGGCAGATCCATGCAGCCAATCTTGCCGCGCGCGCAGCCGACCACAAGGACGTGGCGCTGGCCGGCATATGCGACGCCAGCGAGGCGGCCGCGCGCGCGCTCGCGGGGCGGCTCGACGCTGCGGTCATCGATCTCGACGAGGCGCTGGAGGGAAGCGGGTCCAATGCGGTGCTGATCGCCTCGCCCACCGACACGCATTCCGACTTCATCGAGCGCGCGGCCAGGGCCGGCAAGGCGATCTTCTGCGAAAAGCCGGTGGACCTGTCGGCCAAACGCATCGAAGGCGTGCTGAAGATCGTGGAGGCGGCCGGCGTGCCGCTCTTCATCGGTTTCAACCGGCGCTTCGATCCGAATTTCGCCAGCGTCAAGGCGCGGATCGACGACGGCCAGATCGGCGAGGTGGAACTGGTGACCATCCTGTCGCGCGATCCCTCCCCGCCGCCGGTCTCCTACATCGAACGCTCGGGCGGATTGTTCCGCGACATGATGATCCATGATTTCGACATGGCCCGCTTCCTGCTCGGCGAGGAGCCGGTCGAGGTGCATGCGGTCGGCTCCAGTCTGGTCGATCCGGAGATCGGCGCGGCCGGCGATGTCGACACCGCCGCCGTTCTGCTGAAGACGGCGAGCGGCAAGATCGCTCAGATTTCCAATTCCCGCCGCGCCACCTACGGCTACGACCAGCGCATCGAGGTGCACGGCCAGAAGGGCCTGCTGCGGGCCGGCAACCAGCATGAAACCACAGTCGAGCTGGCAACGGGGGCGGGTTTCACCGCCGATCCCGCGCAGAATTTCTTTCTCGAGCGCTACGCAACCGCCTATCGGCTGCAACTGGACGCGTTTCTGGCAGCCGCCCGCGGCGAGCAGGCGCCCAGGCCGGACGGGCATGACGGGCTGATGGCACAAAGGCTGGCGGACGCGGCAACGGAGTCGGCCAAAAGCGGGCAACCGGTCCGTTTTTGAAATCAGGTCGTTGAGCGGCGGCGCGGGATCAAAGGTCGCCGCCCTCCCCCTCCTCGCCACGACGCAGCTCGGCGGCGGCGACACAGAGCGCCATCGCAAGGCACAAGGTGCCGGAGAGCGAGCGAAAGGCACCGAGATCGGCTTCCACCACCTCGATCACGGCGCGGGCCGACTGGATCAGCGGCGAGAACGGGGAATCGGTCAGCGCCAGCACCGGCACGCCGCGCTCGGCCGCCGCGTTGGCGACATCCACTGTGAGCGAGGTATAGGGGGTGAAGCTCACGGCGACCAACAGATCCTCGGGGCCGGCCGCGCCCGCCTGCTCCGGACCGAGCGAGGCCAGATTGTCGACCAGCACCGCCGGCATGCCGAGCTTGGCAAGCGCGTAGGACATATAGGCGCTCACCGGAAACGCGCGGCGCTGGCCGACCAGATAGATCACCCGGGCATCGGCCATCAGCCGCGCCGCCTCCTCCATCGTGTCGCCGGAAATGGAATTGCGCAGCCTGAGCAGCGAGGCGACCGCCGTGTCGACGAAATCTCCGAACAGCGCATGGGCGCCCCGGCTTTCGCCCGACCGCCGCCGCAAGGCCTCCAGCCGTTCGTCATAATCCGGCCAGCGCTCGCGCAGTCTGGCCCGAAACACGTCCTGGAACTCCGAAAACCCCTGATAGCCGAGAGACTGGGCGAAGCGCACAAGCGTCGAGGGCTGGACGCCCGCCTGCTCCGCGATGACGGCCACCGTTCCGAAGGTGACATCGTCGGGACGGTCGACGGCGAAGGCCGCCACCTGCGCAAGCCGCTTGGGCATGGACGGCCGGCGCGCGATCAGGAGCGCACGCAAACTGTCGTAGTCCCGCGGGGCCTCCTGCACATCGCTCATTCCGCATCCCTCTCCTGTCCACATTTGCCGGCGCACAATCGCCGATCTTGTCAAAAACCGCAAAGCCTCCCGACACATGTCGCGTCCGCCGCCGGCCGTTTCGGTTTTCAGCTTGACACCGGCGAAGCGAAAATGGAATAAAAATTCCAGATGTCGATTTTTGGAATGCGGCATTCCGGCCGCTTCGATGCCATTGCAATCCTGCACCCGTTTGGGAGCGGGCTGGATTGCCGGTCCGGCGCAGGGATGCGTCCCGGGCGAGGGCATCGCACAGGCGGCCGTCAAGGGAGAATTGCCTGAAATCCCGTTCAACGGGGTCCCCGCTGCGGGGAAACTGGGAGGAAACCAAATGAATCGCTTGTTCACACGCTTGCTGTCGGCGGCCGCCGTCGTCGGTCTGACCGCGGTGGCTCCGGTCGCCCCGGCCTCGGCCGAAGACATCAATATCATCGTGGTCAGCCACGGGCAGGCTTCCGATCCGTTCTGGTCGGTGGTCAAGAACGGTGTGGCCCAGGCCGGCACCGACATGAATGTCGCGGTCGACTACCGCGCGCCGGAAACCTTCGACATGGTGGCAATGGCCCAGTTGATCGATGCCGCCGTCAACCAGGAGCCGCACGGGCTGATCGTCTCGATCCCGGATGCGGATGCGCTCGGCGATTCCATCCGCAAGGCGGTCTCCGCCGGCATTCCGGTGATCTCGATGAACTCCGGCTCCGACGTCTCCGCCTCGCTGGGAGCGGCCCTGCATGTCGGCCAGGAAGAATATGACGCCGGCAAGAAGGCCGGCGAAGAGCTCGCCGCGATGGGCGGCAAGAAGGGTCTTTGCGTCAACCACGAGGTCGGCAATGTTTCGCTCGACCAGCGCTGCGAGGGCTTCACCGCCGGTTTCGGCGGGTCGGTGACCGTGCTTCCCACCACCAACGATCCGGGCGAGATCCTGTCGAAGGTCAAGGCGGCGATCGCCTCCGACGGCGACATCGACACCATCATGGCGCTCGGCGCGTCGCTCGCCGGCGAGCCGGTGGTGCAGGCGGTCAAGGACAGCGGCATGATCGGCAAGATCAATGTGGCGACCTTCGACCTGTCGGCAAACTTCCTGCAGTCGGTCGCCGACGGCGAAGCCGCTTTCGCCATCGACCAGCAGCAGTATCTGCAGGGCTACCTGCCGGTTGTCTTCCTGGCCAATCACGCCCGTTACGGCCTGATGCCGGGCGGAAACGTGCCGTCGGGTCCGAACCTGATCACCAAGGACAAGGCGGCCCAGGTGGTCGACCTTTCGGCCAAGGGCATCCGCTGAGCGGATGATCGACCGTTGACCGCCCGGGGGCGCGGCCTTGCGCCGTGCCCCCGTTTCGTTTCCGCTACCGATCGCGGCCTGAGCCGGCGCCCCCTGGCGCCCCCCGCGACGTAGGCTTGCGAGGCCACACGATGAGCGATGCAGACGCGGTGCCCGCCACGCCGGCACAGCCGGATGAACGGCTCAAGCAAACCACCCTGATGACCCGACTGCTGCGGCGCCCGGAACTCGGCGCGCTGGCGGGGCTCATTCTGGTGACGGCGTTTTTCATGACCGTCGCCAATCCGGCGATGTTCTCGCTCGCCGGCATCATGAACTTCATGGCGCCCGCAGCCCAGCTCGGCATTCTCGCCATCGGCGCGGCGCTGCTGATGGTCGGCGGCGAGTTCGACCTCTCGGTCGGCTCGATGGTTGCCTTCGCCGGCCTTGCCTTCGGCACGGTGCTCGTCACCTGGGAGATGCCGCTTATCGTCGCCATCGTCGCCACGCTGGTGTTTGCCGGCGGCATCGGCGCGATGAACGGCCAGATCGTGCTGCGCACCGGCCTGCCCTCCTTCATCGTGACGCTGGCCTTCCTGTTCATCCTGCGCGGGTTGACGCTCGTCGGGCTGAAATGGGCAACCGACGGCGCCACCCAGTTGCGCGGCGTCAAGGAAGCCGCCGGCGACAGCCCGTTCCTCGAACTCTTCTCCGGCGAGGCCTTCGAAGGGCTGTTCGCCATGCTCGCCGCCAACGGCTGGATCGACACCTTCCGAAACGGCACGCCCAAGGTGACCGGCATGCCGGTGGAGATCCTCTGGTTCGCTGGCATTGCGCTGGTCGCCACCTGGGTGCTCTTGCGCACCAAGTTCGGAAACTGGATTTTCGCCGCCGGCGGCGACGCCAATGCCGCGCGCAACTCCGGCGTGCCGGTGCGCCGGGTGAAGACCATCCTGTTCATGGCCACGGCCATGTGCGCGGCGCTGGTCGCGATCCTCACCGTGCTCGACGCCGGATCGACGGATGCCCGGCGCGGCTTCCAGAAGGAATTCGAGGCGATCATCGCCGCCGTCATCGGCGGCTGCCTGCTGACCGGCGGCTACGGCTCGGCCATCGGCGCGTTCCTCGGCGCGATCATCTTCGGCATGGTGCTGATCGGCCTGACCTACACCGACATCGACCAGGACTGGTATCTGGTGTTCCTCGGCGGCATGCTGCTGCTGGCGGTCCTGTTCAACAACTTCATCCGCAAGCGGGCGACGGGGGAGCGCTGAGGCCATGACCGAACCCAACTCCACACCGCTGATCGAGGTGCGCGACCTGGTCAAGCACTTCGGCTCCGTGATCGCGCTCGGCGGCGTCTCGATGAAGGTCCATGCCGGCGAAGTGCTCTGCCTGCTCGGCGACAATGGCGCCGGCAAGTCGACGCTGATCAAGACGCTGTCCGGCGTCCATGCGCCGACGGAAGGAACCTTCCACGTCGAGGGCCGGCCGGTCTCCTTCCAGAGCCCGCGCGACGCGCTCGACGCCGGCATCGCCACGGTCTACCAGGACCTGGCGATGATCCCGTTGATGTCGATCACCCGCAACTTCTTCATGGGCCGGGAACCGCTGAAGGGATTTTTCCCCTTCCGCCACATGGACATGGCCCATGCCGACACGGTGACGCGCGAGGAGATGCGCCGCATCGGCATCGACGTGCGCGATCCGCAACAGGCGGTGGGAACCTTGTCCGGCGGCGAGCGCCAATGCGTCGCCATCGCCCGGGCGGTCTATTTCGGCGCCAAGGTTCTGATCCTCGACGAGCCGACCTCGGCGCTCGGCGTGGCGCAGACCTCCATGGTGCTGAAGTATATCAACCAGGTGCGCACCAAGGGGCTGGGGGTGATCTTCATCACCCACAACGTGCGCCATGCCTTCGCCGTCGGGAACCGCTTCACCGTGCTCAACCGCGGCAAGACCCTCGGCACCCACGCCAAGGACGAGATCACCATCGACGAATTGCAGAACCTGATGGCCGGCGGCAAGGAGCTGCAGGACCTCGGCGCGGAACTGGGCGGAACGGTCTGATCGCAGGGTCCGGCAACGATGCCCGGAACCGTCACGGCCTTCGGATGGCTGAACGATCTTGTCTCGAATTCGCAAGATCGTTCACCCAGACCATACAATCCGTCTTGCGAACGGAGGCTGGAACCGGGCACGGGATGGATTATCCTTTGAGACAGGACGGGCGCCCGACGCGCCCGACACACCTGCCGAGGAGACAGCCATGACGTGGATGCCCGATCTCGACCCGACGCCCGGCGACGCAAAATCCTGCGACATGATCGACACGATCATCGTGCCGCGCGCCCGCGATCTCGGCGACTTCGAGGTGCGCCGCGCGCTGCCCTCGCCCAAGCGGCAGATGATCGGCCCCTTCATCTTCTTCGACCAGATGGGACCGGCGGAGTTCCTGCACACCGGCGGGATCGACGTTCGCCCGCATCCGCACATCGGCCTGGCGACAGTGACCTATCTGTTCGAGGGCGAGATCCACCACCGCGACAGCCTCGGTTCCGACCTCCCGATCCGGCCCGGCGAACTCAACTGGATGACCGCCGGCTCCGGCATCGTCCATTCCGAGCGCGAGGACCCGGAACAGAAGGCGCGCGCGCGCAAGCTCTTCGGCATCCAGAGCTGGGTGGCCTTGCCGAAACACGCGGAGGAAACGGTACCCGCCTTCGAGCATGTCGGCAAAAGCGACCTCCCGGTCCTCACCGATCAGGGCGCAACGGTGCGGGTGATCGCCGGGGAAATCTATGGCGCGCGCTCGCCGGTCAAGACGGCGTCGGAGACGATCTATGCCGATGTCACGCTGGAGGACGGTCGACGGCTTCCGGTCGACGCCACCCATGAGGAACGGGCGATCTACACCGTCGGCGGCACCATCGAGATATCCGGCGACACCTTCGAGGAAGGGCAGCTTCTCGTCTTCAAGCCGGGCGACGCCATCACGGTCACGGCGCGCGGACCGGCCCGGTTCCTGATCCTCGGTGGCGAGCCGATGGACGGGCCACGCCACATCTGGTGGAACTTCGTCTCCTCGTCGAAAGAGCGGATCGACCAGGCCAAGGAAGACTGGAAGCAGATGCGTTTCGACACCGTTCCGGGCGATGCGGAGGAGTTCATTCCCCTTCCCGGCCGCTGACCCCGCGCGCATCGCGCGTCTGCGGGTCCGCCCCGCCAACCGGCCGGTTGCGCCGGCGCTCGCTCGCCCTCTCCGCCTCCCAGGCGAAGGGGGCGAAGATTTCCGCAGGGGCAACAAGGTCGACGACGGGAAACTCGACGATGACATTGACCCGCACCACGCCGGGCAGATCGCCGGTCAGGTCCGGGTCCTCCGGCAGGATCGTCACCGTCATGCCGTATTGCTCGAATGTCGCCGCGCGATTGTCCGTCACCGCCTGCTGCACCCCCTCGGGCCAGGGCCAGCCGTAGCGCGCGCCGACCGCATCCAACACCCGCAGCAGCGAGGCCCGCGCCCGGCTCACCGTCGCCGGGTTTTCCGCATTGAGCTTGATGCGCACGGTGTTGAGCGACGTTTCGCTTTGCCCCCGCAGATTGACGAAAAGCGTGGCGTGCCGTCCGTCCGGCGCGGTGCGTCCAAGCACAACCAGCTCGCTCGCGCAGTACCAGAAACCGGCGACAAAAGGGTCCGGCTTCCAGTCCGACATCGGCACGCCGAGACCGGAGATCGCCGCGCAGAGATCCGCCGGATGACCGCCATAGACACGCTTGAAGACCGCGGGACGGTCAAGCATGGGGCGCAACAGCCGCATCCGTTCCTCCGGCGGAAGACCGGCCAAGGCATCGGCCGGCAGCTCCGCGGCCCTCTCGCCGGTCGTCGGCAGGGGCGGCGCGTCTCCCATGATCATGCGGGCAATCGCGAGGGCAAAGGCAACGGCTGCGAGCACGCCGAAAAGCCCGAGGAGACGGCGGCCCGTCTGCAGCCGATGCAGGCGGGCGAGCGCCTGGGGCCCGCCTGCGCCATCCGTCGGGGACGCCCCGGACCTGCCTGACGCAGCGTCTTCGGTGTTTTCCCAAATCGTCTTCGGCACGTTCCGCCCTTCGATCCGCAAAACGCCGTCAGCGCGCTGGAAAGCCGCCGCCCGGTGGTGCACCATGTGCACGGACAACCGGTGCAAGTTTGTGGTCGCCCGGCTCTGTCCTATCACGGGAGGCGACATGCTGGAGGCGCTTTTTCGGCGCGTCGACGACAAGCGCGACGAGCTTGTGCGGTTGACCCAGGACCTGATCCGCATACCGACCGTCAACCCTCCGGGCGAAGCCTACACGCCCTGCGCGGAGTTCATCGGCACCCGGCTCGCCCGGCGCGGCTTCCAGGTGAGCTACATGCGCGGCGAGGACACGCCCGGCGACAGCGCCCGCTATCCGCGCACCAATGTGGTGGCCCGCATCGAGGGCCGGCGCCCCGGTCCCTGCGTCCATTTCAATTCCCACATCGATGTGGTCGAGGCCGGTCACGGCTGGACCGTCGACCCCTTCGCTGGAATCGTGCGCGACGGCAAGGTTTACGGGCGCGGCGCCTGCGACATGAAGGGCGGACTCGCCGCCTCCATCATCGCAATCGAGGCTCTCCTGGAAGCCATGCCGGAATTTCCCGGCGCCATCGAGATTTCCGGCACGGTCGACGAGGAATCCGGCGGCTTCGGCGGCGTCGCCTATCTGGCCTCCAAAGGGCTGTTCTCCAAGCCGCGCGTCGACCACGTGATCATACCCGAGCCGCTCAACAAGGACCGAATCTGCCTCGGCCATCGCGGTGTGTGGTGGGCGGAGATCGAGACGCGCGGCTCCATCGCGCATGGCTCCATGCCGTTCCTCGGCGACTGCGCCGTGCGCCACATGGGAGCCGTGCTGGAGCGCTTCGAGCGCGACCTCTATCCGAAGCTTGCCGCCAAACACACCGACATGCCCGTGGTGCCCGAAGGCGCGCGCTCCTCGACGCTCAACATCAACTCGATGCACGGCGGCCAGCCGGAAGGTTTCGACGGCCTGCCCTCGCCTTGCGTGCCCGACAGCTGCCGGATGGTGATCGACCGCCGCTACCTGATCGAGGAAAGCCTTGAGGAGGTGAAGGGCGAGGTGATGGACATTCTCGACGACCTCGCCCGCACGCGGGACAAATTCGACTACCGGATCCGCGACCTGATGGAGGTGATCCCGACGATGACCGACCGGGACGCTCCGGTGGTGCGCGCGGTCGCCGACGGAATTCGCGACGTGCTGTCGAAGGCGCCCGACTATGTGATCTCGCCCGGCACCTACGATCAGAAACACATCGCCCGCATCGGCCATCTGCACGATTGCATCGCCTATGGCCCGGGCATTCTCGACATGGCCCACCGGCCGGACGAATTCGTCGGCATCGACGACATGGTCGACAGCGCCAAGGTGATGGCGCAGGCGACCGTGGCGCTTTTGACCGCCGGGCGCTAGGCTCGCACGCAGGCGCGACGCAGTCATGCGACGGCACGGCGCCCGACCTCGGGCGCCGCACGAAAACGGGAGGTTTTTCGATGATGGCATTCTTCAACCGGCGCGCGGCACTCGCCGCCGGCCTCGTGATCGGCGCGGCAGCGGCCTTCGCCCCGCTGCCCGCCGAGGCGGCCCGCACCGATATCGTGCTCGGCGTCCAGCTGGAGCCGCCGCATCTCGACCCCACGGCGGGCGCGGCCGCGGCAATCGATGAAATCACCTATGCCAACATCTTCGAGGGCCTGACCCGCATCGACAGGAACGGCGCCGTGCAGCCCTTGCTCGCCAAGAGCTGGACGATCTCCGAGGACGGGCTGACCTATACCTTCCAGCTTCAGGAAGGCGTGACCTTTCATGACGGCACGAGCTTTGACGCAGACGATGTGAAGTTCTCGCTCGACCGCGCCCGCGCGGAGGACAGCACCAACGCGCAAAAACCGCTGTTTGCCGGCATCGAGACCGTCGAGGTCGTCGATCCCGCGACGGTCCGGATCACGCTTGCCAAGCCGAACGGCGGTTTCCTCTTCAACCTCGGCTGGGGCGACGCCGCCATGGTGGCGCCGGAAAGCGCGGAGACCAACAAGACGAAGCCGGTCGGCACCGGGCCGTTCCGCTTCTCCAACTGGGCCCAGGGCGACAACGTCGAGATCGTGCGCAACGATGCCTATTGGGGCGACCCGGTGGCGCTGGAAAAAGCCACCTTCAAGGTCATCGCTGATCCGGGCGCGGGGCTTGCCGCGCTGCTGGCCGGCGACATCGATGCCTTCCCGGTCTTTCTGGCGCCGGAAAACCTGCCGATGCTGGATGCCGATCCGCGCTTTACCGTCGCCGTCGGCACCACCGAGGGCGAAACCATCCTGGCGATGAACAACAAGGCCGGACCGCTCGCCGACTTGCGGGTGCGCCGGGCGATCTCCCATGCGATCGACCGCCAGGCGATCATCGACGGCGCGATGTTCAGCATCGGCACGCCGATCGGCACGCATTTCGCCCCGCATCATCCCGCCTATGTCGATCTCACCGACACCTATCCGCTCGACCGCGACAAGGCGAAGGCGCTGCTTGCCGAGGCCGGCTATCCCGACGGCTTCAAGGCGACGATCAAGCTGCCGCCCCCGGTCTACGCCCGGCGCGGCGGCGAGCTGATCGCCTCCGACCTGAAGAAGATCGGCATCGAACTGGAGATCATTCCGCTGGAGTGGGCGCAGTGGCTGTCGGAGGTGTTCAAGGGCAAGGACTTCGACTTCACCATCGTCTCGCACACGGAACCGATGGACATCGGCATCTACGGCCGCAAGGACTATTATTTCCAGTATGACAGCGCCCGGTTCGACGAGACCATGGCCAAGCTGGACACCGCTTCGGCGACGGACGAACGCTATGCGCTGATGGGCGAGGCACAGCGGATCATCACCGAGGATGCGGTGAACGTCTATCTGTTCCAGCTCGCCAAGGCCGGCGTCTGGGCCTCGGGCCTGAAGGGGCTTTGGGTCAACTCCCCGATCCAGGCGAACGACCTCACGGGTGTCTCCTGGGAGTAGGCATCGTCTCTCGCATGGAGAGACGATCGACGGGCGGAGGCGACAGGTCTCCGCCCTTTTTCGTTTGCGGAGCCAGACGACCAGGACCTGGGGAAGCGAGCAGTTCGCTACTCAGATCGCCCCGCGCTTACACGTTATCCCGGACCTGATCCGGGATCCAATCCACGCCGCAGCGCGCTCAAACCCTATACTGCGTCTCTGCATTTCCGACCGTGACCTATCCCACGACGGCTGAGGGCGCCAATCGACCCGGCTCGCGGCTTGCGCCTTGACCGGGGTGACGGCGGTGCGTGGGGCGGCGTTTGACGCCCCCTCACACGAAGAGCAACACCCCGCCGCCGGCGACAAGTCCGGCGCGAAGCAGCGGATTGAGCGGGGCGATGACGCCGAAGGAGATCGCGCCGAGGCCCGCACCGGACTTGAGGGCGGCGAGAAGCGCGGCGACCGGGGTATCGGCGAGCGCGATCAGGGCCGGATTGGCGATCATGCCGAGCGGCACGAGGTAAAGCCCGAGGCCGAGCGCCATGGCGGAGAACGCGACCTTCAGCCAATTCTCGCCGACCATGCCGGCGGCGATGAAGACCGCGCCGCAGACCGGGGGCGTAATGGTCGACAGGAGCGCGTACCAGAAGACGAAGAGATGCGCCTGCAAGGGCTCCAGACCGAGCGCGATCAGCGCCGGTCCCGCGACCGATACGCAGATCACATAGGCGGCCGTTGTCGGGACCTCCATGCCGAGCACCAGACAGGCGACCGCCGTGAGCAGCAGCGCCGGCCACAGGTATCCGCCGGAGCCCGACAGGATCAGCGAGGTGATCTTCACGCCGAGCCCGGTCATGCCAAGCACGCCGATGATGATCGAGGCGCAGAGGATGATCGCGGCGATGGTGCCGATCTGCTTGCCGCCGTTGATGCAGGCCTCCTCCAGCCGGAGCAGCGTGCGCTTCCAGTCGAGCGTGAGATTGGCGTCGAGCGCCAGAAGCGCCGCGCCGGCGAGGATCGCGAGCGAGGCGGCATATTGCGGCGTCACCCCGGTGACAAACATGCCCCACAGCAGCACGGTGAAAGGCACCAGAAAAAAGGCCGAGGTGATCGCGACCGCGCGCAGGGACGGCCGGTCTTCTGCTGCCAGCCCCTTCAGCGAGTGGCGCAGCGAAAAGGCGTCGATGCCGATCCAGACGGCAAAGAAATACAGGAAGGCCGGCAGCAGCGCCGCCATGACGATGTCGGAATAGGGCGTGCCGGTCAGCTCGACCATGACGAAGGCGCCCGCCCCCATCAGCGGCGGCATGATCTGCCCGCCCGAGGAGGCCACCGCCTCGACCGCGCCGGCAAGCGCGCGCGGATAGCCGAGCCGGGTCATCGCCGGCAACGTGATCGCTCCGGTGGAGGCGACATTGGCGGAGGCAGACCCCGAGATCGAGCCGAAGAGCGCAGACGACAGCACGGAGACCTTGGCGGCGCCGCCGCGCAGGCGCCCGGCCGCGGCGGCCGCGACATTCATGAAGCCCTGCCCCGCCTCGCCGGCGTTCAGCACCGCGCCGAAGATCACGAAGATCGCCACCACATTGACCGACACGCCGGTGAGCTTGCCCCAGATGCCCCCCTCGGCGATCGTCAGCGTGCCGAAAAGGCTCGCCATCGGCAGGCCCGGATGGCCGAACTCGCCGGGAATTGCCGCGCCCCAGACCGCATAGGCAAGCGCAAGCGCCGCCACCAGCGGCAACGGCCAGCCGATCGCGCGGCGCGCCATTTCCAGCACCACGGCCAGAAGCGTCAGCGCGACCGCCATCTGGAAGGGACCAGAGAGATAGCCGTATTGATCGCCAAGCGCATCGGCGTTGACCGCGACCCACAGGCAGGCGGCGATCCCGATAGCCGCGATCGCCGCGCCGGACCAGCGCTCTGCCGGCGTTCTTGCCAGAAGCACCAGCACGAAGGGCAGCGCCAGCGCCATGTGCAGCGGCCGGCTGACGAGGTTCGGCACCAGACCGGAGAACACCAGAGCCAGATGGAAGGCGATGGAGACGGCGCCGAGGACGGCCCAGAAAAGGCGCGCGGATGGGGACATGAGACCAAACCCGGGAGGCCGGGCCACAGCCTGACGACACAGGCCGGCCGGCACGATGAAAAGAGACGGAAACGGCCCGGACACTGACGTCCGGGCCGTCGATCTCGCCTATCGGTCCTGCGCCAAAAGCGCAAGCGCTTACTTCTGCGCGTCGGTCAGAGCGACCCCGCGTTCGGCGTAGTAGCGCTGTGCGCCGGGGTGGATCGTGCCGGTGATATTGGCAAGAAGCGCATCCGAGACGCCGTTCCACCAGGGGGCGGCGGCACTCATCTTGTCCTTCTGCTCCCAGAAGGTCTTGGTCAGTTCATAGGCGGTGTCGTCGTCCATCGCCGTCGTGGTGAAGGCGACGACGGGAAGCGACGTCGTGACGATGTCCTCGCTCTGACCCGCATAGGTGCCGGCCGGAATGACCAGCTTGGTGCGCTTGGTCTCGGCGATCTGCTCGTCGCTCAGCGACAGGATCGACACGCCGGTGCCGGCGGCCGCCTCGATCACATTGGGCGCGGGGTAGGAGCCGGCGGTGACAAAGCCGTCGATCTGGCCGTTCTTGAGCGCGGGGCCCGCGTTGGACAGTTCCACGTCGGCGAGCGTCACCTTGTCCTTCAGACCGAAGAGTTCAAGGTATTTCTCGCCCTCGCGCGCGCCGAAGCTGCCCTTGCCGAGCAGGATGGTCTTGCCGGCGAGATCCGCGAAGCTCTCGATGCCCGCGTCGTCACGCACGACGAAATGCATGGTCAGCGAGGGGATCGGGAAGAGCGCGCGGATCTCGGCGAACTTCGGGTTTTCCTTGCCCTCGAACATCGCCTTGCCGCCCTGTGCGAGCGAGACGAGAACCGGCGGCGTGGTGAAGACGTAATTGCCCGGCCGCACGGCCGCTTCCATCACGTTCTGCACCGACCCCTGGCTTTCCTCCAGCGTGACGATGATCTCGCCATCGGTGCCGGCCTTGATGGCTTCCGCGATCTGCACGCCCATCTGGTAGTAGGACGAACCGGCGGAGGCCGACTTGTAGGTCACCCGCGTTTCGGCAGCAGCAGACAACGGCAGAAGCGCGAGCGCGGAGGCGGCGAGCGCAAGTTTGCTCCAGATGTTCATGGTCCCTCCCGGGGAATTTTTCGTTACGTCGATGGGTGTGGCCCGCCCGCCGGAGCCGGAGGCAGCGGACAGTGCGGAGACCAAACACTAATGCCAGTGGCCGCACCTTGCACGCATGAAGATTGGGAAAAGTGACGGGGGCGGCAATCGTTTTGCACTCGGTCACTGCAATTCGCGATAGCGGAGCATTCACCTCCCGATCTACAAAAATTCCCGCACTTTAGCTTTTAAACCAGCGTCTCTGCATTCAACAGCGGCGCTTTACCTGCCGTGATCAACAGCGACCTTTGCCATCTAGGCGATGGCCGCTTTTCTTTCATCAAGAATACACACGCTCCAACAGGGTCGAAACAAGCAGTTTTCCATAAAACCCAACACGGAACTTTCGAAACGATCTGGATCAACTCGCCGTTCTGGTGTGTTCATTTTACCGTCGGCACAGCCTCCCCCTTTCCCGGTTCTCCCTTCCCCTGTAGCCTCAAGATGCGATTGAGAGATTCCCGCCGGAGACCCGATGCTGGTCTATGCCGCCAAACGCTTCGCCAGTCTCTTCGCGACGCTTCTCGTCGCGACGCTTCTGGTGTTCGTTGTGCTGGAGATCCTGCCGGGCGATCCGGCACAGCTGATGCTCGGGCTGAACGCGCAGGACGATACGCTGGCGGCCCTGCGCCAGGAGCTCGGCCTCGACCAGCCCGCCTGGGTCCGGTACCTCGCCTGGATCGGCGGCTTTGCGACCGGCGACCTTGGCACCTCCTATACCTATTCCGTTCCCGTTGCCGATCTGGTGGCGGATCGCGCCGTCGTGTCGCTGCCCCTGGCGTTGATCGCACTGGCGCTTTCCACCGTCATTGCCATCCCCGTCGGCGTCTATGCCGCCCGCCATCGCGGCGGCTGGCAGGACGGCGGCATCATGGCGCTGACGCAAATCGGCATCGCGATCCCGAATTTCTGGTTCGCCATGCTCCTGGTCTATGTCTTCGCGGTGACCTTGCGCCTCGTTCCCTCAGGCGGGTTTCCGGGCTGGGGGGGCGGCATCGGTCCGGCATTTCTGGCGCTGACCCTTCCCGCCATCGCGCTGGCGCTGCCGCAGGCGGCAATCCTGGCGCGCGTCATGCGCTCCGCCCTGATCGACGCGCTGCATGAGGACTATGTGCGTACCGCCCGCGCCAAGGGACTGACCCGCAACGCGACGCTGTGGCGCCACGCGGTGCGCAATGCCTTCATTCCGGTGCTGACGATCCTCGGCCTGCAATTCTCCTTCCTGATCGCCGGCACGATCATCATCGAGAACGTCTTCTATCTGCCGGGACTGGGACGGCTGATCTTCCAGGCGATCACCCAGCGCGACCTGATCGTGGTGAAAAGCGTCGTCGTGCTTCTGGTCGGCACCGTCATTGTGGTGACCTTCCTCGTCGACATGGCCTATGCCGCGGCCGATCCGCGGCTGAGGAAACGGTGAACCCGTGAGCCAGACCCCGCCCGCCCTGCCGCTCGTCTTTCTGCTCATGCGCCACCGCGCGCTGCTCGCCGGCGGCGCCATCGTCACGCTGGTGCTGGTGGCGGCCCTCGTCTCGCTGGTGTGGACGCCCTATGCCATCGACGCGCTCTCCGTCGCCGACCGGCTGAAGGGATCGTCGCCGGCGCATCCGCTCGGCACGGACCAATACGGCCGCGACATGCTGTCGATGCTGATGGTCGGCGCGCGCACCTCGATTGCCGTGGCGCTGCTGGCGGTCGGGATCGGCGTTTGCCTCGGCGTGCCGCTCGGACTGATCGCCGCCGCGCGCGGCGGCTGGCTCGACGAGGGGCTGATGCGGGTCAACGATCTCATCTTCGCCTTTCCGGCGCTCCTGTCGGCGGTGATGATAACCGCCCTGTTCGGCGCCGGCGCGATCAATGCGATCATCGCCATCGGCATCTTCAACATCCCGGTTTTCGCGCGGGTCGCACGCGGCGGCGCGCTCGCCACCAAGTCGCGCGAATTCGTGCTGGCGGCGCGGGTTTCGGGCAAGGGCGAGATCCGCATCATCGCGGAGCACATCCTGCCCAATATCGCGAACCTCCTGATCGTGCAGGGAACCATCCAGTTCTCGCTCGGCATTCTGGCGGAAGCCGGGCTGTCCTATGTCGGCCTCGGCGCACAGCCGCCGCTCGCCTCCTGGGGCCGCATGCTGAACGAAGCGCAGACGATGATGATGCTGGCGCCGACGCTTGCGCTCTATCCGGGGCTGGCCATCGTCGTCACCGTGATCGGCCTCAACCTCCTCGGCGACGGCCTGCGCGACCTGCTCGACCCGCGCCTGAAGCGACGGGCGGCCTGACATGCTGTTCCATGCGCGGGACCTGAGGGTCGAAATTCACGGAAAACAGATCCTGAAAGGTGTCAGTGTCGACATTGCCGCCGGCGAAACGCTCGGCCTCGTCGGCGAGAGCGGATCCGGCAAGTCGATGACGGCGCTCGCCGCCATTGGGCTTCTGCCGCATGGCGCGACGGTGGCGGGACAGCTACCGCTGAACGGGCAGGACCTTCTGCAATTGCGCGAAGCGGAGATGTGCAAGTTGCGCGGCCGTCGCATCGGCATGGTGTTTCAGGAGCCGATGACCGCGCTGAACCCGGTCAGGACCATCGGCGACCAGATCGCCGAAGGGATCTTCTGGCACATGCGCGTGTCCCGCGCCGTTGCGGCCGAGCGCGCCCGCACCCTGCTCGACCGGGTGGGACTGACGCGGGCGCGGGTGACCGGCGAGCGCTACCCGCATCAGCTCTCCGGCGGTCAGCGCCAGCGCGTCGTCATCGCCATGGCGATTGCCTGCCGCCCGGACCTCCTGATCGCCGATGAGCCGACAACCGCGCTCGACGTCACCATCCAGGCGCAGATCCTTGCCCTCATTCAGGAAATCGTGGACGAGAACCGGATGGGCTGCCTGCTGATCAGCCACGATCTTGCCGTGGTGGCGCAAATGGCGGACCGGGTGGCGATCATGCGGGAGGGCGAGATCGTGGAAAGCGGACCGACGGTGTCGCTCTTCGCCAATCTCACGCACCCCTATTCCAGGGCGCTGATGGCGGCCTCCAATCATGTCCCGATCCGCGCACGGCGGCCGATCCGCCCGGGCCGCGCCGCCTCCGACGAATTGCTGCTGAGCGTGCGCGACCTGGTGCGCAGCTACCCCCAGCCGCGCAAGCGCTTCTTCGAAAAGCCGCGCCGGCTGACCGCCGTCAAGGGCGTGAGCTTCGATATCCGCGCCGGGCAGAGCGTCGGGCTGGTCGGGGAATCCGGCTGCGGCAAGTCCACACTGGCGCGCACGCTGCTTGCCCTGGAAGCACCCGACAGCGGCACACTGTCGGTTCTTGGCCGCGATCCGTTTTCGGCGCGCGGCGATGCCCGCGAGGCCGTGCACCGCGCCGTGCAGGTGGTGTTTCAAGACCCTTACGGCAGTTTCAATCCGCGCCATCGCATCGGCCGGGTGGTGGCGGAACCGCTGCATCTGCTGCGCGGCGAGATCGGCCCGAGCGAAAAACGCGACCGCGTCGCACAAGCCTTGAGCGAAGTGGGCCTGAGCGCCGAGGATGCGAGCAAATATCCGCATGAGTTTTCCGGCGGCCAGCGCCAGCGCATCGCCATCGCGCGCGCACTGGTCACCCGGCCGCGGCTGATCATCGCCGACGAGCCGGTTTCCGCGCTCGATGTCTCGATCCGCGCGCAGGTGCTCGACCTGCTGGCGAGCTTGCGCGCGAAGCTCGGCCTCGCCTATCTGTTCATCTCGCACGACCTCAGCGTGGTGCGCGCGATCACCGACGAGGTAATGGTGATGAATGGCGGGAAGATCGTGGAGCGCGGGCGTACGGCGCGCGTGTTCGACCACCCCCGGCATCCGTATACGCGCATGCTGGTCGCCGCCGCCCCGGATCTGAAGACGGCGCTGGCGGCGCGCCAGGCACGAGACGCCGAGCGACAGGGAGACACCGACACGCCATGACGCAAGACACCTCACGGCGGCTCAGGATCGGCATCGACTGGGGCGGCACCAAGATGGAGGCGATAGCGCTCGCAGCCGACGGAACGGAGCGCTTCCGCCAGCGGATCGCGACCCCGCGCGACGATTACGCCGGCTGCGTTCGCGCGGTCGCAAGCCTGGTGGAGGCAGCGGAGGCCGCGACCGGAGAGACGGGAAGCGTCGGGCTCGGCATTCCGGGATCGTTGTCGCCGGCGACCGGGCTCGTCAAGAACGCCAACTCCACCTGGATGAACGGACAGCCGCTCGACCGCGATCTCGAGGCCGCGCTCCGACGGCCCGTGCGCATCCAGAACGACGCGAACTGCCTGGCGGTCTCGGAGGCGACCGACGGTGCCGGCGCCGGCGCGCGGGTCGTTCATGCGATCATCATCGGCACCGGATGCGGGTCGGGGATCGCCATCGACGGCGTGGCCCATCGTGGCGCCAACGGCATCGGCGGGGAATGGGGCAATATCCCCGTGCCGTGGATGACGGAAGACGAGTTTCCCGGCCCCGACTGCTGGACCGGGCATCGCGGCACCATCGACCGGATGTGCTCGGGAACCGGATTCCAGTGGGACTACGAACGGGTCACCGGCACGTCCGCCACCGGACGCGAGATCGTCGCCCGCGCGCGCGCCGGAGAGATCGAGGCGCAAGAGGCGCTGGAGCGCTACATCTCGCGGCTTGCCCGGGCGATGGCGATGGTCGCCAACATTCTCGATCCGGATGTCTTTGTGCTCGGCGGAGGCATGTCGAACGTCGACGAGCTCTATGCGCGACTGCCGAAGGCCATGGCGCCCTACATCTTCTCCGACCAATACGCCGTGCCGATCCGCAAGGCGAAACACGGCGACAGCTCCGGTGTGCGTGGCGCCGCCTGGCTGTGGAACGACTGACGGCCTCCCCCTCGCCGCACGCCAAAAGCTTGCCTATATCCTTGGTTGCGGCCCGGCATCCGCCGATGCCCCGCAAGTCTACAAAGGGAGGTCAGAATGCGTCGTTACGGAACTCTCGCAGCCCTCGCCCTCGTTGCGGCATGGATCGCGCCGGCCGATCCGGCGCGCGCGGACCCGCGCGATTTCAGGATCGATCCGGCGCATTTCTCGATTGTCTTCAACGCCGACCACATCGGCTACGGGCCGACCTGGGGCCTGTTCCTGAAGGGCGAAGGCTCCTTCTCTTACGACGAAGAGACCCGCACGCTGTCCGATCTTACGGTCACCATCCCGGCAGACAGCGTGTTTTCCAACAATGAGCGGCGCGACGAGCATCTGCGCTCCGACGACTTTCTTTCAGCCGAAGCGCATCCGGACATCACTTTCCAGATGACCTCGGCACATGAGGACACCCCGCGCAGCGGTACGGTGACCGGCGACCTCACCCTGCGCGGCGTGACCCGTCCGGTGACCCTCGACGTCACCTTGAACAAGGTCGGCCCCTATCCCTTCGGCGGCACCTATGTGATCGGCATCAGTGCGACGACGACGCTGAAGCGCTCCGATTTCGGCATGACCTATGCGGTGGAAAACGGCCTAGTCGGCGACGAGGTGCCGATCCGCATCGATCTCGAAGCGATCCGGCAGTAGGGCGCAAGGAGCGCTCAGCCGCCCGTCGGTGCGGTGACTTCGCGCAGGTGGCCGGTCTTGACGAGGACGCGCGCGCCTTGCGCTCCGGCAACAGCCTGCAGCCGCGCGCCGACCGGCAAGCGAATCCAGCCGTTTCGGCCGAAGATCTCGTCGCCCTGGCGCAAGCTTCCGTCGAGCACGAGCAGTTCAGCCCCGCCGGCGACTTCGAGGCCAACCTCGGCATCCGGCTCCCAATGCTCGACGCGCACGTCCTCATGATCGTCGGCAAACAGCGGCAGCACGGAGACGCCCGGCCGGTCGCGATGGGGCACCGGCGCGGCCTTGTTGGTGTCGACGATCACATGGCTCTTGTCGGCGGGGTCGAACTGCCAGAGCTTGACGAAGATGACACAGCCATCCTTCGAGGCGGGCGTGTGGCTCGATCCGGGCGGATTGCGCACATAGGTGCCGGCCGGATAGTCGCCATGTTCGTCCTGGAACACGCCCTCCAGCACGAAGAACTCCTCGCCGCCGCCATGGGTGTGGGCAGAAAAGGCGCTTCCCGCGTCGTAGCGCACGATGGAGGTGGCACGGGCCACCTCGTCGCCGATCCGGTCGAGCATCCGCCGGCTGACGCCCGGCATGGGCGATGCCCGCCATTCCAGCTCGCCGGCATGAACGGCGACCGGCTGTTCGAATTCCGCGTTGAGGTCCATCGTGATCGTCTCCTTCGAGCGCCCGCAGGCGTCTTGCAGACGCTTCAGGATGGGGCGATCGCGTCTGCGGTCAAGGGCCGCGCGCCTACACCCGGTTGAGCAGCCGCGCGCGGATCGTGCCCGACAGCTTGCGGATTTCCTCCAGAAGGGTGACCGCGTCCTCCACCGGTCCGTCGGCGTCGAGCACGACGTAACCGATCTCGCCGTCGGTCTGATAATGCTGCGCGGCGATGTTGACCTTCCACTTGGCGAAGAGGTCGTTGAGCTTGCCGAGTTCGCCGGGCGCATTGCGCTGCACCTGGATGAAGCGGGTATTGTTGGTTCCCTTGGGCAGCTGCACCTGGGGGAAATTCACCGCGCCGATGGTGGAGCCGACGTCGGAATATTCCACCAGCCGGCGGGCGACTTCCTCGCCGATGCGCTCCTGCGCCTCTTCGGTGGAGCCGCCGACATGAGGCGTCAGGATGACGTTGTCGAGCCCGCGCAGCGGCGACAGGAATTCCTCGTCGTTCGACTTCGGCTCGCTCGGGAAGACGTCGACGGCGGCTCCCGCCAGATGGCCCGACTTCAGCGCATCGGCAAGAGCGTCGATATCGAGCACCGTGCCGCGGGCGTTGTTGATGAGATAGGCGCCCTTCTTCATGGCGGCGATCTCGGCGCGTCCGATCATGCCGCGCGTCTCCGGCGTTTGCGGCAGATGCAGGGACACGACGTCGGAGGCTTCCAGAAGCGCCTGCAGCGTCTCGGTCGGCTCGACATTGCCGTGGCGCAGCTTGTCGGTCTGGTCGAAGAAGATCACCCGCATGCCCATCGCCTCGGCGAGCATGGAGAGCTGCGAGCCGATGTTGCCGTAACCGACGATGCCGAGCGTCTTGCCGCGCACCTCGTTGCTGCCGGCCGCACTCTTCAGCCAGCGACCGTTGTGGGCGGCCATCGACTTCTGGAAGGTGCCGCGCATCAGCATGACGATCTCGGCGAGGGTCAGCTCGGCGACGCTGCGCGTGTTTGAAAACGGCGCGTTGAACACCGTGATGCCGCGCCGGTTGGCCGACACCAGGTCGACCTGATTGGTGCCGACCGAGAAGCAGCCGACGGCAACCAGCGTCTGCGCCGCTTCCAGGATCTCCGCATCGACCTGGGTGCGCGAGCGGATGCCGAGGATATGCACGCCCTGCAGCGCGTCCTTCAGGGCTTCCTTGTCCAGCGCGGTCTTGAGCAGTTGAACGTTGGTGTAACCGGACGCGGCGAGTACGTCGGTCGCTGACGGGCTGATGCCCTCAAGCAGCAGCCAGCGGATCTGGTCCTTGGGGCGAGACAGACCGGTGTTCATGGGCGTTTCCGTGATCCTGGGGCAGGCGCGCGGAAGCCCGCGCGCGACAGATTGCGCTCTCCTGCCCTGTCCGCGTCCAAAATTCAACTGTCGCCAGGTGGAAATGCGGGTCTAACGTGCTGCGACCCAGTCGCGCAGCTCGCGCAGGAACCGGGTCAAACGCTCCTGCGTGTTCGGAAAATCCGCCGTCTTTTCAAAGCTCTCTACGTCCATGTAGAGAGCGCGACTGACCTCGATCTGCAGGCTGTGGACACCCGCGTCCGGATTTCCATGCTGACGCAGGATCTCCGCCCCCTTGAAGGGATCGTTGATCGCAACCGAGAACCCCAGGTCGAGAAGGATCCGGCGGGCTTGCGCAATGAAGCCGGCGGAACAACTGCGGCCCTCGCGGTCGGACAGGACCATGTCGGGGCGCAAGCCACCGGTCTCGTCTTCATGCATGGCATTGGCCACCGGCTGCATCGAATGAAGATCGAGATGATAGACCCCGCCGGCCGCACCCCTGGTCTCGGCAAGCAGGTCCGCAAGGGCGGCGTGATAGGGCCGCCAGCAGCGCTCCAGGCGCGCCTCGTAGTCGGAGCGCGGCAATGCCGAGGCGAGCAGCGGCGCACCATCCGGCGGCGTCGCGGTCCACACCACGCCCTTGCCGAGCCGGGCCTTGGCGCTGGGCGCCAATACCAGTTCGTCGCCGTCGGCGAGCGTTTCGGGCGCCAGATCGTCGAAGGCCCGGTTCACGTCGCAGTAGATCCGGCCGAAACGGGCGGCGAGCAGAGGCATGCCGAGGTCGGGCGCTGCCGAAAACAGCTCGTCGACATACATGTCCTCCGCCCGTCGGTAGCGCGACGGCGGCTGCAGCGGATCGAAATCCTCCGGATAGACCGTGCCGGAATGTGGGCTGTCGAGCACCAGCGGCGCCAGCACCCGTGCCGGCCGGCGGATTTCGATCATCTCGGCTCCAACGCGCCCACCGTCTGCCATCTCCCGCTACCCGTCGTTCAGGTGGCAGGCCGACAGACGACCCGGCGCGATCTCGCGCAATGCCGGCGCTTCCTCGCGGCAGCGCGCGAAGGCATGCGGGCAGCGCGGATGGAAATGACAGCCCTTCGGAGGATTGATCGGCGACGGGATCTCGCCCTTGATCGGCTGGAACACCCGCTTGCGCGTGTCGATGCGCGGGACCTCGTCCAGAAGGGCCTGTGCGTAAGGGTGGTTCGGTCCGGCGAAGAGCTCTTCGGTCGGCGCCACCTCGACCACCCGGCCGAGATACATGATCACCACCCGGTCGGAGAGATGCTCCACCACGCCAAGATCGTGCGAGATGAAGAGATAGGTGAGACCGAGGTCCTCGCGCAGGTCCATGAACAGGTTCAGAACCTGGGCCTGAATCGAGACATCGAGCGCGGCGATGCTTTCGTCGCAGACGAGGAAATCCGGTTCCACCGCCAGCGCGCGGGCAATGCCGATGCGCTGGCGCTGGCCGCCCGAGAACTGGTGCGGATACCGCATGCGGAAGCCCGGATCGAGCCCGACGCGCAGCAGCATCTTGTCGACATAGTCATCGACCTCGCCGGCCGAAATCAGCCCGTGAACACGCGGCGCCTCGCCGATGATATCGCGCACCCTCATGCGCGGGTTGAGCGAGGACATCGGGTCCTGGAAGATCATCTGGATCTTCAGGAGCGCATCGCGACGCTCGGCCCCGCTCAAGGTGGAGACATCCTTGCCACGCCAGTAGACCTTGCCGTCGCTTGCCGCATGCACGCCGGCGACGACACGCCCGAGCGTGGACTTGCCGCAGCCGCTTTCACCGACGAGGCCAACGACCTCGCCGTCGGCGATTTCCATCGAGACACGGTCGACCGCATGCACGACTTCCTCGCGCCGATCGCCGCCAATGAGGTTGACGATCTTCTCGGCGGTGTCCAGCCGCTTGGCGAAGCGTTTGGAGACGCCCTCAAGGCGCATCAGGGGCTGCTTGCTCATGCCGAGCCTCCTTCATAGGCCGGCTCGTCCGGTCGGTGCGGATGGTGGCAGCGCACCGCGCGGCGATCGCTTGCGGACACCAGTTCCGGCATTTCCGTGCAGGCGGCGTCGGCGCGCGGACAGCGCGCGGCAAAACTGCACCCAGGCGGCAAGGCGAGCAGCGACGGCGCCATGCCAGGGATCTGCGTGAGCCGCTTGCCCCGCTGGTTGTGGCTCGGCACGGAACCGATCAGCCCGCGCGTGTAGGGATGAAGCGGCCCGTCGAGCACCTCGCCCACCGGCCCCTCCTCCACGATGCGTCCGGCGTACATCACCGCAACGCGATCCGCGAGACCGCCGACAACCGCAAGGTCATGGGTGATCCAGATCATCGCAAGTCCCGTTTCGGCGCAGAGTTTCTGCACCTCGTAGAGGATCTGCGCCTGGATCGTCACGTCGAGCGCGGTCGTGGGTTCGTCGGCGACGATCACCTCCGGCTCGTTCAGGAGCGCGATGGCAATGGCGACGCGCTGGCGCATGCCGCCGGAAAACTGGTGCGGATAGGCGACCAGCCGCTCGTCCGGCGAGGGAATGCCGACCCGCGCGAGCGCGGCCCGCGCGCGTTCCCGGGCGGCCTCTTCCGACACATGCTCATGCGCGCGGATCGCCTCGATCATCTGGGTGTCGACCCGCAGCACCGGATTGAGGGTCATCATCGGATCCTGGAAGATCATCGCGATCTTGCGTCCGCGCAGGGAGCGCCAGTCGTGTTCCGACTTGCCGACAAGCTCTTCGCCGGCCAGCCGGATCGATCCGCCGACGACCTTGCCGGGCGCATCGACCAGACCCATCAGCGAAAAGCCGGTCACGGTCTTGCCGGAGCCGCTCTCGCCGACGAGGCCAAGGACCTCGCCGCGCGCCAGCGAAAACGACACGCCGTCGACGGCGCGGGCAACGCCGGCCTTGGTGAAGAAATGCGTCTTGAGGTCGTTGACCTCCAGGACGGGTGACTTGCTCATGCCGTCCTCACTTTTGCAGTCGGGGGTTCAACACGTCGCGCAGCTGGTCGCCGACCATGTTGATGGAAACAATGGTGATCAGGAGGGCAACGCCCGGGAAGACGGCGATCCAGTATTTGCCGGACAGCATGTAGTCGAACCCGTTGGCGATCAGCAGCCCGAGCGACGGTTCCGTCGGCGGCAGGCCGACACCGAGGAAAGACAGCGTCGCCTCCAGCGCGATCGCATGGGCCGTTTGCACCGTACCGACCACGATCAGCGGTGCGATGCAATTCGGCAGGATATGGCGGAAGATGATGCGCGCGTGCCCGAGACCGAGACAGGCGGCGGCCTCGACATATTCGCGCCGGCGCTCGACCAGCGCGGAGGCGCGCACAGTGCGCGCGTAATAGGCCCACTGCGCGACGACAAGCGCGATGATGATCTTGTCGACGCCCTTGCCGAGGATCGCCAGCAGGATCAGCGCGATCAGCACCGCCGGCAGCGACAGCTGCAGATCGACCACGCGCATGATCAGGTTCTCGGTGCGCCCGCCCGCATAGGCGGCTGCGAGCCCGACGCTCATCCCGACAATGATGGCAATGATGCCGGACGCGACGCCCACCGACAGCGAGATGCGCAACCCGTAGAAGATCGCGGACAAGAGATCGCGGCCCGCGCCATCGGTGCCAAGCAGGAACGGCGTACCGTCCATCGCGTAGCTGCCCGGCGGCATGCGCGCATCGAAGATCGACACGGTTGCGAGATCATAGGGGTCCTGCGGCGAGATCCAGGGCGCGAAGATCGCGATCAGGATGATCAGGAACAGGACGGCCGCCGCCACGACCGCAAGCGGGCTGTCGGCGTAATCCGACAGGAAACGCCGCAGGGGCGTGTCGACCTTGGCGGGCAAAGCCGCTGTGGTTTCTGTCACGGTTGGTGTGTCCAATGGATCGCTGGCGCTCATGGGTCCACTCAGTTTCCGCGGTCTGCGAGCCGCACGCGCGGATCGAGAAGCGAGTAGACGATATCGACCAGGAGGTTGATGACGACGAAGAGGAAGACGATCATCATCAGGTAGGCGACGATGACCGGCCGGTCGAGCTGCTGGATGGATTCGATCAGGAGCTTGCCCATGCCGGGCCAGGCAAAGATGGTTTCCGTGACCACCGAGAAGGCGACCAGCGAGCCGAATTCCAGCCCGAGCACCGTGACCACGGGAATGAGGATGTTCTTCAGCAGGTGCACGCCGACGATGCGGTTGCGCGACAGGCCCTTGGCGCGGGCGAACTTGATGTAGTCCTGCAGCATCGCCTCGCGCGTGCCGGCCCGCGTCAGGCGGATGACCAGCGAGATCTTCAACAGCGCCAGATTCAGCGCCGGCAACGCCAGATGCTGCAGCCCGTCGAGGGTCAGAAACGAAAGTTCGACGCCAAAGACGTCGACGGTCTCGCCGCGCCCCGTCGAGGGCAGCCAGCCGAGCACCACCGCAAACACCATGATCATCATGATGCCCACCCAGAAGGTGGGAAGCGAAAAGCCGAGGATCGACCCGGCCATGATCGTCTTGGAGGTCTTGCTGTCGGGATAGAGACCGGCATAGAGGCCGAGCGGGATGCCGAAGACGATTGCCAGGAACAGGGCCGCGAAGGCCAGTTCCAGCGTTGCCGGCATGCGCTGCAGAATCAGGCCCAGGGCGGATTCGCCAAAGACGAAGGACTGACCGAGATCGCCCTGGATCGCGCTGGTCATGAAGGCCCAGAACTGCTCCCAGATTGGGCGGTCGAGGCCGAGCGCGCGGGTGACCTGCTCGATGTCGGCCTGGTCCATGTCCGGGGAGACGAACATATAGACCGGATCGCCGACCATATGGATGCCGAAGAACACGATGATCGCCATGGCGACCATAACAAGCGCGCTTTGCAGCAGGCGGCGAAGAATGAAAACGCTCATGGTCCGGGGGTTCCTGGGCCGGTGTGCGGAGCCGCGCCATCAGGGAGCGCTTGTCCGGGGCGAGAGCCGAAAGGCTGAAAAGAGGCTGAACCGGAAACTGGCGGCGCCCGATCTGCGAACGGGCCGGGCGCCGCCAAAGTCAAGGGATCAGTCCTTCACGACGCCATAGGCGACAGTGTACTCGTCCGTGCGGGGGATGTAGCTCAGCCCCTTGCGGCTCGCCCAGGTGTTGACCTGGTAGTGGATCGGGATGATCGCGAGATCCGCAATCGCCATTTCCGTCGCCTTGGCGAGCAGGTCCTGACGCTTGGCGTCGTCGACCTCGGCAAGCGCCTCCTCGATCACCGCATCGACTTCCGGATTGGAATAGCGGCCGCGGTTGGCGGTGCCCATGCCCTTGTCCTTGTCGAAGGTGGCGATCAGCGCGCGCAGCGGCGAGGACGCCTCACCCGAGCCGGCACCCCAGCCGACGAGGATCAGCGAGAACTCCGGCAGGCCATCGGCCCCGGTGGACGCGCGGGAGAAGTAGACCGAACGCGGCAGCGTCTCGACCTGCGCCTTGATGCCGACGCGGTTGAGCATCTGCGCGATGCCCTCGACGATCTTGGCGTCGTTGACGTAACGGTCGTTCGGGCCGTGGATCGTCAGCTCGAAACCGTCCGGCACACCGGCCTCGGCGAGAAGCGCCTTGGCACCTTCCGGATCATAGGGCTCCGGCTTCAGGTTCTCCGACACGCCGAAGAAGCCTTCCGGCAGAAGCTGTCCCGCGGGAATGGACAGTCCTTCCATCACGCGGTCGCGGATCAGCTCGCGTGAAATCGCCTTGGAGATCGCCAGACGCACCTTCTGGTCCATCAACGGGTTCTTGATGTCGCCGCCGCCATTGGCCTTCACGAAGGGCGAGTTCTCGCGGAACTGGTCGATGTGCAGGTAGATCACGCGGTTGGACACGCCCTGCGACAGGGTGACGTCGTCGCGCGCCTTGAGCGTCTCGATATCGGTCGTCGGCACGCCGCTGATGACGTCGACGTCGCCGGCGAGAAGCGCTGCAACGCGCGACGGGCCGGATTTGATCGGCTTGAGCGTGACCGTGTCCCAGATCGGCTTGTCGCCCCAGTAGTCGTCGTTGCCCTCAAGCACGATCCGGTCGCCCGGAACATATTCGACGAACTTGAAGGGCCCGGTGCCCGCGGCCGCCTTGCCGGAGTTGAACTCCTCCGTCGTGCCGTTGCAGCCGCCCTCGTTGGAGATGATCGCGACGTTGCCGAGATCGTTGACCATCAGCGGATAGGGCGCCTCGGTCTTCACATGGACCGTGTAGTCGTCGATCTTCTCGAAGCTCTTGCCCTTGGTGTAGGTGGAAAAGCCCGCCGGGGAATTCGGCACGTTCGGAGCGCGCTCGAAGGTGCAGATCACGTCGTCGGCGTTGAAATCGGTTCCGTCGTGGAACTTCACGCCCTCGCGCAGCTTGAACTCCCAGGTCGTCGGATTGATCGGCTTCCAGGAAACCGCGAGGCCCGGCTTGAAGTTCTGCCGCTCGTCGGGATTCGCCAGACGGTCGTAGATCATGAAGCCCAGCTGGTTGTTGGGCCCGAGGTTGTGGAAATGCGGATCGACGGATGTTGCCTCGGAGGCCACGCCGATCGTGATGTCCTCGGCAGCGGCCGGCCCGGCCAGGGCAACGGCGGAACATGCCATGCCGAACATCGCGCACACCATTGGCGCCTTGGTAAATTTCATCAGGACAATCTCCCCTCCGTATCCCTCTGGATTTTCAAACAGCCGGAGCGGGATCGGAAAGATCTCCGGCTGGGAACGGCCGTCTTTTTCGTCTGACGGCTCCATCTTGTTCCTGAGGCTATTATGCGATTATATGATGGACAATCGAAAAACGATAACCAAAAGACATAGCTGTATTCCTGTCGTAAATACCTAGCTTCGAGGTTTCCATGACGCGCCCCGCGGGCGACGGCAGCCATCGCAACGGTCCGACCCTTCGCGAACTCGAAGTCTTGCGCGCGGTCATCACCGAGGGCAAGACGACGGCTGCCGCCCACAAGCTCGGCATCTCGCAACCGGCGGTGAGCCGCGCCATCCAGCAGCTTGAGGCCCGTCTGGGGCGGCAGCTGTTCCATCGCTCCGGCAACAAGATCCAGCCGACCTCAGAAGGTCTTGCCTTCAACGAGCAGATCGAGCCGATCTTCGCGACGCTTGCCCGTCTCGAGACGACAAACAATGACGAGGGCAATGCCAAGCGGCTTCGCATCGCCGCGCCGCCGACGCTGAGCCACCATTTGCTGACCGGACTGTTCGCGGGGTTCCTCAAGGACCACCCGGGCGCCAGCATCCACCTGGAAATCGGCATGTCGACGACGGTCGCCGCGGCCGTCGCGGATGAAAACGCCGATCTCGGCATCAGCGACCATCTGATCCGGCACGACGGACTGCGCATGCATCCGTTCCGCCACGCCATCGCCCATGCCGCGATTCCCTCCGGGCACCGTCTTGCGAAGAAAACGGAAATCACGCCGGAGGACATGGCGGGCGAGCCCTTCATCGCCCTCACCCGCCGCTTTCACCAGCGCAATGTCTACGACCGGATCTTCGCCGAACGCGGCATTCATCGCGAAATCAAGGTCGAGACAGCCACCAGCATCGCCATCTGCGAGCTGGTGCGATCCGGCATCGGGCTTGGCCTCGTAAATCCCTTTCCGGTGGGACAATGCCAGTTCGAGGGTGTCGAATTCCGCCGGTTCACGCCCCGTGTGGACTATCTCACCCAGTTTTTCATGCCATCCGGCAAGGTGACCCCGATCGCGCAGCGCTTCATCGAACACGCCCGCCGAACGGTCCCGGCCGACGCCTATTCACACCCGGCCTGACGGCCGCCAAAGGACGACTGACATGTTAACCTCAGCAAGACCCGTTGCGGCGCAGATCCTGACCGACCTCGTTGCCTTCGACACCACCAGCCGCAACTCGAACCTGGCCCTGATTGCCTATGTCGAGGACTTCCTGGCAAGGCGCGGCGTCTCGTCCACCCGCATTCCGGACGAGACTGGCGAAAAGGCCAACCTGCTCGCGACCATCGGCCCGCGCGACGTGCCGGGCTTCGTGCTGTCCGGACATACCGACGTGGTGCCGGTCGACGGCCAGGACTGGGCAAGCGATCCCTTTTCGCTGGAAGAACGCGACGGCAAGCTCTACGGGCGCGGATCCTGCGACATGAAGGGATTTCTGGCCTGTTGCCTTGCCAAGGTCGACGACATGCTCGCCCGCGACCTGAAGGCGCCGATCCATCTCGCGTTCTCCTATGACGAGGAAATCGGCTGCAAGGGCGTGCCGAGCCTGATCCGCAAGCTGGTCGATACCGTTGCCATGCCGCGCGCCTGTTTCGTCGGCGAGCCGACCGAAATGCAGGTGATTGTCGGCCACAAGGCGAAGCGCTCCTACAAGGCCATCGTCACCGGCCGGACCTGCCATTCCTCGCTGGCGCCGCAGGGCGTCAACGCGGTCGACTATGCCGCCATGCTGGCGCTGAAGGTGCGCGAAATGGGCAAGACGCTCGCCAAGGGCATGAGCGACGATCTCTACGACGTTCCCGTCACCACCGCCCATACAGGCATCCTGCAGGGCGGCACGGCGCTCAACATCGTGCCCGACCGCGCCGAATTGTCCTTCGAGTTCCGCGCGCTCCCGGCGGAAGACGTCGATGCGCTGGTCGACGAGGTGATGCGCTACGCCCGCGAGGAACTGGAGCCGGAGATGCAGGCGATCGCGCCGGAAACCGGCATCGCCTTCGAGCAGATCTCCAGCTTCCCCGGCCTCGATACCGAGATCGACGCCGAGGTGACGCGGCTTGCCAAGCGTCTGGCGGGGCGCAACGACCACGCCAAGGTCGCCTATGGCACCGAAGGCGGCCGCTTCGTCGAGATCGGCGCCGTGCCGACCGTCGTCATCGGCCCCGGGTCAATCGAGCAGGCCCACAAGGCGGACGAGTTCATCGCCCTTTCGGAACTGGTGAAATGCGAGGCCTTCCTCGACAAGGTCCTGGACGAGGCCAGCGCCTGAATTCTCCCCGTTCCCTCACCCTTCCAGACACAAATAAAAACGGACCGAATCATGACAGCAGTTGCCGCCGACACGCCCCCCGTCGAACTCTCAAAGGTCGACATCACCCCCTATCTTGCCGGCAACACCGGCATTGAGGGCGTGACGACCTTCGACAGCGGCAAACCCGGTCCGCATGTGGCGATTTCCGCCATCGTGCATGGCAACGAGCTTTGCGGCCCGATCGCGCTCGACTGGCTGTTCAGGCACGATGTCCAGCCGGTCAGGGGCAAGCTGTCGCTGGTCTTCGTCAATCTCGACGCCTACGCCCGCTTCGATCCGGCCGACCCCTTCGCCTCGCGCTGGGCGGATGAGGACATGAACCGGCTTTGGCAAGCGGAAACGCTCGACGACGACGCCACGCTGGAACGCCGCCGGGCCCGCGTTCTCCGCCCGTTCTTCGACACCGTCGATCTTCTGCTCGATCTCCATTCCATGCAGAACGCGACGCCGCCGCTGATGCTGGCCGGTCCGCTTGCCAAGGGACGCGATCTCGCCCGCGCGATCGGCGTTCCGGAGCTTGTGGTGAGCGATGCCGGTCATGCGGCCGGCAAGCGGCTGCGCGACTACGCGGACTTCATCGATCCGTCGAGCGAGCGAAACGCGCTTTTGGTGGAGTGTGGCCAGCATTGGGAGGCGGAGGCCGCCGACGTCGCCATCGAAACAAGTCTGCGCTTCCTCCATGCGACAGGCACGGTCGCGCCGGAGTTCGGAGCCGACTATCTCGCATCGCGTCCGGCCCCCGCGCCCCAGCAGTTCATCGAGATCGCAGCGCCGATCACCATCACGACCGACACCTTCCGCTTCACCCAGCCCTTCATCGGCGGCGAGGTGATCGAGCGGGCCGGAACCGTGATCGCCCATGACGGCGGCGTGTCCGTCGCGACGCCCGAGGACAACATGATGCTGATCATGCCGACGCGCCGTCTCGACAAGGGGCTGACCGCCGTCCGGCTGGGCCGGTTGGTTGACGGCACGCAGGATCCGAACCCGGCCCCTCCGCTGACGGCATGATTTGCACGTTGCGCGCGCGCACGCCTTGCGCTACTGAAACTGCATGAGCGACATTCGGATCCTGAACAGCGGCTGGTGGTGGCGCGCCCTTTAAAGGCGGCAATCGACAGCGCGTGACCGAACGTCACTTGAAGCAAATCGAAAAAGCCGCCGCGGGGTCCCGCAGGCGGCTTTGTCATGTCTGGCGGCGGGAAAGGGTCCGGCGGCGCGGCAAGGGAAGAGACGGACATGTACACCGGACGCGAAATCAGCCTCGTCACCGAGGGCGGAATCGGCATCACCACGCGGGTGCGTGCTGCCGACTATGCGCAAGGCACTGCGCCCTGGATCGACCGGCTGGATGCGGAACGCGGCGCCGTCTTCTCCTCCTCCTACGAATATCCCGGACGGTACACACGCTGGGACATGGCGCTGATCAATCCGCCGCTGGTGCTGGAATCGCTCGACCGCGACGCGCACATCGAGGCGCTCAACGATCGCGGCCGAATCCTCCTGCCTGCCATCGAGACGCATCTGCGCAAGCTTGAAGACCTGGAAAGCCTGACGCGCGACGGTGACCGGCTGGACATGCGCATCGCCCGACCAAGCCGCGCCTTCACCGAGGAGGAACGCTCGCGCCAGCCGTCAATCTTCTCCGTCATTCGCGCGATCAACGCTCTGTTTGCCTGCGACGACGAGCATATCGGCCTTTATGGCGCCTTCGGCTACGACCTCGCCTTCCAGTTCGAGCCGATCGAGCTGAGCCTTGAACGCCCCGACGACCAGCGCGACGTGGTGCTCTATCTGCCGGACGAGATCCTGCTGGTCGACCACTACGGCCGCAAGGCGCATGTGGTGGAATACGAGTTCTCCGTCGACGGCCAAAGCACCGAGAGACTGCCGCGCGACGGCAAGTCGGAGGCCTATCGTCCCGCTCAGGGCGACCCGGGGCGCGGCGACCATGTGCCAGGCGAATATGCGGAGCTGGTGCGCGCGGCGAAGGATCATTTCAAGCGCGGCGATCTCTTCGAGACCGTTCCGGGCCAGACCTTCTACGAGGCCTGCCCGGCGGCCCCTTCCGCCGTCTCCCGCAGGCTCACCGAGATCAATCCGTCTCCCTATGGCTTCTTCATCAACCTGGGGAACCAGGAGTATCTCGTCGGTGCTAGCCCGGAAATGTATGTGCGGGTGTCCGGCGGGCGCCGCGTCGAGACCTGTCCGATCTCCGGCACGATCCGTCGCGGCAAGAACGCCATCGAGGACGAGGCGCAGATCCGCAAGCTGCTGAACTCCGCCAAGGACGAGGCGGAACTGACGATGTGCTCCGACGTCGACCGCAACGACAAGAGCCGCATCTGCGTGCCCGGCTCCGTGCGGGTGATCGGCCGCCGCCAGATCGAGATGTATTCGCGGCTGATCCATACCGTCGATCACATCGAAGGCATCCTGCGCGACGATCTCGACGCGCTCGACGCCTTCCTGTCGCACACATGGGCCGTCACGGTAACCGGCGCTCCGAAACGCTGGGCGATGGATTTCATCGAACGCCACGAGAAAAGCCCGCGCGCCTGGTACGGCGGCGCCATTGGTGCCGTACTCTTCAACGGCGACATGAACACCGGTCTGACGCTCAGGACCGTGCGCATCAAGGACGGTGTCGCGCAAATCCGCGCCGGCGCGACGCTGCTATACGACAGCATCCCGGAAGAGGAAGAGGCGGAGACCGAACTCAAGGCCGAAGCCATGCGAGCCGCCGTGCGCGAGGCCGGACAGGGCCGCGCCGCCATTGCCGGAGCCGAGGCATCGCTGCCGGGCAAGGGGCTGAAAATCCTGCTGGTCGACCATGAGGACAGTTTCGTCCATACGCTCGCCAACTACTTCCGCCAGACCGGCGCGGAGGTCGTCACCTACCGCTCGCCGGTGTCGGACAGCGTCTTCCATGATGTCGCGCCGGACCTGGTGGTCCTCTCCCCCGGCCCCGGCAGCCCGAAGGACTTCGACTGCGCGGCCACCATCGGACGGGCACGGGCGCGCGGCCTGCCGATCTTCGGCGTTTGCCTCGGGCTTCAGGCGCTGACCGAAGCGCTCGGCGGAAAACTGGCGCAGCTCGACGTGCCGATGCACGGCAAGCCGTCGCCGGTGCGCTTCGAGGCGGGATCGATTCTGTTCGACGGTCTGTCGTCACCGGTGACCGTCGGCCGCTATCATTCGCTGCATGCGGTCAGGGAGGCCCTGCCGGACGGCTTCCGCATTACATCCGAAACGGCGGACGGGGTGATCATGGCCGTGGAACATGCCGAGGAGCCGATCGCGGCCGTGCAGTTCCATCCCGAATCGATCATGTCGCTCGACCAGGATGCCGGCCACCGGATCATCCACAATGTGGTGACCCGGCTGGCGAAGGCGCGCGCTGTCGCGCCCGGGGCGGCCGCTACGGGCTGAGCGCGTCGCATGGCCATCGAAAACAGCGGCGCGGCTACTCCGTTGCCGCGCCCTCGGCCGTCAGGCGACCGTCCTGCTCTCGCATTTTCAGCTTGTGCGAAACCTCGACGATGGCCCGGATCGCCGGCAGAAGTTCCGCTCCAAGGTCGGTGAGCGAATATTCGACCGACGGCGGAGAGGTCGGCCGAACCTTGCGATTGACGACGCCCTTGCGCTCCAGCTCCTTCAACCGCGCCGTGAGAACCTTGGCCGAAACGGCCGGGATATCGAGCCTCAATTCGGAAAAGCGGCGCGGGCCGGCCGCGAGATGCCAGATCACGTTCGGCGTCCACGCACCTTTCAAAATCTCCATGCAGTGGCTCAACGGGCATCCGTTGGGCGGCGGCGGACTTTGATTTTTTCGCAGTTTCAGCGCCATGAGAACATGATCCGCATTTTCGCCTTCGCTCCCTCGCTTGCCCGCATTGTTCGTCCACACGCGTGGACCCGGCATCTGGTTACCGCATGGAAATCTCATTATTTCGTAACATAAGGTTTGCAGGTTTACAAAGGTAACTTCAATTTCCTAGATGCTCCCGAACGCGGTGAACCGCCGCACCAACCACCTGGCAGGCCTGAGGGGCCGCCGCCACCAACGGGAGATTTTCATGAAGCTCTACTACAAGACCGGCGCCTGCTCGCTCGCCACCCATATCGTGTTGCACGAACTGGACCTGCCCTTCCAGGTCGAGAGCGTCGATACCGCTGCCGGGACGACGCAAAGCGGCCGCGACTTTCGCGAGATCAATCCGGACGGCTACGTCCCGGCGATCGAGCTACCCGACGGCGACGTGCTGACGGAGGGCGCAGCGATCCTGCAATATCTCGCCGACAGGCACCCCGAAGCCAGTCTCGCCCCGGCGCCTGTTTCCCGGGAGCGCACCCAGTTGCACCGGCATCTCAACTTCATTTCGGCAGAGTTGCACAAGTCCTTCTCACCGCTCTTTGCCAAACCCGCTCCGGAAGGAGCCGCACGCGACGCGGCAGTCGAGAAAATCGGTGGCAAGATCGCCCATTTCGAACGGATACTGGCCGATGATCGTCCCTATCTGTTGGGTGAAACCTTCTCGGTCGCCGACGCCTATCTCTTCACGGTGCTCAACTGGACGAATTTCACCGGTGTTTCGCTCGACGGATATCCGCATGCGAAAGCCTTTGTCGCCCGCGTGGCGGAGCGCCCCGCAACCCGCGCTGCTCTTGCGGCGGAAGGCCTGCTGAAGGCCGCCTGACCAATGACGCACACTCCGGCGGCCGGGCGGACGCGTTCCGTCCGGTCGTCGGTCCACCAAAAGGAGGCAGATCATGCAGGATGACGCACGCGCCGAGATTGTCGCGCTTTGTGCCCGCTATCACGACGCGCTTCACCGCAGCGACGCCGAACTGCTCGGCAGCCTGTTTCATGACAAGGCGCTCTACGCCACGACGACCGACGGCGATATCCGCTTCTGGTCGATGGATCGCTACCTGCCGGTCGTGGCGCAACGCCCTTCGCCCAGCGCGCGCGGCGAGGCCGCGGACGGACGTGTTGTCGCCATCTCCTTCGCCGGGCCCAACGCGGCACTCGCCCAGGTGCAGAGTTCCATCGGCGAGCGCTTCTTCACCGACTTCCTGTCATTGGTGAGGGTCGGCGACACCTGGCTGATCGCCGCCAAGGTCTTCGACTACGTCACGCGCGCCAAAGTCTGACGAAAACGCATTGAGGGATCGGAGGAAAACGGCATGCCCTATGTGAATATCAAGGTGACGCGAGAAGGTGTCACGCCAAAGCAAAAGGCACGGCTGATCGCCGGTGTCACCGAACTGCTGGTCGATGTGCTCGACAAGGATCCGGCGACGACGTTCGTCGTCATTGACGAAGTTGACATGGAGAACTGGGGGATCGCCGGCGAACCGGTCGACATCTTCCGCGCGCGCAAGGCGGCCGAAGCGCAGGGTTGAGACGGTTGGCGGCGGGCCTCGATCAGCCCGGGTCCGTCTCTTGGAACCCGCCGAACCGCGCAAACTCATCGACTGCGGCACGCTCCGTGCGCAAGCCGTTGATCGGCGCCGTCTCATCGGCATAGCCGAGCGCGACGGCGCAAAACAGCATGTGCTCACCCGGCGGCGTCAGATGGTCCGCGACCAGTGAATGCCACTGCGCCCAGGCCTCCTGGGCGCAGCTGTGCAGTCCGTGCGCACGCGCCGCCAGCATCACGCTTTGCAGGAACATGCCGCAGTCCGCCCACTGCGACGGCCCCATGGTCCGGTCGAGATAGACGAAAAGCCCGACCGGCGCGCCGAAGAGCTCGAAGTTGCGCCGGAACTGCCGCCCGCGCGCCGCCTTGTCCTCGCGGGCGACACCAATGGTCGCATAGAGATCCTCCCCGGCCCTGAAGCGGCGGGAGGCATAGGGCTCCTTGAGATCCGGCGGATAGACGCGGTATTCGCCCGGTTCGCCGCGCGGCATCTCGCTCATGCGCTCGCGCACGGCCTCAACCAGCCGCTGAAGCGGGTCACCGGCAAGCGCATGCACGTGCCAGGGCTGGAGATTGCCACCAGACGGCGCGCGCGATGCCGCCTGGAGAATGTCGCGCACCACCTGCTCCGGGACCGGGCGGGACAGAAAGGCGCGGCAACTGAAGCGGCTGTCGAGGGCGTCCAGGACATCCATCGTCGGCAATTCCTTACTGACCGGAGACACGGGAACGCCAGACTAGCCTTTCGCTCTCCGCCGGCAAGTCCGGCATCGCTCCCGGTGCCGGCTCACTCCGGCAGGATCGCCGTGCCCTCGATTTCGACCATGGCCTCCGGCTCGACCAGCGACAGCACCTGGACCACGGCCATCGCCGGGAAATTGCGCCCCATGACGGAGCGATAGGCCGGGCCGAGGTCCTTCAGGCAATTGCGGTAGGCCTCCATGTCGGTGACATACCAGGTGAGCCGGGCGATATGCTCCGGGCCGCCGCCTGCCGCCCGCACGACGGCCACGACATTTTCCAGCGTCTGGCGCACCTGCTCGACGAAGACATCGGAGAACTTGCCCTCCGGCGTCCAGCCGATCTGGCCGCCAGTGAGCGCCATGCGCCCGCGTCCCGCCATGCCGTTGGCATAGCCGCGAGGCTGCGGCCAGCCCTCGGGCTGAAGCGCCTGCAAAAGCGACGGCGGGGCTGCCGGTGCGGCACCGGTTCCGGGTTCGATCCTTGCGGTTTCGGCTGTCTTGGTCATTCGGTCATTTCCATGTTCAGGAGGCGGCGCGCGCGGAACCCGCGTCGCCCGATTCATTGGCCGCGATCTCGCGCAGGGCGAAGCGTTGCAGCTTGCCGGTTTCGGTGCGCGGCAACTCGCTGACAAACTCGATGGCGCGCGGATACTTGTAGGGAGCAAGCTCGGCCTTGACGTAGTCCTGCAATTCCTTCGCGAGCGCCGCATCACCGGTCACGCCCGGCTTCAGCACGATATAGGCCTTGACGATGCGGCCGCGGTCGGGGTCCGGCGCGCCGACCACGCCGCATTCCGCCACGGCCGGATGGGAAAGCAGCGTGCCCTCCACTTCCGGCCCGGCGATGTTGTAGCCCGACGAGACGATCATGTCGTCGGAGCGCGCCTGATACCAGAAATAGCCGTCGGCATCGCGAATATAGGTGTCGCCAGTCACGTTCCAGCCGTCGATGACATAATCCGCCTGACGGCGATCGGCGAGATAGCGGCAGCCGGTCGGTCCGCGCACGGCCAGGCGTCCGGGCGTGCCGTCCGGCACCTCCTTGCCATCGGGACCGATGACCTTCGCCTCGTATCCGGGAACCGGTTTGCCGGTCGCGCCCGGTCGCACCTCGTCCTCGCGCGCGGCGATGAAGATGTGCAGGAGCTCGGTCGCGCCGATCCCGTCGAGGATCTTGATGCCCGTCGCCGCATGCCAGTCGTCCCAGGTCGCCTTGGGCAGCGCCTCGCCGGCCGACACGCATTTGCGCAAGGACGAGAGGTCGGCATCGCCGCGCTTCGCCAGGATCGCGCGATAGGCGGTCGGCGCGGTGAAGACCACCGTCGGGCGCATCTTCGGGATCGCGGCCAGAAGCTCATCCGGCCCCGCCTTTTCCAGAAGGATCGCGGTTGCACCGGCGCGGAAGGGAAAGAGCACCAGGCCGCCAAGCCCGAAGGTGAAGGCAAGCGGCGGCGAGCCGATGAAGACATCGCTTTCCAGCGGACGCAGGACCTCGCGCGAATAGCAGTCGCAGATCGCCAGCATGTCACGATGGAAGTGCATGGTCGCCTTCGGCTCGCCGGTCGTGCCCGAGGTGAAGCCGAGCAGGCAGACGTCGTCGGCCGCCGTGTCGCAGGCGGTGAACTCGGACGATGCGCGCTCCATGCGCGCTTCCAGCGTGTCGTCGCCCTCGCCTCCGCTGTAGAGGATCTGCTCCAGACGGTCCGTGCGCTTGCGGGTCAGCTCCATCTCGTCGGACAGGCGATGATCGCAAATGGCGAGCGACAGCTCCGCCTTGTCGGTGATGACCGCCAGCTCCTTGGCCCGCAGCAGCGGCATGGTGGCAACGACGACCCCGCCGGCCTTGAGAACGGCGAAATAGACCGCCGTCATCATCGGCGTGTTGGGGAAGCGCAGCAGAACCCGGTTGCCAGGCTTCAGTCCGAAGTCATCGACCAGCACATTGGCGATGCGATTGACCTTTTCGGCAAGCTCGGCGTAGGTCCAGCTCGTCGTCGGCGAGACCAGCGCCGGCTTGTCGCCACGTCCTTCCGCGACATTGCGGTCGAGCAGTTCGCTCGCGCAGTTCAACCGCTCGGGATAGCCGAGCCGGTCGAGATTGATGAACTCCGGCCACATCTCCTGCGGGGGAAGATTGTCCCGGGTGAAGGTGTCGAGATGCGCTGACTGTGCCATGCGGCTCTCCTCTGGATGGGTGTCAACGGCCGGTTGTCCGGCGCTTCGTCTTGGCTTTATTCGGCGGCGGCTGCGCGGGACTGGGCGCGCGCGGCGTGATCGGCAATCGCCTGGCGGGCGATCACCACCTTCTGGATTTCCGTCGCGCCCTCGTAGATGCGAAGGGCGCGGACGTCGCGGTAAAGCTCCTCGATCTTGGTGCCGACGCGCACGCCGGCGCCGCCGTGAAGCTGCACGGCGCTGTCGACGACCTTTTGCGCGTTCTCGGTCGCGACCATCTTGGCAAGCGCCGCCTCGCGGGTGACACGGGCAGCCCCCATGTCCTTGGTCCAGGCGGCGCGATAGACGAGAAGGGCCGCCGCATCGACGTCGGCGATCATGTCGGCGAGCCGCCCTTGCGTCATCTGCAGGTCGGCAAGCGGCGCGCCGAAAAGCTCACGGCGGGTGGTGTGTTCCAGCGTCTCGTCCAGCGCCCTGCGGGCGAAGCCGAGCGCGGCCGCGCCGACGGTGGAGCGGAAGATGTCGAGCGTCGCCATCGCCACCTTGAACCCCTCACCGCCCTTGCCGAGGCGGGCGGAGACGGGAACGCGCACGCCCTCGAAACCAAGCGTCGCCAGCGGATGCGGCGCGACGGTGTCGATGCGCTCGCGCACGCTGAAACCGGGGGCATCGGCATCGACGACGAAGGCGGACAGCCCACGCGCGCCGGGCGCCTCGCCGGTGCGGGCGAAGACGACGTAATGATCGGCGATCCCGCCATTGGAGATCCAGGTCTTCTCGCCGGTGATCAGGACATGATCCGGTCCGTCCGGTTCCGCGACGGTTGCAAGGGCGGCGACATCGGACCCTGCTTCCGGTTCGGAAAGTGCGAAGGCCGCGAGCTTTTCCCCGCGCCCGACCGGCGGCAGATAGCGCTGTTTCAGATCATCCGAGCCGAACAGCGAGATGGATCCGGTGCCCAGCCCCTGCATGGCGAAGGCGAAATCGGCCAGCCCGGCGTGGCGGGCCAGCGTCTCGCGGGCGATGCAGAGCCGGCGCACGTCGAGTTTCTCGCTCAAGCCGCCATAGGCCGCCGGCACAGCCGCCTTGAGGATGCCGGCCTTGCCCAGCGCCGCGACCAGCCGGCGGCAGGAGCCGTCGACATCATGGTGATCGACCAACGCTTCCGCGTGTTCACCCGCCCAGGCGTCCACTTCGGCGGCGAAGGCACGGTGACTGTCATCGAAGAACGGCCAGTCCAGAAAGCTTGTGTCGGTCATGGCGAAATCCTTGCGAAAAGCGCGGCCTCAGTTGCCCTGAAACACCGGCGTCTGCTTGGCGGCGAAGGCCTCGAAGGCACGGCGATAGTCCTCGGTCTTCATGCAGACCGC
This sequence comes from Paracoccaceae bacterium, assembly GCA_002709505.1. GTDB lineage: Bacteria > Pseudomonadota > Alphaproteobacteria > Rhizobiales > Stappiaceae > Stappia. Next base: position 56,504 of record PARB01000057.1, on the reverse strand, counting down.
CTGGGCCAGCGCCTCCGCCTCGATCGCCTGGTCGACCGACATGTCCCATTCCATGTGCATCATCCGCTTCGTCATGGAGTTGGCGAAGGTCGGACCGGCGGAGAGGCTGTCGGCGAGCGCACGCGCGTCGGACAGCACCGCATCACTGTCGACCAGCCGGTTGAAGAAGCCCCAGCGCTCGGCCTCCTCGCCGCTCATGACGCGGCCGGTATAGAGAAGCTCCGATGCCCGGCCGTGACCGATGATGCGCGGCAGGATCGCGCAGGCGCCCATGTCGCAGCCGGCAAGGCCGACGCGGTTGAACAGGAAGGCGACTTTCGCCTTTTTCGTTCCGACGCGCAGGTCCGAAGCCATGGCGATGATCGCGCCGGCACCGACGCACACGCCATCAATGGCGGCGACGATCGGCTGCGGACAGGCGCGCATCGCCTTGACCAGTTCGCCGGTCATCGTGGTGAACTGCAGGAGGCCCGGCATGTCGCGCGACAAGAGCGGCTCGATGATCTCGAAGACGTCGCCGCCGGAGCAGAAATTGCCGCCCGCCCCGGTCACGACGATGGTCTTGACCTCCTCGTCGAACTGAAGCGCGCGAAACAGGTCGCGCAGCTCGGCGTAGGACTGAAACGTCAGCGGGTTCTTGCGGTCCGGCCGGTTCAGCGTGATCGTCGCCGTCTTGCCGGCCACATCCAGCAGGAAGTGCTGCGGGGTGTAGTCCCGCACGGGCAGCGTGATCGCGTAGGTTTCCTGCGGGGCGAGGTCAGCCATCGGCGGTGTCCTTTTTCGGCAGTGTTGCTTGTGTGGAAACTTGCGGCGCGCCCTCGGCCGCCAAACGCGCGGAGGCCTTGGCTTTGGCAAGCAGGCCCATCAGCACGTCGATATCGCCGGCGTCGAGGCCGGAAAACAGATCGGCCACCCAGTCCGCATGGGCCGCAGCCATCGTCTCGAAGCTCGCCCGGCCGCTGTCCGTCAGGCTGACGAGCGCGGACCGCCGGTCGCCCGGCGCCGGGCGCCGCTCGACGAGACCGTCCTGCACCAGCCGCTCGACCAGGCCGGTGACATTTCCGGCCGACACCATCATGCGGCGAGACAAATCGCCCAGCGTCATGCCGTCCGGCGCGCGCTCCAGCTGCGCCATCAGATCGAAGCGCGGCAGCGTCACGTCGAAACGCGTGCGCAGCAGCGAGCGGATCTCGCTTTCGATCAGGTTGGTGCAGGTGAGCATTCTCAGCCAGAGCCGCAGCTCGGCGTGGTGATCGCCGCTGCCCTGCACCCGGGTTTCGGCATCGACCGTCTCCGGCAGGTCCTCGTCGACGAGCTTTTCCATCAGCGCCTCACATCACTTCGCCGCCGGCAACCGCCAGCGACTGGCCGGTGACCGACCGCGCACCGTCGCCGGTGAGCCAAAACACGCAATCGGCCACTTCCTGCGGGTCGATCAGGCGTTTCTGGGGATTGTCGCGCACCATGTCGGCGACGATGTCCGCCTCCTCGCGCCCGGTCTTCTCGCGAATTCTCGCAACGCTCTCGCGCACCAGATCCGTGTCGGCGAAGCCGGGGCAAACGGCGTTGACGGTCACGCCCGTCTCCGCCGTCTCCAGCGCGAGCGCCTTCGTCAGGCCGACCACCGCGTGTTTCGCCGCGACATAGGCGGAGACATAGCGATAGCCCTTGAGGCCGGCGGTAGAGGCGATGTTGATGATCCGGCCCGTTCCGGCCGCGATCATGCCGGGCAACACCGCATGGCAGGCCGTCACTACACTGTCCAGATTGACCGAGAGCATCCGCTGGAACTGCTCGGGCGGGGTCTTGAGGAAGGGGGCGCTTTCGGCAGCCCCGGCATTGTTGATCAGGATCGACACGCCGCCGTGGCGCTCTTCCGCCGCGCGGATCGCCTCGCTCAAGCCATCCCGGTCGGTCACATCCGCCGAGACGAAGCCGGCGGCACCTATGGTCCTGGCGACCTGTTCGGCGCGGGTCGCATTGCGCCCGAGGATCGTGACGAGCGCGCCTTCGGCGACGAGGCGCTTTGCAATCGCCACGCCGATGCCGCGACTTCCCCCGGTCACAAGCGCATGACGGCCGTGCAGCGGTCCCTGTGTCATGAGATGCGACTCCCTTTTATGCCTGCGCCGGCCGGCTCAATCCGTTTCACCTAACGTCCGCGTAAGGGAAACAACGACCATTGCGCCCCGAATTATTTTAAGTTTAAAATATCTCCAGCACGGACGCAAGCGCCAGCTCCCGGGGAAATGGGCCGGCCGGCGCGCAAGGAGAGGAACGGTCATGCGTATCGAGGTAATCGGCGGCGGCCCGGCGGGCCTGTATTTCGCGATCCTGATGAAGAAGGCGCGGCCGGACACACGCATCACGGTGCACGAGCGCAACAAGGCGGACGACACATTCGGCTTCGGCGTGGTATTTTCCGACCAGACGCTGGAAACCTTCGAGCGCTACGACGCGGAGAGCTACCGGGCGATCACCGAGAATTTCGCCTATTGGGACGACATCGCCATCCACTACAAGGACGACGTCTTCCGCATCGGCGGCAACGGGTTCTGCGGCTGTTCGCGCCGCACCCTCTTGCTGCTCCTGCAGGAGCGCGCGCGCCAGCTCGGCATCGAGATGCACTTCGAGGCGGATATCAAGGGCATCGAGCAGTTCGCCGGTGCGGACCTGATCATCGCCGCCGACGGCATCAATTCCGCCGTCCGCGAGGCGCATCGCGACCACTTCCAGCCGAGCGTCGACCTGCGTCCCAACAAGTTCACCTGGATGGGCTCGACCAAGCCGCTCGACGCCTTCACCTTCTATTTCAAGGAAACCGAGCACGGCATCTTCATCGCCCATACCTACCAGTATGAGCCGGGCCTCTCGACCTGGGTGCTGGAGACCGATCCGGAGACCTTCGACAAGGCCGGTCTGGAACACATGAGCGAGCAGGAGTCCGCGACCTTCCTGGAAGGCGTCTTCGCGGAGGAACTCGACGGCCACAAGCTCAAGATCAACCGCTCGATGTGGCGCAACTTCCCGATGATCCGCAACGCCCGCACGACGATGGACAATGTCGTGCTCTTGGGTGACGCCAAGTCGACGGCGCATTTCTCCATCGGCTCGGGCACCAAGCTCGCCATGGAAGACGCCATCGCGCTTTATGAAAGCGTGATGCGCACCGCCGACGTGCCGGCCGCCCTTGCCGACTTCGAGGACACCCGCCGCGAGGAAGTGGAGAAGACCCAGCACGCCGCCGACGTGTCGCTGGTCTGGTTCGAGCACGTCAAGCGCTACTGGCACATGGATCCGGTCACCTTTGCCTTCGGCGTGATGACCCGCTCCAAGGCGATCACCTACGACAACCTCGACCTGCGCGCGCCCGATTTCGTCGCCAAGGCCACCCGCGCCTTTGCCGAAAAGGTCAAGGCGTCGGGCCTGAATGTAGACACGCAAAACCCCGTCGTTCCCGCGTTCCAGCCCTACCGCCTTCGCGACATGACGCTTGCGAACCGCTTCGTCGTCTCGCCGATGTGCATGTATTCCGCCGTCGACGGCGTTCCGCAGGACTTCCATCTCGTGCACTACGGCTCGCGCGCCATGGGCGGGGCGGGTCTGGTCTTTACCGAGATGACCTGCGTCTCGCCGACGGCCCGCATCACGCCGGGCTGTGCCGGCATCTGGAGCGACGAACAGGAAGCGGCCTGGAAGCGGATCGTCGATTTCGCCCATAGCCAGTCGAAAGCGAAGATCTGTCTGCAGATCGGTCACGCCGGCCGCAAGGGCGCCTCGAAGCTGATGTGGGAGGGCATGGACCGACCGCTTCCGGCTGAAGAAGCCTGGCCGATCCTCTCCGCCTCGCCCCTGCCCTATTATCCCGAAAGCCAGACGCCCAAGGCGATGGACCGGGCCGACATGGACGCGGTGAAGGCCGACTTCGCCGCCGCCGCGCAGCGCGGCGCGCGCGCCGGCTTCGACATGCTGGAGCTGCATTGCGCCCACGGCTATCTGCTGGCGAGTTTCCTGTCGCCGATCACAAACACGCGTACCGACGACTACGGCGGATCGCTGGAAAACCGCCTGCGCTTCCCGCTGGAGGTGTTCAAGGCGGTGCGTGCGGCCTGGCCCGAAGACAAGCCGATGTCGGTGCGCGTCTCGGCGACCGACTGGATCGAGGGCGGAATTACCGGCGACGACAGCGTCGTTATCGCCAAGGCCTTCGCGGATGCGGGCGTCGACCTGATCGACGTCTCCACCGGACAGACCAGCCCCGACAGCGCGCCGGTTTACGGACGCATGTTCCAGACGTCCTACGCCGACCAGATCCGCAACGAGAGCGGCATCGCGACGATGGCGGTCGGGGCGATCACCTCGGCGGACCAGGCCAACACGATCCTGGCGGCGGGCCGCGCGGATCTCATCGCGCTCGGACGGCCGCATCTGGCCGACCCCGCCTTCACGCTGAGGGCCGCCGGCGACTATGGCTTCGGCGACATCTTCGCGCCGAAACAGTATCAGCCGGGCAAGTTCCAGTTGCTCAGGAATGCGGAACGGGAGCGCGAAGAGCTGAAGGAACTCAAGCTCAAGGCCAAGCCGAAGACCCACAATCCGGCCTTCCGGGAGGCGGCGGAGTAATCCACCGCCAATCCGGGGCGGGACCGCTCGCAAATCGGGTCGCCCACGCCCCACCCATACGGCTATCCGTCTGGTGCACTCATTGCCAGACGGAGGCAGACCATGGCCGCACTTCGATTTCTCGCACTCGATACCGACACCGTCCGCCGCTATCAGGCGGGCGGGCCCGATGCCAACGGCCAGACGCCGGAAAGGGCGACCTCCAGCGGCGACGGCCTTCCCTGCCGGCACTGCCTGAGGCAGATACCCGAAGGCGCGCCGTACCTGATCCTCGCCCACCGGCCGTTCCCCCAAGCCCAGCCCTATGCGGAGATCGGACCGATCTTCCTGTGCGCTGAGCCCTGCGAACGACATCCCGACAGCGACACGCTACCGGAGATGTTCGCCGGAATGGACAGGCTGATCATGCGCGGCTACGGCCATGACCAGCGGATCGTCTACGGGACGGGAGACGTGGTCGACACGTCGCAGATCGAGGTGCGCGCCGAAGCCTTGCTTGCACGCAACGACATCGCCTTCGTGCATCTGCGCTCGGCCCGCAACAATTGCTACCAGGGCCGCATCGAGCGGGCGTAGGGAGGCTGCGGCTTACTTCGTTTCTACGGAAATGCCGTCCTTGCCGACCTGGATGTTGATGCCCGACGGCTCCTGCTGGTCCTGGTAGACCTTGTAGCCCAGCACGCCCGCCGCGACGGCGAGAACAACGATAATCAGATACAGTCCGTTCCGTTTCACCCGAAAGTCCTTCCTTCAATGCCGGGCCTCGCGTGGGCTCCGGTCCGGCGACGGTACTGCCCCTCGCGCCCAAGGCAAAGACGGCTTTGGCGACATACACGGCAATCGCACAAGAAAACGGGCGGCCAGAGGCCGCCCGTTTCAGGATCATGAGCGATATGGTGGCACGCGATCTCAATCGACGCGGCGCACCGCACCTTCCGCCGCAGAGGTCGTCAGCAGCGCATAGGCCTTGAGCGCCGTCGTGATCTTGCGGGTGCGCTTTTCCTCGGGCTTCCAGGCATTCGGGCCCTTGGCTTCCATCTCGGTGCGCCGGCTGGCCATCTCCTCGTCGGAAATCGCCAGATTGATCGTGCGGTTGGGGATGTCGATCTCAAGCGTATCGCCTTCCCGCGCCAGACCGATCGCCCCACCTTCCGCCGCTTCCGGCGAAACGTGGCCGATGGAGAGGCCCGAGGTGCCGCCGGAGAACCGGCCGTCGGTCACGAGCGCGCAGGATTTGCCCAGGCCCTTCGACTTCAGGTAGCTCGTCGGATAGAGCATTTCCTGCATGCCGGGGCCGCCGCGCGGTCCCTCGTAACGGATCAGCACCACGTCGCCGGCCTGGATCTTGTTGGTCAGGATCGCGCTGACGGCGCTGTCCTGGCTTTCGAAGATGCGCACCCGGCCGGTGAACTTCAGGATCGAATCGTCGACGCCCGCGGTCTTCACGATGCAGCCGTCGAGCGCGATGTTGCCGTAGAGCACCGCCAGGCCGCCGTCCTGCGAGAAGGCATGCTCCTTCGAACGGATCACCCCGTTCTCGCGGTCGTCGTCGACGCTGTCGTAGCGGCAATCCTGCGAGAATGCCGTCTGCGAGGGGATGCCGGCCGGACCTGCCCGGAAGAAGTCGCGCGCGGTCTGGCTGTCTGTGCGCTTGATGTCCCACTGGTCGAGCGCGTGCTTGACGCTCTCGCTGTGCACCATCGGCAGCGACGTGTCGATCAGGCCGGCACGGTCGAGTTCGCCCAGGATGCCCATGATGCCGCCGGCGCGGTGAATGTCTTCCATGTGCACGTCGGGCACCGACGGCGCCACCTTGCACAGCACCGGCACCTTGCGCGACAGCTTGTCGATGTCGGACATGGTGAAATCGACCTCGCCCTCGCGGGCGGCGGCGAGCAGGTGCAGCACCGTGTTGGTCGAGCCGCCCATGGCAATGTCGAGCAACATGGCGTTGTGGAACGCCTGACGGTTGGCGATGTTGCGCGGCAGAACGCTTTCGTCGTTCTGCTCATAGTAACGCTTGGCGAGATCGACGATCAGGTGCCCGGCCTCGACGAAGAGACGCCGACGGTCGGCATGGGTCGCAAGCGTCGAGCCGTTGCCCGGCAGCGACAGGCCAAGGGCCTCGGTCAGGCAGTTCATGGAGTTCGCCGTGAACATGCCCGAACACGACCCGCAGGTCGGACAGGCGGAGCGTTCGATCGCCGCGACATCCTCGTCCGACATGTTGTCGTCGGCGGCCGCGACCATGGCGTCGACCAGATCCAGCGCCCGCTCGGTGCCGTCGGCGAGCCGGACCTTGCCGGCCTCCATCGGTCCGCCGGAGACGAAGACGGCCGGAATGTTCAGCCGCATCGCGGCGCTCAGCATGCCCGGCGTGATCTTGTCGCAGTTGGAAATGCAGACCATCGCGTCGGCGCAATGGGCATTGACCATATATTCCACGCTGTCGGAGATGATCTCGCGCGAGGGCAGCGAATAGAGCATGCCGTCGTGGCCCATGGCGATGCCGTCGTCGACCGCGATGGTGTTAAACTCCTTGGCGACGCCGCCGGCGGCCTCGATCTCGCGCGCCACAAGCTGGCCAAGGTCCTTCAGGTGCACGTGACCCGGCACGAACTGGGTGAAGGAATTCACCACCGCGATGATCGGCTTGCCGAAATCGCCGTCCTTCATGCCGGTCGCGCGCCACAGGCCGCGCGCCCCCGCCATGTTGCGTCCGTGAGTGGTGGTTCTAGAGCGGTAGGTCGGCATGCTCGCCCCTGTCGGTTCGTATGACTATTAGTGGAAGTGACGAGTAAATTGTCACCTGCCGAAACGCAAGAGAAAGCACGGCGACAAAGGGTATGCCAGAGGCTCAGGGCTGCAACGAATGTCTGTCGAGCCCATGCAGTCTGGCGAGGGAGCCGGGAAGCATGCGGCATGCGTCATCGCGGTAGGGGAGCCGGCGCACCGCGTCCTCCAAGGAGTATTCTTCGAAGACCCGGTTGATCCGCGCCATCCGCCCGCGGTCCTGGGCGTCCCACAGATCTTGAAGAGGTTGAAAACCTTCGGTCCCATGGATCCCCAGCGCCTCGGCGAGGCGGACGAGATACACGCCCTCGCCGGGCAAATGTTTCAGGCTTTTCAATTGCGCATCGACGCGAAGAAGAAATTCCAAGGCCCCGGCATGATGGTGGCAAGCGGCGAGCTGCTTGAGGACAAACGTCGCGTCTAAGAGACGTTCGTCGTCCAGCTCGACGGGGCGGGTCGCGGTCGCACGACCGATTCCAATGACAAATTGCGCCGTGTGGACGTCGACCTCGTCCGCCCACTCTTCGGTGAGCCTTCGCGCCTCCGCAACCAGCGGCTCGACAATGCGGAGGGCCTGGCAAAAGGAAAACACGCGCGCATGGATCGGGAATATCGCCTTGCGAAACAACGGACCGATATCGGGTTCAGCAAGGACAGGCCTCAACTCCGGATACAGATGCTCGAAAGCACCCAGCTCGATCGCTGCGACCTCGCCGCACGCCCTGTTCCTCAGGGCAGCATCCAGCCGGCGCCGCTCACCCGGGTCCAACACCTCGGAGACCTGTTTTTCAAGAAACGGAAGCCAAGGGCTCCTCCCTCTGAACCAGTCCTGCCCATCGTCCCGCGAAAGCGCGAGCCCTCCCGTTACGAGCGTTCGATACTCCCTGACGTCACGCTTGAATTTTTCCGCGTCGAAAGGCTCGGCGTAGACTCCAAGAAAGGGAAAACAAAGCCAACAAGCAAAGACCAGAACAGCCTTAAATACCTGGTAACGACGTAAAACTCCTTTCATTTTCATACACTTTCTTAAAAAATGATAACTTTGTTCACTCTCCGAAAAAAAGCACTAACCTGAATGACCTCAATTCATTTTGGCGAAAATGAGGATTTTCGAATGCATGATCTCCATCGTATCCAAGCGTCTCGCCAGACGACTGCATTCGGCGAAGCACCCGAGAAACGAATGTCGCTTTCGCCCCACGACTTCAATCTTAGGAACCATTGTCGCTCGCTTCGTACAGAGATGGCCGGCGTACGATCCGATCTTTCAAGGCTTGAGACTGAGCGAAGCGACCTCAGGCAGGAATGGGAGAGGATCACCAGCGAACGCCACGATGGCGCAACAGGTGATCGACTGGAGGCTATCAAAGCCGAGCAAGGCCGCCTGAGAGGGCGGATAAATGTGTCCGAAACCCTCATCCGACAGGCCAATGAGCGTCTCAAGGCCTTGACGAACGATTGGGACATTAGCGGCTGCAATCGGGCTTGAGACTGAGGCCCCGCGCGGGCGAACACGCGGCGCGTGTCACTTCATCGGGCTGGCCGCCGACAACCGACGTCAACTCAAACGCTCAAATAGCGCTCCCTGATCGTCGGATCGGCCGCGAGCTCGGCGCTCGTGCCGGACCAGACCACCTGTCCCTTCTCCACCACGACATGCGCGTCGGCGAGCTTTTCCAGCGCATCGACATTCTTGTCGACGACGAGGATCGACTGTCCCTCGCCCTTGAGACGTTCCAGGCAGGCCCAGATCTCGGCGCGCACCAGCGGCGCGAGGCCTTCGGTCGCCTCGTCCAGGATCAGCAGCTTGGGGTTGGTCATCAGCGCGCGGCCGATGGCGAGCATCTGCTGCTCGCCGCCCGACAGCTGGTTGCCCATGTTCTGCCGGCGTTCGCGCAGGCGCGGGAAGAACTCATAGACCCGCTCCAGCGACCAGCCGGGCGTTGCCCCGTGCCGATTGGCGCTGGTGGCGATGAGGTTTTCCTCCACCGAGAGTGTCGGGAAGATCTGCCGACCCTCCGGCACCAGCCCGAGGCCGGCCTGCGCGACCCGATAGGACGGGCGCCCCGTCACGTCTTCGCCGTCGAAGACGATGCGCCCGCCGTCGGCGGCAATCATGCCGAGCAGCGCGCGGATCGTGGTCGTCTTGCCCATGCCGTTGCGGCCCATGAGCGTGACGACCTTTCCGGCCGGCACGGAAAACTCCATCCCGAAAAGAACCTTCGCCGCCCCGTAGGAAGCTTCCAGCCCGGACACTTCGAGCAGCATCGTCATGCCACCGCCTCCTCGCCGAGATAGGCCTCGCGCACGCGCGGATTGTCCCGGATCTCTTCCGGGGTTCCGGTGGCGACGATCTCGCCGTAGACCAGCACGGAGATCCGGTCGGCGAGCGCGAAGACCGCGCTCATGTCGTGTTCCACCAAAAGCATCGCATAGCGCCCCTTGAGCGCGCGCAGGACCTCGACCAGACGGTCGGTTTCCTCGCGCCCGGTGCCGGCCATCGGCTCGTCGAGAAGCAGGAGCTTCGGCTCGCAGGCCATGGCGATGGCAAGCTCCAGCGCGCGTTTCTCGCCATGCGACAGCGTGCCGGCGGGCACCTCGGCGCGGGCCTCCAGGCCGAGTTCCGCCAGACAGGCGTCGGCGCGGGCATTGAGATCCGCGTCGCGCGACACGTTGCGCCAGAAACGGAAGGAATGCCCCTCGCGCGCCTGCAGCGCCAGCGCCACGTTCTCGCGCGCGGTGAAGGCGGGAAGGATCTCGGTGATCTGGAACGAGCGCAGCAGACCCGCATGGGCACGCGCATGCATCGGCAATGACGTCACGTCGCGCCCGTCGAAGCTGATGCGGCCGCTGTCGGGGGCGAGCGAGCCGGAGATCTGGCCGATCAGCGTGGTCTTGCCGGCGCCGTTCGGGCCGATCACCGCGTGGATCTCGCCGGGCCGAACGTCGAGACTGACATGGCTTGTGACCTTCAGCGCGCCATAGGCCTTGCAGAGATCGTCGAGCGCGAGGATCGGTTCAGCCATTCTTACGCCCTCCCGGCAGCAGCGAAATCAGGCCGCCGCGCCCGAACAGCACGACGAGCACGAGGAAGGGGCCGAAAATAAGCCGCCAGTGCTCGGTGAAGTGCGACAGCACCTCCTCCAGCACCAGGAAACTCGCGGCCCCGACAATCGCGCCGAGCAGCGACCCGAGACCGCCGAGCACCACCATGACGATGAGTTCGCCCGAGCGGTGCCAGGACATATAGGCGGGCGAGACGAATTCGGCCGCATTGGCCAGAAGCGCCCCGGCAAGCCCCGCCATCATGCCGGCAATGACATAGGCGACGAGCCGGTAGGCGTATGGGTCGATGCCGATGGCGCGCAGGCGCATTTCACTTTGCTTGGCACCCTGCAGCACCCGTCCGAAACGCGAGGCGACGATCATGCGCGCCAGCAGATAGCAGGTCAGCAGGCATCCGAGCACGACATAGTAGAACACCGTGCGGTCGCCGAGCGCGGTGGAGCCCAGGATCTCGGTGCGCCCCCACATGGTCAGCCCGTCGTCGCCGCCATAGGCGGACAGCGAGGTTGCCGTGTAATAGGCCATCTGCCCGAAGGCGAGCGTGATCATGATGAAATAGACGCCGCGCGTCTTCAGGCTGATCGCCCCGGTGACGAGCGCGAACAGACCGCAGACGGCCAGAGTGACCGGCAGCGAGACGGTCACGTCCCAGATGCCGTGTTCGGCCAGGATAGCGACGCTATAGGCGCCGAGACCGAGATAGGCGGCATGGCCGAAGCTCACCATCGCGCCATAGCCGAGGATCAGCGACAGGCTGACGGCGGCAATGGCGAACACCATGATGCGGATGGTGAAGAAGACGACGAAGGTGTCGCCCATCGCATCGGCGAGAACGGGAAGGCCGGCGAAGAGCGCGAAGACGACGAGCGCCCCGATCAGTTCGCGCGACAGGCGGGTGGAAGCGGATTGCGTCGACATCGGCGTCAGCCTCCCCGCACCGGAAAGAGGCCGGTTGGCCGGAAGAACAGCACGCCCGCCATCAGGATGTAGATCAGCATGGAGGCGATGGCCGGGCCGACGTCATTGGCCGCGGAGGGCGAGAGCAGCAGCTTGGCGATGTCGGTTGCAAAGCCCCGGCCCAGCGTATCGACCAGCCCGACGATAAGGGCCGCCAGAAACGCGCCGCGGATCGAGCCGATGCCGCCGATGACGATCACCACGAAGGCGAGGATCAGCAGATTGTCGCCCATCCCCGGTTCCACCACGAGGATGGGGGCTGCGAGAATGCCGGCGAAGCCCGCGAGCATGGTGCCGAAGCCGAAGACCAGCATGAACAGGCGGCGGATATCGACGCCAAGGGCGGAGACCATCGGCGCATTGGTCGCGCCGGCGCGCACCAGCATGCCCGCGCGGGTCTTGCTGACGAGCACATAGAGAAGGGCTGCGACCGCAAGTCCGGTGACGATCAGGGCGATCCGGTAGACCGGGTAAAGCAAGCCGTCCATGATCTCGATGGACCCGGAGAGAAGGTCGGGCATCGGCAGCGTCAGCGGCGCCGCGCCCCAGATCACCTTCACCGCCTCGTTCAGAAACAGGATCACGCCGAAGGTCGCCAGCACCTGATCGAGATGATCCCGGTCGTAGAGATGTCGGAAGATCAGGGCCTCAAGCAAAAGGCCGACAACCAGCGCGCCGATAAGCGCAATCAGCATCGCACCCCAGAAGGTGCCGGTGATGGCGTAGCCCGCGACCGCCAGATAGGCGCCGAGCATATATTGGACGCCATGGGCGAGATTGATGAAATCCATCACGCCGAAGACGAGCGTCAGGCCGGCGGCGATCAGAAACAGCAGGATGCCAAGCTGCAGGCCATTCAGCGTCTGGACGGCAAAAAGGGTGGCGCTCAACGGTCCGACCTCGTCGGTTGCGCATGACTGCGGAGGCGATGGGAGTGCAAACGGTCCGGGCGCGGAGCCCGGACCGTAGGACGAACGGGTGTCAGTTCATCCGGCATTCGTCGACATAGGCGTCGATCTTGTCCTCGAACACCTTCTCGACCGTTTCGGTGACATATTTGCCGTCGTCGCGCTTGACCGCCTTGACGACATAGACGTCCTGGATCGGGAAGTTGTTGGTGTTGAAGGTAAAGTCGCCGCGAACGCTTTCGAAGGGAGCCTCCTTGAGCGCGGCCATAAGGGCCTGCTTGTCGCCCTTGCCGCCGGCCTTCTTGAGCGCCGCGTCGATCAGGCGGGCCGCGTCATAGCCCTGCGCGGCATAGGTTGCCGGGGCGTAGCCATATTCGGCTTCAAAGGCTGCGACGAACTCCTTGTTGGCCGCATTGTCGAGGTTCGGCGCCCATTGCGCACCGGCCTGAAGGCCAAGCGCGGCGTCCTGGGTCGCCGGCAGCGTGGTCTCGTCCACGGTGAAGGCGGAGAGGAAGGGGATCTCGCCGGCAAGGCCGGCCTGGGCATATTGCTTCACCAGGTTCACGCCCATGCCGCCCGGCATGAAGGTGAAGATCGCATCGGGCTTCGCGGCCGCGATGCGGGTGATCTCGGAGGAGAAGTCGAGCTGGCCGAGCTTGGTGTAGAGCTCGTCGACGATCTCGCCCTTGAAGTGGCGCTTGAAGCCGGCGATGGAATCCTTGCCCGCCTGATAGTTCGGCGCCATCACGATCATGCGCTTGTAGCCGGCGTCCTCGGCGTATTTGCCCATCGCCTCGTGATTCTGGTCGTTCTGATAGGACGTGGTGAAGAAATAGGGCGAACAGGCGCGGCCCGCGATCGGCGACGGGCCGGCGTTGCCGCCGATGAAAATCGTCTCGCTGTCGATGATCGGCTTGTAGACGGCCATCATCACGTTGGAAAAGACGACGCCGGCCATCATGTCGACCTGGTCGCGCTCCAGCAGCCCGCGCACCTTGGTCAGCGCGCCATCCGGCTTCAGCTCGTCGTCCACGACGATGACCTCGGTGTCGAGGCCGCCCAGCTTGCCGCCGGCCTGCTTGACGCCCAGCAGGAAACCGTCGCGCATGTGCTGGCCAAGAACCGCAGGCGGTCCGGAAAGGGTCGCCAGGAATCCGATCTTCAGGCTCTCCGCCTGCGCGGCGGCGCCACACAGGCCCACTGCGGCCGCGGTCACCGCGGCAGTAATAATACGCTTCATTGGTCTCTCCCCTCAGGCCCGCCGCACGCCGCGATCCGGTCAGCAGCAGTCCTCTGGATGGTGTCTGTCGTCTTCTGACGCCGCATGTTGAACGGCTCACCGCTCTGCCGGCGGCTGGAAATATTTTAGACCTAAAATATCTCCGGTGTGAAGTCCATTCTTGCGCGGCGCGCCCGAGTTAAGCATGCGGAAGGGAGAATTCGAATAGGCTGACGGCGTTTTCGCCCTGCCCTCGCAAAGCCGTGGCTGGAAACGGGGCGCCGACCGCCCGGATGCAGAGCGCGCCACGCCATGGCCCTGATCGAAGGGCAGACTGCGACTGTTCGCTTTGTCGGGACAGGCTGTTCGCCGCGCCGACGATACCGAAAGGACCCTGCCATGAGCGCCGACCTTGTCATGTTCGACCACACCGCCTCCGGCGCCACGGCGCGCGGCAGCTGGTCCCTTGCCGTTTTGATGGTTCTCGCCAGCACCTCCGCGAGCCTTGCCGATTCCGGACCGGAGCCGGATGCCTGCTCGCTCCAGGCCGCGGCCTATGCCGACCGCGCCGGTGCGCGCGGCATCGATGGCGAGGAGGTGGCGGCAGCAGCAATCGAGGGCGCGACCATTGGCGGGCTCGCCGGTCCCGGGCCTGCGCCAGGAGGATGGAGCGTGCGCGGAGCGCGGCGCGGCGCCCGCCTCGGCGGTGGATTAGCGACACTTGACGCGTTGAACGGTCCGGACCTCAACGACTGGCAGCGTAGCTTCAACGCCGCGTATCAGGCCTGTCTGTCCGGCCAGCCGATGCCGACGCCGCCCGACAGCCGTTGCCCGCCGTCAACGGGTGTGGTTACCGGGTCCGGCCAGGGCGGCCTCTACGGCGCATCGTCGCGCCGGAACTGCCGATAGGCAAGCGCCCGCGGCGCTCCTTGCGGCTCATTGCGGGCAAAGGCGTTGCCGGCAATCTCGCGCAGCAACTTTCGCTTCATCGCCGTGCCGTAGTCGGCAAAGCTCTCCGCCGTTTCAACAAAGGCACCGGGACCGCGAATGACGGTCTCGCGGTAATATGCCACCGGATCCGGATCCGCGCCGCGGATGACGAGCCCGTTCACCGTTGTGCGGGAGAAGTCGAAAGCGCGATAGGCGCTGGCCGGCGGAAAGCCCTCGTTGTTCACTCCGTCGCCAGAGACGTCGACGACCTGCCGGGCGCAGGCTCGCGGCGCGCGGTTGAACTGGATTGCGGCATGGCCCAGCGCATATCCGAGTGCTGTGGGAAACCGGTGATGACTGCGCGATGCGCCGGCCAGACGATCCGCAAAGGTCTGCACGGCGGCGGGCGTCTCAAGCCAGGTCCAGTCGGCGATGGGAACCTGCTGGTTGCGGCCGCTCCACTCGAAGGCCGTCACCAGAACGCCGCCGTTGGAAACGATTGCGTCAACGACCTCGCGATCCTCGAAGGCCTCGCCCAGGCCACGCATTTGCAGGCGATAGTCGCTGGCATCGACGCTGGAGGACACATCGATCGCCAGCACCAGCGCGAGCGGACAGGCCATCGCCGCCACCGGAAGCATCAGGGCGGACAGCCCGGCGGCGACGCCTGCCGCCAGCCGGCCTCTTCCGGCCCGGGGTCTCCGCGGTCCCGCGTCCTCAGCAAAACGCGGGCGTATAGACTTGAAGCGCTGCACCCACTGATCTCCCCTGCCGCTCGCGCCATCATCGGCGCTTGTGACAATTAGGGTAGAAGGGCAGGCCCGCATGGCAATGGCGACGCAGCGGAAATCAGCCGGCGCGCGCCTTTCCCTCCACCAGACGGCGAAGCAGCGCCTCGAGCGGCCCCTGACGCCAGCGGCGCAGCCAAAGCAGGACCACGACGATCTGGACCGCGTTGATTGCCAGCGCGACAAGCAGCAGCTGATGATGCTCCAGCGTTCCGAACTGTCCGAAGCCGACGCCGTAAAACACCGTAATGCAGACGATGGTCTGGCTGACGTAGACCGACAGCGGCATCCGTCCGACCTGCGCCAGGACCCGCACGACGGCCGCCGTCGCCCGGGCATGCGTCAGGACATGGAACAGGCCAACAACGCCCAGACACAATGCCAGCCGGCGGGCGTTGTAGAGATAGGCATCGGCCGTCCCGACCGAATAATCGTCCCAACCCTCGATCGCCGTTGCCCCGTGGATCCCGAACCCGAGCAGGAGGCCGAGCCCCAGTCCGCCGACCGCAAGCGCCAGATAGGCGCGAAACGGCCATGCGCCAGACAAGGCCCCGAGACGGAACAGCGCCATGCCGAAGAACATCATCGCCCCGACATCCAGCAAATGATCCGAGACGAACATCGAGGTCTGCTCCTGGAACGTCTGCAGCGCCATGGTCTTCACAAGACCGGGGTAGTCCTGCAGATGCTCCTCGATCTCGTAGAGCGCCATCCGCTCGATATCGTCCAGCATCGCCCGCTCGATGTCGGAGCCGTCGACCGTGCTCGCCTCCTCCTCCGTCGGACCGGGGTCAGGGACGCCCGGTGCATCCGGCGGCGACTGCGCCGCCTGGAGCATCATCTTGGCGTCGAGCGCGTTCATGGAATCTTCCGCAAGGCTCCAGCCGGTGCCGTCCTTGAGTGACGACACGGCGAAAATCACCAGAGCGATCACCAGAAGCCAGCGGCCCGAAAGATTGCGAAAGACGAAGAGGAACATACCGATGACGCCGTAGACGTAGAGAACGTCATGCGGCCACAACAGCAGATAGCCGTGGACGAGACCGAAGACGATCAGCCACATCAGCCGACGAAAATAGAGGTCCGCAGCGGCAAGACCGCCGGGGCGCACGGCGTATTTTTCCATGATCAGGATCGCGGACGCACCGAACAGGAGCGAGAACAATCCGCGCATGGTGCCGTCGACGAAGATGACGACAAACAGCCAGCTCGCCACATTGGCGCCGGTCGACACACCCCATTCCTCGGGAAGCGAAAAAGCCACCGCCGGCATGCCGAACACGAAGATGTTGCGCCACAGGATGCCAAGGGCGGCAAAGCCGCGCAGGGCATCGAGAACGGCCAGGCGGCCCGGCGGAGATGCCTGAGCGGCGCCGGGAACGGCCGAACGGATACTTTGATCCACTTGCGAATTTCCAGAAAACGGGGACGATTGCGCGTGTCTACAACCAAACATAGAGTCGCACAATAAAATAGAACGGCCCGGATCTACTTATCCGGGCCGCTGTCATGTCACGACGAAAAAGAATACCCGCCTCAGCGCGGCGCCATCCGGATGGCGCCATCGAGACGGATCGTCTCGCCGTTGAGCATCGGGTTGTCGACGATCGCCGCGACGAGATTGGCATATTCCTCCGGCTTGCCGAGACGCGAGGGGAACGGAACCTGCTGGCCGAGCGAGGCCTGAACCTCCTCGGGAAGTCCGAGCAGCATCGGCGTTTCGAACAGGCCCGGCGCAATGGTCATCACGCGCACGCCCGATTTGGAAAGATCCCGCGCAATCGGCAGCGTCGCGGCGGCGACACCGCCCTTGGAGGCCGCATAGGCAACCTGACCGATCTGGCCGTCGAAAGCTGCGACGGAGGCGGTCGAGACGATCACGCCGCGCTCGCCGTCGGGCGTGACGGGATCAAGCGCGGTCATGGCGGTCGAGGAATGGGCAATACAGCGGAAGGTGCCGACGAGATTGACCGCGATCACCTTCTCGAACATGTCCATGGGGTGCGGCTCGCCACGGGAGGTGGTCTTCGCCACCGGCGCGATGCCGGCGCAATTGACCAGGATCCGCTCCACGCCGAAGCGCTCGCGCGCGGCAGCGAAGCCTTTGGTGACGCTGTCGTCACTGGTGACGTCAACCGCCACGAAGGCGCCGCCGATTTCCTTTGCCACGGCCTCACCCGCCTCGACGTTCATGTCGAAGAGCGTGACCTTGACGCCGGAGGCGGCGAGACGGCGTGCCGTCGCAGCGCCAAGCCCGGACGCACCGCCCGTCACCACGGCGGAAATGGTATCCCCCAGTTTCATATGTCCTCTCCAGTTGTCGTCCCGATACAGGCACCACCCTCGCAGTGCATTCGGGGGAGACTGGTGGCAGGAAGCCGCCAGACGGTCAAGTAAGACGCGCCCCGGTGCGGGGCGCGGGGTCTTCTCAAGCCAGCACCACCAGGTCCACCGGTTGCGCGATGCCGGCGACCTCCCGGGCCGGGCGCAGGTCGAGCGGCGCCTCGCGGTACCCTTGCGCCCTTGCCGCCTCGAAGGTCTCCAGGTCCGTCAGCACCCGTGTCGCCTGCGCCTTGTTGGCGTCTTCGAGCTTCGCCGCCCGGTTCACCGTATTGCCGATGACCGTGAATTCCAGGCGGTTCGCGGCCCCGACCACGCCGACCGTCACGGCCCCGTAGGTCACCGCTCCGCCGGCACGCAGGGGCTCGGGCCATCCACAGGCCAATGCGCGGGGCACCAGCCGCTCGACGGCCGCGGGCAGCCCGCAGGCTGCCCGCACGGCATCGGCGGCGGCGGTTTCGCTCGGCTCCACCGCACCGAAGGTTGCCAGAATGCCGTCGCCCAGGAACTTGTCGACCCGCCCGCCGTGCGCGGAGATCAGAGCCAGCATCTCCTCCTGATAGCAGGCGAGCACCTGCATCACCGTCGCCGGCGGCAGCCCAGCGGCCGTGCGTGTGAAACCGCGAATATCGATGAACATAACCGCGGCCTTGCGGATCTCTCCGCGCCCCGCGGTCAGCGCCACATCGGAATCCGTGATCGTGTGAGCCACCTCTGGCGCGAAAAAGCGCTTGAGATCTTCCGCGGCCGCGTGATCGCGCACCGCATCGAACAGAACCTGCCGCCCCCGGTACAGGGCCACCGACAGAAACAGGGTGACGCCCAGGATGATGATCGTCTTGTCGAGTTCCGCCCCGATCAAGATCGCGTTGGAGGTGAGATACTCGACGTAATTGCGGGTGATGCGCATGTCTCCCATGTCCGAGAGCACCGCATAGCCGACCAGCGCAAGCCAACCGGCAACGCCCACCAGACCGGTGATCAGGACAAACCGCGGATCGAACCGCAGGGCCCTCAATGAGATGAAGATGAAGAGATACATCAAGGTCGGTGCCTTGAGATAAAACGTCGGATGCTGACCGTACTGGATGTGAAAGGAGAAGATCAGGGCGCACAGGAGCGCCACGTCGACAACAATCGAGACCACCAGGTACCACGCCGGCAGTACGAAGCGGTAGGACAGGCCGACGCGCAGGACCGTGAAGAGGAAATAGGCGGCAAGCGCCAGCGGCACGAAATTGAACCCGTCCGCGCCCTCAGCCCGCGGCGCAAGCGAATAGAGCCCGGCGAAGAAAACCACCATGGCGAGCTGGACCCAGCCGATCAGGCGTTCGGCGCTGTTTTCGCGCATGCGGATCTCGGCCCGCACCCGTTCGGGGATTCCGTCCTGCCGGGGACCGCCGCGAAGAATGTAGCCGACCCAGCCGTCCCGACGCCGGGGGGGCGCAACCGCCTTGCCATTGTCCACGTCGCATCTCCGCCGGCTTCGGGTGTACGGGCCGCTTCGAGCACTTGCGAGCGCCCCGCCTCCGGCCATAAAGACCGCAAACCCGCTCAGCGGCAACTCACCGCCGGCGGCGTCACCGCGACGTGATCGCGCGTTACGGGGTCAGCACCATGCCCTCGCGCCCGACAAGCGCCCCGGGATGGCGTTTCGCCGCCGCTTCGCCGATCGCGTCCAGCTGGTCGTCGGTGCGGCGCGGGTCGTGATGGAACAGAACCGGACAGGCGACGCCGGCGTCCAGCGCCAGTTCAATGCCCTTTTGCCAGGTCGAATGCCCCCAGCCGACGAAGCGGTCGTATTCGTCATCCGTGTACATGGCGTCATAAATCATCACGTCGGCGCCTTCGACAAACCGCCGGACGGCCTGATCGATCTCGGCATTGCCATGCTCGTGGTCGGTGATGATGCAAATGGACTTGCCGGCATGGTCCAGCCGGTATCCGGTGGCCCCGCCCGGGTGGTTGAGCCCGACGGTGCGCAGGGCGATGCCGTCGCCGCGCTCAACGGTTTCGCCGGACCGGAAATTGCGGAAGGACACCGCCCGCAGCTTGTTGGCGGCGACGGGAAAGATCGGCGGCGACATGATCCGGCAGATGATGTCCATCAGCCCGGAGCGGTCGGCGAAATGCCCCGCCCAGGCCGTGATGGAAAAGCGGTCGTCATAGGCGGGCGTGAAGAACGGCAGTCCGCAGATGTGGTCGAGATGGGTGTGGGTGAAGAACAGGTCGAAGGCGCGCGGCGGCGCGGCGTGCAGCTCCACACCGAGATTGCGCGCGCCCGACCCGCAATCGATCAGGATGGAATCTTCTCCCGCGCGGATTTCGAAACAGGTGGTTTCCCCGCCATAGCGAAGCGTGCCGGCCCCCGGCGTGGGCGTCGACCCGCGCACACCCCACAATTTCAGCGACAACGACTGCGACACTCCGTTTCCTCGCCTCAAGCTGCCGCGCCGGACGCCTTTTGCGCCGCGAGGTCTTGTGTCGTGCGCTCCAGACGTTGCGCAAGCGTGCGCATGACCTCGAGCGACATGTCCGGAAATTCCTTGAGCAACCGGAGAAAATCATCCTTCGATACGGTGAGGACGTCCATTTCCGTCGCCGCCGCCACCGTGGCGGTGCGCGGAACGTCGCACAGGATCGCGATTTCGCCAACAATGGAATGCTGCCCGAGCCGGGCGACAGTCCTTTCGCCATCCGGCGTGGAAACGCGAATGTCCGCCTCGCCCTCCAGAATGATGAAGGCGGAATCGCCCTCCTCTCCCTGACGGCACAACTCCTCTCCGGGCGCGAAATGCGTCCGGTCGGAAATGAAAGCCAGCAGCCTCAGTTTTGTGGCATCGATGCCCCGGAACAAAGGCACACGACGCAGGGCGTCAACTTCAGAGTCTAGGGTCACAGATCCTCCTTCGGCCCGGCGGCACGCAACACGCCGCGCATGCCGGCACTCGGGCCACTCGATATGATCGGGACAGGAGAGCGAAATCCGGATCAATCCGCATTGTCATCCCCCGACGCGCTCTCCGTCATCCGTCCCTGGTTCATCACGATACTATGGTCGAATTCCTCCGCGACGATCAAATTCGACGCCCCGAACAGCAGCATGCGCCCGTCGAGTTGCTCCCGGATCACCTTGCGCAGCGCCTTGTCGTCGTCGCTGTTTCCGGTTGCCGTCTCGTCGAGGATCGTCACCGGCGCATTCTTCATCAGCGCGCGCACCAGCGCGACCCGCCGACGCTGGCCGGCCGAAAGCCGCGACCCGGCCACCCCGACATGGAAGCCCAGTCCCGCACGGATGATCGGACGGCGCAACTCCATCTCCTCGACGAGTGCCCGGATCACCTTGTCGATCTTCTCGCGCGCATCCCGCCGGTCGACGCGGGGCCGGCCGAAGAGGAGATTGTCCTCGATGGTCATCGGCGCGACGAAGCGGTCGCGGTCGAACACGACGAAGCGGCGCTCCGCTTCGTCCATACGCTTGTGGAAGGTCGCGCGGGCCGCGACGATCTCGCCCCGCATGTCGTCGTCGAGCACGCCCAGGCGGTGCCGGGCGGGAATCAGCTTGAAGGCAAGGCCGATGAGGCGCTGCTCGTCGGTCGGGGTCAGCCCGCCCTTGCCGGACCCGATCTTCGCAGCCCTCAGGATCCGCTCGAACTCGGGCAACTCGTCCTGGGTGATGAACGAATAATCGCCGAGCAGGCCGGAATCGTCGCTGATGTTGGCGAAGAGCTCGACCATCGTCTCGGCGATCTTCTGGCCGATCTCCAGCAGGCGCGTATAGAGCCCGGACTCCTTCAAGGCCGCTTCGATGTCGGGATCCGACGCCAGGGTGTCGATCCCGATGGAGCTATCCGCGGGCGCCGCGAACAGGAGGTTCTCGGCGATGCTGGCGCTGTTGTTGAAACGGTCGATCTGCCAAAGCTCGATCATCGCGGAAAAGCGGTCGTCATGCGCGACCCGGTCGGCAAGCGCCCGACGCGCGGCCAGGATCGCCTCCGCGAACTCCGGCTGCGACTCCGGATCGATGGTTGCCTGCAATCCCATGCGGAACACATCCGCCGCCAGGCCGGTGAGCTCGATCAGGGCGAGCGCGTGCTCGACAAGGTCGTCGACATCCGCACAGGCCAGCGCGTCCAGATCCTCCCATTCCGCCTCGATGTCATATTGCGGGTTGCTGGTCAGCTGGGCCTCGGAAAGCCGTCGGGCGTAATCCGCCTTGCGCTCGCCGGTCCGCTCGGGCGGGCGCAGGGGCCGGTGCCGCAGACCGTAGAAGATGTTGTCGCGCACCGTCCCGGTCCAGACATGCACGGACGGCCCGACATAGGCGATCTGGCGGCCGAGCACGGATTCGCTCAAGGTCTCCAGGTTTCGCCCGCCGATCTCGACCCGCCCGCTTGTCGGGCCGAGCAGGCCGGCGGCCAGTTGCAGCACCTCCGAGCGGCCCGATCCGTCCGGGCCGATGACCGCCAGATGTTGGTCCGGCTCCACCGTCACCGTCACGTCGAAGGCCTCCTGACCGGCCGCGCCGCCCGAGACGCTGACATTCTTCAGAGCCAGCGCGCCGGAGAGCGGCTCGGGCTCGTCGGTGACCAGGCGCGCGACGGGGTAGATGTCCGGCGGATCGAAGTTTTCCACGACCGTCTGGTACTTCACGTCGACATCGGCAACCATCTGATAGTAGGCGAGCAGTTCCTTCCAGGGACCGGCAAGGTCCTTGTAGGCGGCAATCACGGCAAGCAGCGCACCAATGGACAGGTTGCCCTCAATCACCAGCCAGCCGCCGATCAGATAGAACAGGAACGGCGTCAGCTGATTCATGAAGTTATTGAGAAACTTTATGAAATACTTCCAATTGAAGATCTTGAAGCGGATCTTGTAGTTGGTATAGAGGCGATCGGAAAGGTCGGCCGAATGCCAGGCCGACGCATCGTTGGCGTGGATCTCCGACACCCCGGTGATGCTTTCGCCGATCTTGTCGGCGATGACGCGCACGTTGCGCACCCTTTGCCGGGACAGCAGCACGACCTTCTTCTGCAGCTTGGGAATGATGTAGGCCTGCATCGGGTAGGACGAGATTGCCGCCAGCCCCAGAAGCGGGTCCTGCATGAAGATGAAGCCGATCTGGACGGCCAGCATGCCGCCCTGATAGGCCGGCAAGGCCACCGCCTCGCCGATGAAGCCGCCGACATCCTCGACCTCGGAGGTGATCATCGGAATGATCTCGCCCGAACTCACCTTCTTGAAATGCGGAAGACGGAAGCGCAGCACCCGCTGAAACAGCTCGAAGCGCAGCCGGCGGAGCATGCGCTCGCCAAGACGCCCCTTGTAGACATTGAGAACGAGCTTGATCCCGTTCGACAGGATCACCAGGCCGAGGAAGGCGAAACACAAGAGCACCAGATAAGAGATCTGGTCGAACTCGAAGCCCAGGACCTCGCGGGGAAACAATTCTCCCTGGATCGCGTCGTTCACGATCAGCTTCGGCAGCTCCAGCAGGATATAGCTCACCGGATACGACAGCACGGTGATCAGCAGGATCACCATCTGCTGCCTTGCGCTATACTGCCAGATGAAGCGGAAGAGGCTTTTTTCCATAGGGGGTTGTGTGCCTGGCTGGCGTTGGTCGCTCTCGATCTTCTCGCATCATAACGCGGTGTTTTCAAAGCGCCAGTTAGCGCAGGATGCATTTGGCAACCGTTGCGGTCCAGGTCGTGCGAGCGGCTGAGTATGCAACGGGGCTTCAGCCTTGCGCGGGACAACCGGAGCGTTCCGGTCTTGCATCGCGTTGGCGCCGGGGCTAGAGCAGAAGGATATGAGGGAATGCGTGGTCGTGCCGGACACCGGTTGCGCTGACCGAATGGGGCCGAATGACGAACACTTCCCCGAAAGTGCTGATTTACAGCCATGATTCCTTTGGTCTGGGCCATCTTCGGCGCTGCCGGACAATTGCGCATGCGCTCACCGAGCGGTTTGGCGACCTCTCGGTCCTGATCCTGTCCGGATCCCCGATCATCGGCAGCTTCGAATTCCGCACGCGCGTCGACTTCGTTCGCATTCCCGGCGTCATCAAGCTCAGGAATGGCGAATACACGCCGCTGTCGCTGTCGCTCAACATCGAGCACATCCTGGCGATTCGCTCGTCGATCATCGAACACACGGCACAGGTGTTCGATCCCGACATCCTGATCGTCGACAAGGAACCGCTCGGATTGCGCGGCGAGATCCTCAGCACGCTGGAGATGCTCAAGGCGCGCGGGACCACACGGCTCGTTCTCGGCCTGCGCGACGTGATGGACGATCCGGCGCATCTGCGCGAGGAATGGACCCGCAAGAATGTCGACCCGGCGCTTGAGCGGCTCTACGACGAGATCTGGATCTACGGACCGCCCGACCTGCACGACCCGTTGGCTGGCATGGACCTGACGCCCGCCGTTCATGCCAAGGCGACGAACACCGGATACCTGCGCCGCGACATTCCCGCCGACGCCAAGATCACCGAACCGCTGCCCTTCGACGACGAACCCTATATTCTCGTCACGCCCGGCGGCGGCGGCGACGGCGTCGAGCTGGTCGACTGGGTGATGCGCGCCTATGAGGCCCGCTCCCAGCCGCTGTTTCCCGCCCTGATCGTTCTCGGCCCCTTCATGCCGGCCTCATCGGCGACCGAATTCCTGGCACGGGCGGAACACCTGCGCGATGTCCATATCCTGCGCTTCCTGCCGACCATCGAGCCCTATATGGCCGGCGCAAAGGCGATCGTCGGGATGGGCGGCTACAACACGTTTTGCGAGATCCTGTCGTTCGACAAGCCGACGCTGATGGTGCCGCGCGTCGTCCCGCGGCGGGAACAGTCCATTCGCGCGACACGGGCCCAGGCCATCGGCCTGCTCAAGGTGCTACCGATCGAGGACTACCCCGATGTCGACAAGATGATCGCGGCGCTGGTTGCCCTGCCGAACTCAAATCCGCCGTCCGCGGCCGGAATCGATAATCTGCTTGGCGGGCTGGACGTGATCGGCGACCGCGTCGAAACCATCCTGGCGGACAAGCCGCGCCCGGATGCGCTGCGCATCACAGCGCGCGGCGGTGACTGACCGCTTCTCGCCTGCCCTTTGAACCCTGTTGAACATCAGGATCACATGTCGCGCCTCGCCGTCGTCGTAAAAGGCTATCCACGCCTGTCGGAAACCTTCATCGCCCAGGAGATCCACGGGCTTCAGACACGCGGGATCGACCAGCTCATCGTGGCCTTGCGCAAGCCCTACGATCCCTTCATCCACGA
Organism: Paracoccaceae bacterium; assembly: GCA_002709505.1. Taxonomy (GTDB): domain Bacteria; phylum Pseudomonadota; class Alphaproteobacteria; order Rhizobiales; family Stappiaceae; genus Stappia. The sequence goes on along the minus strand of PARB01000057.1, from coordinate 31,598 downwards.
AGTGCATCGCAAGATCACCGCCGATGTTCTCTATCTTCCCGAGTATCTGAAGGATGACCCGGCCCGCGTTGCCCGCGCGCGCCGCTGGGCGCAGGCGCAGCCGACCTATGCGGAAGCGCGCGCGCTTTTCGAGGCGGACTTCGCGCGCGAGTCCAATGCCGGGCGGCAGCGGCGCTGGGGCCAGGCCTGCGTGCTTGCCCACGAGCTTCCCGACGACGTCTCCTGGATCCACACCCATTATCTGCATACGCCCTGCACGGTTGCCCGTTATGCCGCGCATCTGTCGGGCCGGCGCTGGTCGTTTTCCGCTCACGCCAAGGACATCTGGACGAGTGCGGAGTGGGACCTGAAGGTCAAACTCGCCGATGCCGCCTGGGGCGTCACCTGCACGAAGATCAACGTCGATCACCTGAACGCGCTCGCCGACACGCCGGACAAGGTGGATCTCGTCTACCACGGGCTGGATTTCTCGCCCTTTCCGCAACCGGACGGGCCACCCGGCACGGCAAACGGCGCGACGGGCGCGCCCGTGCGCCTGCTCTCCGTCGGGCGCGCGGTGGAAAAGAAGGGCTACGACGACCTGCTGCATGCGCTGGCTGCCCTGCCCGCCTCGCTCAACTGGCACTTCGACCATATCGGCGGCGGGGAAAAGGCCGATGACCTGAAGGCGCTCGCCGAGCGCCTTGGCCTGACCGACCGCATCTCCTGGCAGGGCGCGCGTCCGCGCGAGGACGTAATTGCCGCGGCGAGCCGCGCGGACCTCTTCGTCCTGACTTCTAAGGTCGCCAAGTCCGGCGACCGCGACGGACTGCCGAACGTGCTGATGGAAGCGCAGGCAATGGGCCTGTGCTGCCTCGCCACCAGGGTCTCCGCGATTCCCGAACTGATCCGCGATGGCGAGACCGGCGTTCTGGTTCCGCCGGCGGATCGCTCGGCGATTGCTGCCGCCATGGAAACGCTGATCCGCTCGCCCGACACCCGCCACCGGCTCGGCCAGGCGGCGGCACAGGACGTCCGCGCCCGGTTTTCCGCCGACCCTGGGCTCGATTTTCTGGCAGACCGGTTTCGCAAGATCCTGTAAGGCACAGCGATGCGCATCGCCTTCACCGCTCCGATGAAACCGCTGGACGATCCCGTGCCGTCCGGCGATCGCACCATGGGCCGGCTGATTCTGCGCGCGCTGGAAACGGCCGGGCACGAAGTCTCGGTCACCTCGCGGTTTCGCGCCTGGCGCAAGGACGGCGGCATCGACATGCAGCTTGCGCTGGAGGCCGAGGCCAGGCGCGAGGCGGCGCGGATCGCGCGCGAATGGCGATCTGACGGCACCCGGCCCGACGCGTTCCTGACCTACCACCTCTACCACAAGGCGCCGGACTGGATTGGCCCCGCGCTTGCCGACGCCTTCGACCTTCCCTACGTCGTGATCGAGGCAAGCCGGGCGCCCAAGCGTCGCACCGGCCCCTGGTCGCACGGGTTCGCCGCAGCCGATGCGGCCCTCGCCCGCGCCGACCGGGTTGCTGCCCTGCACAGCGCCGACCTGGGCTGCCTCAAGGAGGTCGTGCCGGCCGACCGGCTGGAGGTGTGCCCGCCGTTCCTGGACGAGGCACCGTTTCGCGATGCGGCGTCGTCCCGCAGTGCGGCGACCTCGCCCTTGCGGCTGCTGGCGGTCGGGATGATGCGGCCCGGAGACAAGCACGCCTCCTACAGACTGCTCGCGGACGCGCTTGCCCTGCTGGCGGGGCGACCCTGGCAGCTGACCATAGCCGGCGACGGGCCTTGCCGGACGGAAATCGCAGGGTGGTTCGATCCCGCGCGCGTCACCTTCACCGGAGCCCTTGCGGAGGATGACATGCCCGCGCTCTACGCCCGTCATGACGTCCTCGTCTGGCCGGCGATCCGCGAGGCCTTCGGCTTCGTCTTTCTGGAAGCGCAGGCGAGCGGGCTTGCTGTTGTCGGCGGCGACACCTTCGGCGTACCGGAGGTGGTGGCCGACGGCAAAAGCGGGCTTTTGTCACCGGAGGGCGACACGACCGCATTCGCCGCCAACATCCGCCGTCTGATCGACGATCCCGGCCTTGTGGCGCGTCTCGCCAGCGGCGCGAGGGCAAACATCGCCCAACGTCACAGCCTCGCCAGCGGGGCGCAGCGGCTTGATGCCTTGATGCAAGCGGCCGGCGCCACCCATGCCGCCCGAAGCGGGACCTTGCCGTCATGACCCTCTCCGCCTTCATCCACGTCCAGCACCTGCTGGGGACCGGCCATGTGCTGCGGGCCGCCGCGATCGGGCGCGCGCTCGCCGAGCGGGGCGTGGCGGTAACACTCGCCACCGGCAACACGCTGCCGCCGCATGCCGATGTCGGTGGACTGGAGATCGTCGAACTGCCGCCAGTGCGCGCCGCCGACGCGCGGTTCAAGACGTTCCTGACGCCCGAGGGACGGGAGATCGACGACGGCTGGAAGACGGCCCGCCGGCAGGCGACGCTTGGCGCCTTCACCGCCCGGCCCTATGACCTGCTTCTGACCGAGACCTGGCCCTTCGGCCGCCGTCCCTTCGCCTTCGAGATGGAGGCTCTGACCGCGACCGCCCGGGCGTTGGATCGCCCGCCGCTTGTCGCCGCCTCGATCCGCGACATCCTGGTGCGCAAGCAGCAGCTCTGGAAAGAAGAGCAGATGGCCGAGCTTGCCGAGGCCTTCTGCGACCGCGTGCTGGTGCATTCCGATCCGGAGTTCATCCGGCTTGAGGACAGTTTCCCCTTCACCGATCGTATCGCGCCGCTCCTGCGCTACACCGGCTTTGTCGACACGTCGACCGGTCGCCCTGACGCGCAGGAGGGAGACGGCGAGGACGAGGTGGTCGTCTCCTGCGGCGGCGGGGCCGTCGGCGCCGACCTTCTGGCAGCGGCCATCGACGCCCGCCCGCTCTCCAGGCGCGCCGGCGATTGCACATGGCGGCTGCTTGCCGGCCATGACATCGACGCCGCCACCTTCGATGCACTTTCGAACAAGGCCTCAACCGGCATTGTCCTGGAGCGCGCACGGCGGGACTTTCCCTCGCTTCTGGCCCGCGCACGGCTTTCCGTCAGTCAGGCCGGCTACAACACGGTGCTTGATGTCCTGCGGGCAGGCGTTCCGGCAGTCTTTGTGCCCTTCGCCCAGATCAAGGAAACCGAACAGCAGCAACGCGCCGAAGCGCTGCAGCGCCATGGGCGGGCGGTCGTCACCCCGGAAGCGTCCTTGACGCCGGAAGCCCTGGCCGGCGCCATCGACGACGCGCTTGCGCTGCCGAAACGCCGGTTTACCGTTCAAACGGGCGGGGCAGAGCGCAGCGCCGAGATCCTGATGGACGACCTGGAGCAGCGGAGCCGATGACCGATGACGGGTTCAGCGACTTCCGGGCGCAACTCGAGGCGCATCTCGACTGGTTCGCCGAACGGGGCTTGAGCGTGCCGGTCTGGTGGCGCGACGACGACGCCGTCGAACCGACACCGGCGCTCGACCGCCTGATCGCCATCGCCAACACGCATGACATCGAGGTCTCGCTTGCGGTGATCCCGAAGGAGGCGACAGAGGCGCTTGCGGAGCGAATCGCGAACGAACCCTTCGTCGCGGTGCTCCAGCACGGGTACGAACACCGAAACCATCAGGACAAGGCGCGCGGCGAAAAGGCGGCGGAGTTCGGATCGCGCCGCGATGCCGATGAGTCGATCCGTCAGCTGGCAAAGGGCTGCGAAAGGCTCACGGCCCTGTTCGGCCCGCGGTTCGTGCCCGTGTTCGTGCCGCCCTGGAACCGCCTGTCGCCGCAGATCGCGCGCCGCCTGCCGGAGGCCGGACTGGTGGCCTCATCCACCTTCACGCAGTTTCACCCGCGCGCCCTGCCCTATCTGCAGACCCATATCGACATGATCAAGTGGAAGAAGGACCGGCGCTTCATCGGATGGCGCTCGGCCGCGCTGCGCTTCGACTACCAGCTGGCGCGGCGGCGCACCAATGCGGGCGAGCCGCTCGGCATCCTGTCGCACCATCTGGCGCAGAACGACGCCTGTTTCGACTTTCTGGACAAGACCTTCGAGATCCTGCGGGCCCATCCCGGCGCGCGCTTCCCGCGCGCCGGCGCGCTTCTGGCCGCGCGTTAGACCGCCGGCCTGACCAGGCGCAGCCGCCAGGTGACGTTCTTCTTGTCGGAGGTCAGCCGGTAATCGTCGAGAACGTCCCACTCCGCACCGTCGGTTGCTTCCCACAGGCGGGAAATCAGGCGGTTGGCGCCGGATTCAAGCCGTTTGGGCGAATACATCGACACGGCAATCACGCCGCCCGGCGCCAGGAACGGAACGTAGCGCGCAACGGCTGCGGCCGGATCGTCGGAGAAATGCAGCACCTCGTTGAAAACGATCGCGGAGAAGGTCTCGCCCTCCTCCGGCGTGAAGGTGTGCAGATCGCCGGCGCGCAGCGAGGCGAGGTCCGGGTCGACATTGGCAATGTTGAGCGCGGCCGGCGCCAGATCGACGCCGACGTAACGCTTGATGCCCATCGGCTGCAGGCGCTCGTAGAGCAGCCCTTCGCCGCAGCCGATGTCGAGCACGCTGTCGAGCGTCTCCGTCAGCGACAGCCACATGCCGATGATGCCATAGCGACCGCTTTCGGGCAGATCGCGCAGGAACGACCAGCGCCCGGCGCGGTATTCCTCGTCCCAGCCGTCAGCGGTCGATGCGTTCTTCGCCATTCTCGTCTCCGGTTTGCCAGCACACGCCCCCGCGCGTCCCGCCTCACTTATACGGGTCGGCGGCATCACGCAAACCGTCGCCGAGGAAATTGAACGCAAGAACGACGATGATGATGGGGACAACCGGCGCCATCAGCCACGGATAGACCACAACGACCGAGATATCCTGCGCCTCGTTGAGCAGCACGCCCCAGGACACCGCCGGGCGCCGCAGCCCGAGATTGAGGTAGGAGAGCGCCGTCTCGCCCAGGATCATCGCCGGGATCGACAGCGAGGCGGAAGCGATGATGTGGCTGGTGAAACCCGGCAGCAGATGCTTGCGGATCACGCGCGAGGGGGTGGCGCCCATCAGCGTCGCGGCGCGGGCATATTCCTCCTCGCGAAGCGCAAGCAGCTTCGATCTCACCGCGCGCGCAAGCCCCGGCCAGTCGAGCAGCCCGAGGATCACAGTGATGCCGAGATAGATCCACACCGGCGACCAGGTGACGGGAAGTGCTGCGGAGAGCGCCATCCAAAGCGGAAGCTCCGGCAGCGAGCGCAGGATCTCGATCACACGCTGGACCAGGCTGTCGATGATGCCGCCGAAGAACCCGGCGATCCCGCCGAAGAACAGGCCGAGAACGATGGAGATGGTCACGCCGACCAGACCGACGGTGAGCGACAGACGCGCGCCGTAGACCAGCCCGGAAAACACGTCGCGGCCCAGCCTGTCCGTGCCGAGCAGGAAGAGCGTGCCGCCTTCCGCCGGACAGAACAGGCGGAAACTGCCATCGATCAGGCCCCAGAACTTGTACTGCGACCCGAAACAGAAAAACCGGATCGGCTGGACGTCGGTCCGGTCTTCGGTGAAGACCCAGCGCACCGTTTCCAGATCGACGCTTGCCTCCAGTCCATAGACGAAGGGACCGGCGAAACGGCCTTCGTGGAAGAAGTGAACGGCCTGCGGCGGCGAATAGAGGTGATCGTTCGAGCGTTCGTTTGCCGTGTAGGGCGCGATCAGCTCGGCAAAGGGCACGGCCAGATAGAACAGGATCAGGATCGCGCCCGACCATACGGCCAGCTTGTGGCGGCGGAACTTCCACCACATGATCTTCCACTGCGAGGCCTGGTAGTAGCGCTCCTGTTCCGGCGACAGTGTCTCGGCCGCGGTCGGATTGAACGGCTCGGGGTTCACATAGTGATCCCGATCCAGCGGATCGCCCCCCTTCACGGTCATGACGGCGCCTTTCCGCCCAGGCGGATGCGCGGGTCGAGCACGGCGAGCAACAGATCAGACACCAGCATGCCGAACAGCGTCAGGATCGCCACGAAGAGCAGGACGAAGCCGGACAGGAACTGGTCCTGCGATTGCAGCGCATTGAGCAGGACCGGCCCGACTGTCGGCAGGTTCAGCACCACCGACACGATCACCGACCCCGACACAAGCGAGGGGATCAGGTTGCCGATGTCGGCGATGAAGGGGTTGAGCGCCATGCGCAGCGGATACTTGAGCAAGAGCCGGGCCTCGCGCATGCCCTTGGCGCGCGCGGTCGTGACATACTGCTTGTGCAGTTCGTCGAGCAGGTTGGCCCGCAGCCGGCGGATCATCGCGGCGGTGCCGGCGGTCCCGATCACGATCGTCGGCACGATCAGATGCGCCAGGATCGACAGCGCCTTGGCAACGCTCCAGGGCTCGCCGATGTATTGCGGATCCATCAGCCCGCCGATCGACAGGCCGAACCAGCGGTTGGAAAAATACAGCAGGATCAGGCCGAGCAGGAAGTTCGGCGTGGCAAGGCCGATATAGCCGACCAGGGTAAAGCCGTAGTCCCCCCAGGAATACTGCCTTGTGGCCGAGTAGATGCCGATCGGGAAGGAGACGACATAGACAAAAAGGATGGTCGCCGTGTTCAGCACGATGGTCAGCGGCAGCGTCGGGCCGACCACCTCCGCCACCGGCTTGTCGTATTCGAAGGACCAGCCCCAGTTGCCCTGGATCAGCCCGTCGAAGCCGTGCGGTCCGGGCCAGAACCCGATCCAGATCAGATAGCGTTCAAGGAACGGGCGGTCGAGCGCAAACTCGCTACGCATGAACTCCAGCTTGGCGATCGACGCGCTTTCTCCCGCAGCCCTCAGGGCGGCGATCTGATTGGAAATATAGTCCCCCGCCGGCAACTCGATGATGATGAAGGTCAGCAACGAGATGACCAGCAGCGTCGGGATCATCGTCAGGATCCGGCGCAGCACATAGAAGGCCATCAGGCGACCTCCTGCAGGGGGATCGTCATATTGCGTATTAAACCAATCATCTCACGAAGAACTCATCCATGCGGTGAATGCCGAAATGCGCACCCGGGTCCCACCCGTAGATGCCTTCCTTCGGCACGTTTCCGAGGTTTTTCACGACCACCGGCTGACGCACCTCGGACACCAGCCCGATATGGATCGTTTCCTCGGCGTGAATCTCCAGGATCTCGTGCCAGATGCGCTCGCGCTCCGCCTTGGAGGTCGAGACGAGCCAGGCGTCATAGAGTTCGATCAGGCGCACGGCCGGTGCCCAATCCGGTTTTTCACCGGTGAGGCCGTCGGTCTCGTAATAGTCGCCCCACCGTGCCCAGGACAGGAAATCGCCGCGAACCGGCGCGAAGTCCTCCGGCGGCATGTCGGAGGTAGGGATGCCGTTCTCGAAGCCGGACCACACAGACATCACCAAAAGCCCCGAGAGCGCGCGCTCCCGCATGATGTCGCGCTGGCTCGGCTTGGGGAACAGGCGCACGCCGATTCCGCGCCAGGTCTCGCTGACGAGCTCCAGCGCATCGAGCTGTTCCTGGCTTTCCCCGGACGCCTCGATGATGATTTCCAGCGGCCGGCCGTCCGGCAAGAGCCTTGTGCCGTCGCTGCGGCGTTCGGTCAGGCCCATCTCGTCAAGCAACGCGTTGGCCTGATCCGGGTCGTAGGAGGCATAGGCCTCGCGATAATGCGGCTTGTACAGCGGACTCTTGGACAGGACCGTGTCGTTTCCGGGCTTTCCGAAACCGAGGTAGAGCACCTTGTTGATCATGTCGCGGTCGATCCCGAGCGAAAGAGCGCGCCGGAAGCGGGTATCGCGCAGGACCTTGCGCCAGACCGGATCGGCGACCGTCAGGTTCGGCAGGATCGAAATCTCCGATCCCTTGGAGATCGGCCAGAGATAGGTCTTGAACTTTCCGGACTTCTCGCCCTGCTTCAGGATCGTGATGTCGGAAAAACCGATGTTGCGGGCCTGCAGATCGGACTCTCCCGCCTGCGCCTTGGCGGGAATGATCTTTCCGTCGGCGACCGTCATGATCACCCGGTCGATATAGGGCAACTGGTTTCCGGCCGTATCGACCCGGTGATAATAGGGGTTCCGCTCCAGGACGAAACGCCGCTCGCCATCGTCCGTCAGCCTGAGCCAGGGCTGCAGGCTGGGCAGATCCGGGTTCCTGGCGTCATACATGTCGTCCATCTTGTTGAACAACGACGCCCAGTTGCGCAGCTTGCGCGCGGCCGCAAGCTCGGCGATCTCGTCCATGTCGCCGTATTTGGCGTGGAACTGCTTGAGATAATGCGCAGGCCGGTAGATGAACGGCGGACGCGACTTGGCCAGTTCCGGAGCAAAAAGCGGATTGGGCGCGTCCCAGGCGAACCGCACGGTCGTTTCGTCGATCACCTCGAACACGGGCGGCTTTCCGCCGGCCAGCATGAAGGCGGGAAGACCGGCCGGCTGCAGCTCCTGGTTCAACGCAATGTCTTCGTACCAGAAGCGGATATCCTCGCTGGTGAAGGGCGCACCGTCCGACCACTTGTGCCCTTTTCGCAGATGCAGCGTGAAGCGGCGATCATCCTCCGACACCAGATCCTTGAGGAGATCGGGAACGAGAACGAGGTCCTCGGTGTATCCGACGAGGCGCGCGTAGCCCCAGACGTTGATCAGGCGGACGTCCTTCGAGCGGCCGATCAGGGTGTTGATCTCTCCCCCCGACGTGCCGATCTCGCGCCCGGCCGCCTCAAGGTCGACCACGAGAGGTTCGGCCGGAACCCGCTCCGCCACCGGCGGGAGGTCCTTGCCGACACGCTCCGCCAGTCCCGGCGTTTCCTTCAGGTCAAGGGCCGAAGCGGCTGTGCCGAGGGTCGTGAACGTCAGCAGTGCGATTGACACGATGGTCGAGGAAAGCCTCAAGCCCAGGCTCATGATACAGCCTCCTTGACGGATGAAAGGGGAGCGCGGCCGGCAAGGCCGGGGGCGCAGACAAAATGGCCCGGCTCCGTTTCGACAAGCGTCGGCGTCATGCCGTCGGTCAGTCGATAGGGGTGCGGCCAGGCATCGGGCTCCGACGCGCGTCCCGCGTCGAGCCTGGCGAAATCGAGCGGCGCGTCGAGATCCGGCTCGGGGACCGAATCGAGCAAGGCGCGCGTATAGGGATGCAGCGGATTTTCGATCAGCTCGCGGGTCGGCGCGACTTCCACGACCCGTCCGCGGCACATCACGGCGATGCGGTCGGCGATATAGTCGACGACGGCCAGGTTGTGGCTGACGAACAGATAGGTAAGGCCGAGTTCCCGCTTCAGGTCCTTCAGCAGGTTGAGGATCTGCGCCTGGACGGACACATCGAGCGCGGAGGTCGGCTCGTCGCAGAGAATGAATTCCGGATTGAGCGCAAGCGCGCGCGCGATGCCGATGCGCTGGCGCTGTCCGCCGGAGAAGGAATGCGGATAGCGACGCAGGAAGCGGGCGTCGAGACCGACCAGCCGCATCAATTCGCGCACGCGTTCGGCGCGCTCCTCGGGTGTTCCGACCTTGTGGATCACCAGCGGCTCGGACAAGAGGTCGTTGACCGTCATGCGTGGGTTGAGCGAGGAAAACGGATCCTGGAAGATCAACTGGACCCGCTTGCGGTAATCGAGAAGATCGGCGCCGGAGAGTTTGGAGACATCAACCGGCCCGGCGCCGGCATCGTAGCGGATCTCGCCCCCGTCGATCTCGATCGCCCGCAGGATCGCCTTGGCGGTCGTCGTCTTGCCGGATCCGGATTCGCCGACAAGCCCGAGGCATTCGCCGCGATTGACCGTGAGGTTGATGTCGTCGAGCGCCAGCAGCGCGTGGGATTTTCCGCCGAACATCCCGGCCTTGCGTGTCACGAAGCGTTTGGTCACGCCGGAGAGCGAAACGAGCGGCGTGCCCGGCGTGGCCGCACGGGTGCGGCCGCTCTTCAGGAACCCTTCCGCGTGCGGCTCGATGGGCCGGATGGGAACCAGCCGTTCTCCCGGCTCCATCCCGAACCGCGGCACGGCGTTGAGCAGCGCCTTGAGATAGGCATGCTGCGGATTGCCGAACAGCTGGGCGGCGCTGCCCTGCTCCATTACCCGCCCGTGGTAGACGACGACGACCTCGTCGGCCATGTTGGCGACCACGCCGAAATCATGGGTGATCAGCAACATCGACATCTTCAGGGTTTCCTGGACGTCCTTCATCAACTTCAGGATTTCCGCCTGAATGGTGACGTCCAGGGCCGTTGTCGGTTCGTCGGCAATCAGGAGCGCGGGATGGCAGATCATCGCCATGGCGATCATCGCGCGCTGGCGCAAGCCGCCCGACAACTCGAAAGGATAGGCATCCAGGCCGCGCACGGGATCGGGAAAGCGGACAAGGCTCAGCATTTCGCGGGTGAGTTCACGCGCTTCCGCCGGCCCTGCGCCGCGATGAAGTTGGGCTGCCTCGCCAATCTGATCGCCAATCGTATGCAGGGGCGACAGCGAGGTCATCGGCTCCTGAAAGATGATGGCGATGCGGTTGCCGCGGATGGCGCGCAGGGTCGGCCCCTTGCGGTCGAGCTGCGCGATATCGACCGGGTCCCCCTCGGTCGCCGGATCCCGGAACAGGACGCGCCCGCCGGTGACATGGGCCTTTTCCGGCAAAAGCCCCATGATCGTCTGGGAAATCACGGTCTTGCCGGAGCCCGATTCGCCTACCAGCGCGACGGTGCGGTTGCGCGGAACCGAAAAGGAAACGTCGTTCACTGCCCGCGAACGTCCCTCCGCGGTCACGAAATCGACGCTCAGCCCTTCGACCGACAACACATTCACCTAGATCGCCCTCCTCCCGGCGAATTCAATCCGAACGGGGGGCGGAAAAAGGGCGCCCGCAAGAGCGCCATGCCGTTTCCCCACCCCGCCGACACAGTGTCACGGCGACTTTAAAGACAAGTGATGAAAATCACAAAAGAATGTCTTGCGATTGACGGTGCATTTCATTCACCGGCAAGGCCGATGAGCGCCGGCTCCGCAACCGCATCCGGCGCGGCCGTGTCGTCAATGCGCCACACTGTGACCGCTCCGCTGCGACCACGCAACTGGTAGGCGCCAAGCGATGAGGCGCCGACCGGCCCGATCCGCGAAACGGTCTCGTCGCTCGCCAGAATCACCACCTCCGCATCGGGCGCCACGTCCCGGCCAAGGGTCTGCAGGCGGTCGCACAGGTTTACCGCGTCTCCCACAACCGTGTAGTTCCAGCGATCGAGCGCCCCGACGTTGCCGACAACCGCCCGACCGCTGTGAATGCCGATGCGCAGCCGGATCGGCTTGCCGCCCGCCTCGACGGCTTGCGCGTTTGCCAGCTTCACCTTCTGTGAAATGGCGAGGCAGGCGCGCGTCGCGGCCAGAGCGTGATCGTCGCGCGCGTCCGGCGCGCCCCAGAAGGCGAGCATGCCGTCGCCGACGAATTTGTCCACCGTTCCGCCCTCGGCCTCCACGGCCGCGACCAGCAGGGCGAAATGGTCGTTCAATAGCTGCGCGGTTTCCGGCGCCGTAAGGTGCTCCGAAACCGAGGTGAAGCCGACGATGTCAGTGAAGATGCACGTCAGGTCGCGCTCCTGGGCCACGGCGGCGCTGTCGACACCGAGGCGCATCAGCTTGCGAAACAGGCTGCGCGGCACATAGGTGTTCATCGCCTTCAGGCCGATCACCATCGCGTTGAAGGCCTGATAGACCTGATCGAGCTCCTTGATCCGGCTTCTCGGCAAGGGAGCGACCTGGTCGAACTCGAGTGCGCCGACATGTTCCGCGCGCCTGGCGATTTCCGACAGCGGCCGCGCCGCCCGGCGCACCAGCAAGATCGACAGCCCCAGCGCGATCACGATCGACACCAGCCCGACCGCGGCAGACCCGAACAGGCGCCGCACCTCGCGCGAAATGCTGGATGCCTCGTAATACTGACCCACCGTCCACACACCGGGACCGTAGCCGGCGATGGTTTTGGTCATAGAGAGATAGTTGGGCCCGTCCTCGGGCGTTTCCAGGTCGCGCACATCGACGCCGGCCGCGCTGGCGCGGCGGAAATTGTCGAGGCGCGGGCTTGTCCTGAGGCGTTGAAGGGCGACGTCGCCAAGTTCCTCGATCGTCGCCGGCACCACCGCGGGCCGGCCGTCGATCTGCGGAAGACGTTCCAGGTCGGAATGCGCAATGACCTCGTCGCCATCGGCAATGATGAAAACGGTCGCGAAGGGACCGTCGTCGAGCTGACGCACCGTGTTGCCGATCTCTTCGGTCGAAACGGCGGCCGTGAGATAGCCGGACAGTTGCCCCTCTTGCACAAGCGGCACGGTGACATTCGCATAGAGCGCGCCGTCGGACTCCATCAGCGGCCCCCAGGTCGCCGGCGCATCCATGCCGATTTCGGGAATACTGTAGCGCGACGCGACTTCCGGCACCTGCTGGCGCTGAAACGGCCAGAGCTTTCCCGTTTCCGACCGATAGATGCCAAAGGCCTCGCCGTCAGGGCGGGAGACGACCAGAACATCGATGGCGGGATTGGCGTTCACGGCGGCGAGCAACACCGGGCGCAGCTCCGGATAGGCGGAGACATCAAGCGGACGGCCGTCCATCTGGGCCTTCAGGCCGTTGACCGCACTTGCCGCAAGATCGAGGTGATCACGCACCTGCCGTTCAAGAGCGCCGGTGGCCAGGACCGCCTTGTCGTTGAGGAGCGAGAACGTGTTCTGGACGTTCGCGGTCACGGCGAGGCCGAGCACGAGAAGCATGGACACGGTCAGCAGCGCCCCGAAGGCAGCGCCCACCAGAACCGTCATCGAGATCCCCCGCACGCGGGAGCGCCCATATTTTCTCAAACGCTTGATCATTCGGCGCGTCGATTCCTGCCCGTGCAGTCTTGAAAATCAGACGCACCTTACACCGGAAAGACGCGCGGCGGCGACCCCGGACGTCACGCCAGCGCAAGGGTCGAAGGCGCGCATGCTCTCTCTGTACTCGCGGGCGACGGGCAGGTAAGACGGCAGATGAAACAGGAGCACCGGCGTGATCGACTACGAAGCGGAATACAACAACAGGGCGCTTGTCCCGGAGCATCCGGCGCTGATCGAGGGCTGGAAGCGGGATGCGGCCGCCTACAGGGCCGAGGCGCACTGCGATCTGGCGATCCCCTACGAGCTGTCGGAACGCACGACCTACGATCTTTTCCTGCCCGAAGACGGCATGCCCCGCGGCGGCGCCATCGCCCTCTTCCTGCATGGCGGCTACTGGCAGGCGCTTGATCGCACCTTCTTCTCCCATATGGCCCGCGGGATCGTGGCGCATGGCATTCCCTGCGCGGTGGCGAATTACACCCTGTGCCCGCAGGTGCGCGTCGGAGACATCGTCGAGGAAATCCGCCATCTGGCCGGCCACATCTGGGAGCGTTATCGCAAACCGATTGTCGCCTTCGGTCATTCCGCGGGCGGGCACCTGACGGCCTCCCTGCTCGCCACCGACTGGGCGCAACGCGGCCTGCCGCTGCGCCTGGTGCCGGCGGGCCTGTCGATTTCCGGGGTCTTCGACCTGCAGCCGCTGATCGACACCTCGCTCAACGCGAACCTGCGCCTTGACCGCAAGGAAGCCATCGACGTCTCGCCGCTTGCCATGGTGGCGCCGTCCGGCACCCATCTCACCGCGGCTGTCGGCGGCGGCGAATCCAGCGAGTTCATCCGCCAGTCCCGCATCATCGCCGACATCTGGGGACGCGGCGGCGTCGACACGCGCCTCGATATTCGCGGGACCGACAACCATTTCACCGTGATCGCCCCTCTGGCCGATCCGCACAGCGATCTGACGCAGACCCTCGCCGCCATGACCAAAGCGGTCTGCTGAGCAGCCGAGAAGCGACGCGGCAGACCCGCGAAACCACGATTGCCGCATGCCTCCCGACGATGCCCGGCACCGGCCGGACACAAGCGCCCGAGGATGCGAGCCGCAAGAAGGAGCCATTGATGCGCACGGAGACCCCTGCCCCGGTCCGCCTCGAGGACTATCGCCCGCCGAGCTTCCGGATCGACACCGTCGACCTCGATATCCGGCTGGCTCCGCGCGCCACAAGGGTCGCCGCGCGCCTGACGATCCGCCGCGCGGCCGATGCGCCGGCGGACGCGCCGCTCGTCCTCGACGGCGACGAACTGACCCTCGTTTCGCTGGCGCTCGACGGCCAGGTGCTGGCCGCCGACCGCTACCGCGCGACCCCGTCGCGGCTTGAGATCGACAAGCTGCCCGACGGCCCGTTCCGGCTCGATATCGAAACGCGGCTGGATCCGGACGCAAACACCAAGCTGATGGGGCTTTACCGCTCGAACGGCACCTATTGCACGCAATGCGAGGCGGAAGGATTTCGCCGCATCACCTATTTCCTCGACCGGCCGGACTGCCTCGCCGTCTACACCACCCGCATCGAGGCCCGGGCCAGCGAGGCGCCGCTCCTGCTTGGAAACGGCAATCCGGTCGAACAGGGCGAGGTGCCGGGAACGGACCGGCACTATGCGGTCTGGCACGATCCGCATCCCAAGCCGAGCTATCTCTTCGCGCTTGTCGCCGGCGACCTCGCCTGCGTCAGCGACCGTTTCACCACCGCCGAAGGCCGGGACGTCGCGCTCAACATCTATGTGGAGCATGGCAACGAGAACCATTGCGGATGGGCAATGGACAGTCTCAAGCGGTCGATGCGCTGGGACGAGGAGACCTTCGGGCGGTGCTACGACCTCGACGTCTTCAACATCGTCGCCGTCTCCGATTTCAACATGGGCGCGATGGAGAACAAGGGCCTCAACATCTTCAACGACAAATACGTGCTGGCCGACCCCGATACGGCAACCGATCAGGACTATGCCGGCATCGAGGCCGTGATCGCGCATGAGTATTTCCACAACTGGACGGGCAACCGCATCACCTGCCGCGACTGGTTCCAGCTGTGCCTGAAGGAAGGCCTCACGGTGTTCCGCGATCAGGAGTTTTCCGCCGACATGCGCTCGCGCGCGGTCAAGCGGATCTCCGACGTGCGCCTGCTGAAGTCGCACCAGTTCCCCGAGGATGCCGGTCCGCTGGCGCATCCGGTGCGCCCGCGCCTTTATCACGAGATCAACAACTTCTACACGGCCACCGTCTACGAGAAGGGCGCGGAGGTCGTGCGCATGCTCAAGACCGTGCTGGGTGCGGATGATTTCCGCAAGGGCATGGATCTGTTCTTCGAGCGCCACGACGGCGAGGCGACCACGATCGAGGCCTTTCTCGCCTGTTTCGCGGAGACGAGCGGCCGCGACCTCAACCAGTTCGCGCTGTGGTACGAGCAGGCCGGAACGCCGTCCTTGCGCATCGACAGCGACTATGACGCGAATGAACAGCGCCTGACGCTGACGGTGGCGCAACACACGCCGCCGACCCCGAAGCAGAGCGACAAGCCCGCGCTTCATATCCCGGTGCGGATCGGCCTCGTCGGACCGACCGGGACGGAGCTCTCGCAAGGGGCCGTTACCGGCGCGGAAACGACCGGCGACGTGGTGCATATCACCGCCCCGAAGCAGAGGGTCGTCTTCCACGACGTCGCGGAACGTCCCGTCCCCTCGCTGTTGCGCGGCTTTTCAGCCCCCGTCACCCTGAAGAGCGATCTGGGCGACACCGACCTCCTGTTCCTCGCCGCCAATGACACGGACGCCTTCAACCGCTGGGAGGCGTTGCAGACGGTCGTCTTCAAGACCCTGATCGCGCAGACTTTCGCCGGTCCGCGCCAGCAGCCGCTCGAGATCGACCCGCGCCTGACCGCCGCCATCGAGGCGACCATGACGGACGACACTCTCGAGCCCGCCTTCCGCGCCCTGTGCCTGCAGCTGCCGGGCGAGGCAGATATCGCCCGGGAAATCGGAAGCAATGTCGATCCGGAGGCGATCCACCTTGCCCGCTCGCAGATGCGCGCCGGGCTCGCCGCCGCACTCGCACCGTCCATCAAGCGGATCTACGACGGCATGAGGGAGACGGCGCCCTATGCGCCGGATGCAGCCGCCGCCGGTCGCCGTGCGCTGAAAAACGTCCTGCTCGAGTATCTGGGTCATGCCCACGGCGGCGAATATGACGCCCTCGTGCGCCAGCAGTTCGACGCGGCCGACAACATGACGGACCGGCTCGCCGCCCTCACCGTCCTCGTGCACGCGCGCCTGCCGGGGTATGAGGACGCGCTTTCCGCCTTCGCCGACCGCCACGCGCGCACGCCGCTTGCGATGGACAAGTGGTTCATGGTCCAGGCCACGGCGCCACGCGAGGAAACCTTGGCCGCGGTCAAGACGCTCACCGCGCATCCGGGCTTCTCGGCGGCAAACCCGAACCGCGTCCGCGCCCTGATCGGCGCCTTTGCCAGCGGGAACCAGAGCCAGTTCAACCGCGCCGACGGCGCGGGTTTCGACTTCATCGCCGACTTCGCGCTGGATCTCGACACGCGCAACCCGCAGGCCGCGGCCCGGCTTCTGTCCGCATTCCGCTCCTGGCGGGCACTCGAGCCCGGCCGCCGCGCCCGGGCGCGGGCGACCCTTGAGCGCATGGCGCAGGCAAGCGACCTGTCGCCCGACGTGCGCGATATCGTCGACCGCTGCTTGCAATAACGCCGGGCGGCCAAAAGGCCCGGAGACGGCGGACAAGAAGCCTCTGCCGTCTCCATCGCGCCGGCCAAGGCCAGACTCGCGATAGTTGTGTTTAAAGACCGACGCATTAACCTTCGATTAACTATATTTTTCTTGCCCAGCTCTGGACAAAATCAACGAATGCGATTCAAATAAAGTTGATTCGAACGCCTGTCGCGTTCTCGTTGCGGATACATCGAAACATCGGGAGCCATTACGATGGCGCGTGCCCTTGCAGGTTCAGCGTCCGCGCGTCGATTCGCGGAGCTGCTTCGGAAACAACGCGACGCCCAGTCGCTGACCGGACACATTCGCCTGCTGGCCCAACCGGCCTATCAGCGGCTCCTGACCGCAGAACCGTTCTTTCGCCGCGCCATTCCCGTTCTCTGCGTCGTTTTCATCGCCACGCTCGCCACCTATCGCGCCCTCACCCTGTCTTACGAGCATGAAGAGACCGACCAGCGGGCGCGCGACGACCTCACAATGATCGCAACGACCCTCGCCGCCCGCCTCGGCGCCGAGGAAGCCGACCTGCCGGAACAGGGGTTCCATACCGCACTGCAGGCGGCGCTTGCCGACAGCCTGCCGCCGCGCGCCACGAGCGACGCCCGCCGCATTCTGGTGGCCGACAAGGACGGCCGCATCGTCGCTACCGCGCCGCTTCGCTCGGACCTGGAAGGCCGCCCGCTGTCGGACCTTCTGGGCGTGGGCCAGCCGCTGACCGTGTTCGGCGCGCGTGCCGGTGTGCTGACGATCGCCGCCGACACGGATGACGAGGCCTATGCCACCGTGCACCATCTGGACGGACGTCTCGGCATGGTCGCGCTCATTCAGTCGAAGGACATGCTGTTCGCCGAATGGCGCGCCGGCGTCTCGGCCAATGTCACGCTTTTCGTCGGCACCGCCACGGTGATGCTGATCCTGATCTACGCCTTCTTCGCCCAGGCGACCCGCGCCGAGCAGGCGGACCAGATCTACGCGGCGACGCGCGCGCGCATCGACCTCGCGCTCAACCGCGGCCGCTGCGGCCTGTTCGACTGGGACCTGTCGCGCGGACGGATCTTCTGGTCGGCCTCGCTCTACGAAATGCTGGGCATGCCGCCGCGGGACGACATTCTCGGCTTCTCCGAGATCTCCGCCCTGACCCACCCCGACGACATCGACCTTTACGATCTCGCGGAATCGCTGCTGGAGACCGGGGAAACAACCGTCGACAAGCAGTTCCGCATGCGCCACGCCAACGGCGAATGGGTGTGGCTGCGCGCCCGCGCCCAGGTGCAGAGCGAACCGGGCATCTCCGAACCGCATCTGATCGGCATCTGCATCGACGTTACCGAACAGAAGCAGCTGGCCGAGCAGAGCCGGACCGCGGACCTGCGCCTGCGCGATGCCATCGAGACGATTTCCGAGGCCTTCGTCCTGTGGGACACGGAAAACCGGATGGTGATGTGCAACTCCAACTACCAGACGCTGCACAATCTGCCGAACTCCGCCATCAAGGCCGGAACGCCCTATGCCCAGGTGATGTCAAGCGCCCGACAGACGGTGGTCTCCGCCAGCCCGACGATCGGCAGCGACGGATCCGACCCCTCTTCGAGCTACGAGGCGCATCTCGCCGACGGGCGCTGGCTGCAGATCTCCGAGCGCCGCACCAAGGACGGCGGCTTCGTGTCGGTCGGCACCGACATCACCGCGCTCAAGCGGCACGAGGAAAAGCTGATGGAAAGCGAGCGCCGGCTGATGGCGACCGTCGCCGACCTGCGCCAGTCCCGCCAGAAGCTCGAGATCCAGGCCCAGCAGCTCGTCGAGCTTGCCGAGAAATATTCGGAAGAAAAGACCAAGGCCGAAGAGGCGAACCAGGCGAAGAGCGAGTTCCTCGCCAATATTTCCCATGAGCTGCGCACGCCGCTCAATGCGATCATCGGCTTTTCGGAAATCATGGACCAGGGCATGTTCGGCCCGCTCGGATCGGACAAATACCGCGAGTATTGCAGCGATATCCACGACAGCGGCCGTTACCTGCTGAACGTCATCAACGACATTCTCGACATGTCGAAGATCGAGGCCGGCCGGCTGGAGCTGAAATACGAGGAAATGGATTTCGGCGCCGTCGTCAGCGACGTCTCGCGGATCATCGCCTCGGCCGCCGACGAGAAGAACATCTCCGTCACCACCGAGACGGCCGACGATCTCCTGCTGAACGGCGACCGCCGGGCGATGAAGCAGGTTCTCCTGAACCTGCTGGCAAATGCCGTGAAGTTCACGCCCGACGGCGGGGCGGTCAGCCTTTCCGCCGCTCACTCGGGCAAGGGCGACACCGCGCAGATTGTTGTCGACATCCGCGACACGGGCATCGGCATCAAGCAGAGCGACATCGTGCGCCTCGCCAAGCCCTTCGTGCAGGTCGAGAACCAGTTCACCAAGACCCACAAGGGCTCGGGCCTCGGGCTGGCCATCGCCCAGTCGCTCATCAAGCTGCACGGCGGGTCGATGGCCATTCAGTCGACCGTTGGCAAGGGCACCTGCGTCACCGTGACCTTGCCGGTCCGTCGCCCGGCGACACCGCCGGTCGAGCTGCCAGCGGCCTGAATTCCAAAGGCGCGCGCGGCGGTTCAGTCGCCCGCCTTTTCCACCGGTCCGACGATCCGCGCGAAGGCTTGCCTGACCGCGTCCTGACAATCCTTCAACCGATGTTCCAGATGGCTGAAGTCCGGTGCCTCTCCGGCATGGACCAGAAGGTCGCGCACGCCCTTGGGCGCGGCGTCAGCCTTGAACGGCCCGTCGAGGGTCAGGCGCTGCACCTGGGTCAGGGCGTGATAGAGGCGGATGGCGGGCAACAGCACTTCGGCATCGCCGGCGGACAGAAAACCGGCGCGCGCCGCGTTTTCCAGCGCCGTCTCCGTGGTCTGGGACAGGATGGCGGGATCTGCCTCGGCATGCACAAGCTGCAGAAACTGCGCGATGAACTCGATATCGACCAGTCCGCCCGCTACCTGCTTCATGTCCCAGATGTCGGATGTGCCCTTCTCCGCCTCGATGCGCGCGCGCATGGACGCCACTTCCCGGGCCACCTTCGCCGCGTCGCGCGGCCGCGCCAGCGTCTCTCGGATCAACGCATGAATGCGGTCCGCGAAGGCGTCCGACGAGGTGGCGATAACCCGTGCCCGCGTCAACGCCATATGCTCCCAGGTCCAGGCTTCCTTGGCCTGATAGGCCTCGAAGGACGCAAGACGGGTGGCGAGCGGGCCGGCGTTGCCCGACGGGCGCAGCCGGAAGTCGACCTCGTAGAGAAGCCCTTCCGCCGTCGGTGCCGAGAGCGCCGACACCAGTCGCTGGGTCAGGCGGATGTAATACTGGCTGGCGGCAAGCGGGCGTGACCCGTCCGTCTGGGCGGTCTCGTCCGGGTGATCGTAGAGCAGGATCAGGTCGAGATCGGAGGAAGCCGTCATTTCCCGGCCTCCGAGCTTGCCCATGGCGAGAACCGCCCAGGACCCGCCGGGCAGCCGGCCGTGGTTTTCCGCCACATGAGCGATCACATACGGCAGCAAGCCCTCAATGATCGTCTCCGCCAGGCGTGCCAGCGCCTCGCCGACCTGGTGGGCGGTCAGCGTGTCCGACAGAAGCCGGAGGCCGATCAGGAACTGCTGCTCCTGCGCGAAGATGCGCGCACGGTCGAGCGCATCCTCATAGAAGCGCGCGAGGTCCAGCGTGCGGGCAAGGCCGGCCCGGAATTCCTCGGAGGTCGGCATCGCGCCGAAGAAGGCCGGATCGAGAACCGCATCCAGCACATGCACGCGCTTGGAGACGACCTCGGCAAGGCGGGGGGCCGAGCCCATCACGGTCGCCAGCAGGCGCAGCAGTTCCGGGTTCGACCTGAGCAACGAGAACAGCTGCACGCCGGCAGGCAGCTTGGACAGGAACCCGTCGAAGGAAAGCAGCGCCTGATCGGCGTTGTCGGTGCTTGCCAATGCCGCGATCAGGACAGGGTGCAGCTCGGTGAGCCGCTCGCGCGCCTTGGAGGAGCGCACGGCCGGATAGCGACCGAAGTGCCAGGCGCGAATGATCTTCGCCGCCTCCTTCGGCCGGGCGTAGCCGAGCCCGCTCAGCGTTTCCAATGTTTCAGGATCGTCGTCGTCGCCGGTGAAAACGAGGTTGCCGAGATCGGAGGCGAGCTCCGGCTCGTTCTCAAACAGCGCCGAATAGTGCCGCTGGACCGTCTTGAACCGGGTGCGCAGATCGTTTTCGAATGCCGTGAGGTCGGTGTAGCCCATCAGGCGCGACACCCGCGCGCGGGCGCTCTCGTCCGCCGGCAGGATATGGGTCTGCTCGTCGTTCACCATCTGGATACGGTGCTCGACGTTGCGCATATAGACATAGGCCTCGGCCAGTTCGTCCCGCGTGTCCGGCGTGATCCAGTCGAGATCCGCCAGCGTGCCGAGCGTGTCGAGCGTGCGCCGCCCGCGCAGTTCGGTGATCCGGCCGCCCGCGATCAGCTGCTGGGTCTGGGCGAAGAACTCGACCTCGCGGATGCCGCCGCGCCCGAGCTTCACGTTGTGGCCGGCGACCGCGATCTCGCCGTGCCCCTTGTGCACATGGATCTGGCGCTTGATGGAATGCACGTCGGCGATCGAGGCGTAATCGAGATACTTGCGCCAGATGAAGGGAACGATTTCCTTGAGAAAGGCGTCGCCGCAGGAAATGTCGCCGGCGCAGGCCCGCGCCTTGATCAGCGCGGCACGTTCCCAGTTCTGACCCAGGCTCTCATAGTAGACGAGCGCGCCGGGGATCGACATGGCAAGCGGCGTCGCGCCGGGATCGGGACGCAGCCGCAGGTCCGTGCGGAACACATATCCATCCGCCGTCCGGTCACCCATGATCTTGACCAGACGCTTGGTCAGGCGGACGAATTCCACCGGAGCTTCCGCCCCGCCCCCCATCGGCGCCAGATCCGGGTCGTAGAGCACGATCAGATCGATGTCGGAGGAGTAATTCAGCTCGAAGGCGCCATATTTGCCCATCGCCAGAATGACGAAACCGGAGCCCTCTTCCGGGCGCGTCGCATCCTTGGGAACGAAGCGGCCGCGGCGCTCCAGATCGCGCAGGCAGAAGCGGATCGCGGCGGTCAGCGCCGCATCGGCAAAGCGGCTGAGACCGCCGGTCACCGCATCGAGATCGATCGCCTGGCCGATGTCGGCGAGCGCGAGCGTCAGCGCCAGATCCTTTTTCAGATCGCGCAGCGCGCGCATCAGGCCCGCCTCGTCGTCCACGTCGAGCGCGCGCGCCTCCGCGATCAGGCGTTCGGCGCGCTGGCGCGGCGGCGTGGTCAGGATGGTCGCAAGGCGCTCGGGATCGGAACAGGCGAGATCGCGCAGATACGGCGCATTGGAGAGCGCCCCGGACAGGAAGGCGCGAGCCCTTCCCTGCAGGCCGGCATCGGCGATCGCCTCCAGTGCCGGCGCGAGATCGGCCAGAATGACCTCGCCGGCCTGTCGGTCGGCCGGGGCCGGTTCCACGGTCAGCGCCTCGATCAGCGACCGTTCGCCCGCCATTTGGTCGTCAGCCGCCTGTGCGTCCGCCTGCTCGCCCGTCACGCTCATCTCCCCCGTTTCCCCGTTTACCGGATGCCCCGCCAGCCGGCAGCCTTAGTTCGGCACGCAATCCCGGATGTGCATCCGCCAACACCAGACGCCCGCCATGCAGCCGCGCGACCGCGGACACGAGGCTCAGGCCGAGCCCTGACCCCGGTGCATTGCGGCTTTCCTCCAGCCGCACGAAGCGGTGCAGCACGCGTTCCTTGTCGGCATCCTGGATCCCGGTTCCGAAATCGCGAACGGCAAGCACCACCGTGTCGCCGTCCCTGTATCCCTCAAGCGCGACCCTGACACCGGCGTCATCCGGGTTTTGAGCGTATTTCAACGCATTTTCAATGAGATTCACCAAAGCCTGCACCAGCAGCTCGCGGTTTCCGCAAAGCGTCATCCCCGTGCCGGCGTCCAGCTCGAGCCGGCCTCCCTGATCCTCAACCACCGGAGCATAGAGCTCGCCAACCTCGGCGACGAGAGTGCCCGCGTCAAAGGTTTCCTGGACGGCATCGGAGGACCCCGCCTCCACGCGCGCGATGCGCAAGAGCGCGTCGAAGGTGCGGATCAGCGTGTCGCAATCCTCGATCGTCGCCTCCAGCGCCGCGCGCGCCGGCGCATCCGCATCCTGCTGGCGCAGCGCCTCCTCGACCCGATTGCGCATGCGCGTCAGCGGGGTCTTCAGGTCGTGCGCAATGTTGTCGGAGACATCCTTGAGGCCCTGCATCAGCGCCTCGATGCGCTCCAGCATGGTGTTGAGGCCGATCGCCAGGCGGTCGAACTCGTCGCCGGTGCCCTCCACCGGCAACCGCTCCGACAGATCGCCCGACATGATCCGCCGGCCGGTCGCCGCCATGGCGTCGATGCGCTTGAGCACGCGCCGGCTGACGTAGATCCAGGTCACCAGACCGAGACCGGCAAGCACCAGCAGCCAGAAGCGCATCGCCTCGACCAGCAGCGAGCGGAAATACTGCTGTTCCTGGAGATCGCGCCCGACCAGAAGGCGAAAGCCGCCGGAAAGCTGGAACACCCGCACAAGCGCCTCGCGCTTGTCGCCGCCGCCGAGCGGCGTGTAGCTCACCCGCTGCAGCTCGCCGCTCTCGCCGGCCAGCACGCGCTCGTCCAGTCCCTCGACGTTGCCGACGAGCTGGTTGGCAGCAAAATCCGTGACGAGATAAAGGCTTGCGCCGGGCCGCCTGGAGCGCGCCTCGACGGAGGCGACCAGGCCGCGAATGCCGGCGATGCGGTAGCGGTCGGCTAGGCCGACGATCTCCGCATCCACCGTCTCGACGATCTGCTCGCGCAAGACCGTCGCCGTATTTTGCGACAGATAGACGATCACCGCGCCGGAGGCGAGCGAGAGCGCCGCCAGATAGATCAGCGCAAGCTTTATGGCCGTGGTGCGAAACAATTTAGCGAGCGGTGTCACGGATCGTGTACCCGGCGCCGCGCACCGTATGGAGAAGCGGGCGGTCGAAGTCCTTGTCGATCTTCGCGCGAAGCCGCGAGACGTGGACGTCGATCACATTGGTCTGCGGATCGAAGTGATACTCCCAGACATGTTCCAGCAGCATCGTGCGGGTCACCACCTGCCCGGCGTTCTGCATCAGATATTCCAGCAGCTTGAACTCGCGCGGCTGAAGCGGGATGTCGCGGCCCGAGCGGGTGACCGTGTGGGTGAGCCGGTCGAGCGTCAGGTCGCCCACGGTATAGCTGGTGTCGATGTCCTGCTGGCGCGGGCGCCGGCCAAGCGCCTCGACGCGGGCGAGAAGCTCGGAAAACGCATAGGGCTTCGGGAGATAATCGTCACCGCCGGCGCGCAATCCGGTGACCCGGTCGTCGACCTGGCCAAGGGCCGACAGCACGAGGACCGGTGTGTGATTGCCGTCCGCGCGCAGGCCGGAAATCATCGAGAGACCGTCGCGGCGCGGCAGCATGCGGTCGACCACCAGAACGTCATAGGGCGCGGAGGACGCCAGTTCGTAGCCGGTCTCGCCGTCGGCCGCGTGATCGACCACATGGCCGGCCTCGCGCAGGGCCTTGGCGAGATAGTTGGCGGCTTCGGTATCGTCCTCGACAATCAGGATTCGCATCGGCTTCTTCACATCGCGTTGCGCAGCGGTTGCTTGCATATCACCGTCGGGGAGCGCGGTCTAATCGCGCGCCCGCGACGCCAAAGCCCCGGACCGTATCACCGGTCCGGGGCTTCGTTGCGTTTCAGGCGCCGGGTGGCGCCGGCTTTCGCCCCTTGAGGACCCGCCCGCGTCAGCCGCGGGCGACCGGGACCGCCACGAAGCGCGTGGCGTTTTCGCTCTTCACCCGCATCAGGACGGCCTTGCGGCCTCCCTCGCTGGCGCCGAGCACGGCACTGGCCACATCGCCCGGAGCGTCGACCTGCTTGCCGGCGACCTCGAGGATCACGTCGCCGCGCTTCAGGCCCTTCTCCGCGGCCGCGCTGTCGTTCGCGAGATCGGTGATCACCACACCGCGCTCGCCCGCGCCGACCTTGCTGGCGGATGCCAGCTCCAGGCCGAGGCTGTCGACGAAGGCGGTTGCCTCGCCGGTCGGCTCGACCGCCGCGGTGACGCTGGCCTTTTCCTGCAGGCGACCGAGGGTCACATCGACGCTCTGCTTGCGGCCGTCGCGCCAGATGCCGAGCTCGACCACCGTCTCCGGCGGATAGCCGGCGATCTTGCGGGCCAGTTCACGCGGTCCGTCGATCGCTTCCCCGTCGACCGTCAGGATGGTGTCGCCGGACTCGATCCCGGCCTGCAGCGCAGGGCTGTCGGCCTGGGCCTCGGCAACGATCGCGCCCTTGGCTTCCTCGAGACCGAGGCTTTCGGCGATGTCGGCGGATACCGGCTGGATTTGCACGCCGAGCCAGCCGCGCACCACCGTTCCGTCATCCTTCAAGTCGGCGATGATGTTGGTCGCCGTCGACGCGGGAATGGCGAAGGCAATGCCGACATTGCCGCCCGACGGCGAGAAGATCGCCGCGTTCACGCCGATGACCTGCCCCTTGGTGTTGAAGGCGGGCCCGCCGGAGTTGCCGCGGTTCACCGGGGCATCGATCTGGATGAAGTCGTCATAGGGACCGGCGCCGATGTCACGGCCGCGGGCCGAGACGATGCCGGCCGTCACCGATCCGCCGAGACCGAAGGGATTGCCCACGGCAACCACCCATTCGCCGACCACCGGCGCCTCATCGGCGAATTCGACATAGGTGAACTCCGTGTCCGCATCGACCTTGAGCAACGCCAGGTCGGTGCGCTCGTCGGTGCCGATCAGCCGCGCCTCATACTCGCGCCCGTCGTCGCCGACCACGGTGAATTCGCTGCCGCCGGCCACGACATGCTCATTGGTGACGAGATAGCCGTCCTCGGAGATGAAGAAGCCCGAGCCCTGGCTTGAGGCACGGCGCTGCGGACGCGCGTCATCGCCGCCGGGCTTGCCGCCGAACTGGCGGAAGAAGCGCTGAAGCGGATGATCGCGGGGCAGATCCTCAAAGCCCGGAATGCCCTGCCCGCGCGAGGACATCATGCGCGGGGTCCGGTCGGAGGTGACGCGGACGCTGACGACGGCGGGCTTCACCGCCGCGACGACCGGCGCGAAGCTTTGCGGCGCGGCCGCCTCGACCCGCACCGGGTCAGCAAGGGCGAATTGTCCGGGAACAACGGTCTGCGCAGTCAGGCCGCCGGCAAGGCCGAGCGCCAGCGCACCAACGACAAGGCCCTTGCGCCCACCGCGCGGCAGACGGCGAATGGCTGCGGGAATTTTCTTGGTCGACATGTTTGGTCTCCACGTCTTGGTCAGGAACATCAAGCCGGGCCGGCCTGAGGGGAAGTGGCTGCCCGGGTGTCACCTGAAGATATGGACCATGTCGCCTTACAGCCGCCTGTCGAAGCGATTAAGCTTTGGTAATGTTGGCAGGCGTCCGCCGCCCGACGGAGCGAGAAGCGGCCGTGTCAGTCCCCGGCCGCATCCCCATCCCGCGTGACGATGGCCGCGCCGGCCTCAAGCGTTCGGTGAACGGGACATTTGTCGGCGATCTCCAGCAGGCGAGCACGGGTCTCCGCATCGATCTCGCCGGGAAGGTGCAGGATCCGTTCGAAGCGGTCGATCCGGCCACCGCGGGCCCGTGCCTCCTCGGCGCAGTCGGCACAATCCTTGGCGTGAACCTTGGTGTGGCGGACCGTCGTGCCGATCCGCTCCAGATCGATGCCCTTGTGCTCGGCATACATGCGCAGCGTCATGACGGTACAGGCACCGAGCGCGGCCGCGAGATAGTCGTAAGGCGACGGCCCGCTGTCGAGGCCGCCGACGTCTTCCGGTTCGTCGGCAAGCAAGCGATGCTGGCCGGCGCGCACGAGCGCCTGGAACTTGCCTTTTCCCGTCTCGGTAACCACAACCCCGTCCGCCGCGCTGTCGTCGGCCTGGCTTTCGGCTGGCGCAAGATAGCGGCTTGCCCAGGCGGCGATAACTTCCGCCGCATAGGCAGCATCGTCGGCGTTGCTCAACAGATGGTCGGCGGTATCGAGGGAGATGAAGCTCTTGGGATGTTTGGCGGCCACGAAGAGCGCCGTCGCGTTGTCGATGCCGACGATCTCGTCGCGCGGGGCATGCAGCACCAGAAGCGCCTTGCCGAGCCGTGCCACCCGGTCGCGCACCGCGTGCTGCGACAGGTCGTCGAGAAACTGCCGCTCGATGGTGAAGCTGCGCCCGGCAAGCGTAACGTTCGCCTGTCCGTCCTGCCGGATCGTCTCGAGGTCGGCATGGAAATTATGGACCACGTGATCGGCATCCGCCGGTGCGCCGATGGTGGCGACCGCCACAGTCTCTGGAATATCGGCAGCAACAGCAAGCACCGCCGCGCCGCCGAGCGAATGGCCGATCAAGAGGCTCGGCGCCTCGTAATTGGACCGAAGGAAGTCCGCAGCCTCCAGAAGATCGGCGAGATTGGAGGAAAAATTGGTGGAGGCGAAGTCGCCCCCCGAACCGCCAAGGCCGGTGAAATCGAAGCGAAGCACCCCGATGCCCGATGCCGTCAGCGCCTGCGCGATGCGGCGCGCCGCGACCACATCCTTGGAACAGGTGAAGCAATGCGCGAACAGCGCATAGGCCCGCACGGGGCCGTCCGGCAGATCGAGCCGGGCGGCAAGCTCGGCTCCCGCATGTCCGGCAAAGGTCAGTCGGATCGGCTTGGCAGTCATTCACGCATCCCCGGTTTTCTGGCGCGGCACAAGCGGCGCGGCAAAAAGACGCCGCCCCCTGTCATGTGGGACGGCGTCTTCGGATTGTCGAGCGGGAGGTTAGCGCGCCATCGCCCCGGCGCGCGGAGACATGCGCAAGACCCGCTCAGCGCCCGTCGGCCTGTTCGGCGAGAATACGGTCGAGTTTCGCCTGTTCTTCATCGCTGAGCGATGTGGTCCGCGTCGTCGCCAGCGTGCGCGTGCGCCGTCGCGCCGCGACCAGCAGGACGATGGCGCCCAACAGCAACCCCAGCGGCGCCACGGCCCACAGCAGGATCGTGTTCCAGGAGAAGCGGGGCTTAAGCAGGACGAACTCGCCGTAGCGCGCGACCAGATAGTCGATCACTTCCGCATTGGTGTCGCCGGCCACAAGCCGCTCGCGCACCAGCACGCGCAGGTCCTTGGCGAGCGGCGCATCGCTGTCGTCGATCGACTGGTTCTGGCACACCATGCAACGCAGGTTCGCAGACAGATCGCGGGCGCGCTGTTCCAGCACCGGATCGTCGAGGATCTCGTCGGGGGCAACGGCCCCCGCCGGCAAGGCCGTGAGGCCAATCGCCAGCCCGGCAAGGATCGCGAGAACGATGTTGCGCATTGTCACCGCTCCTATTCCGCCGGGACGGCGCGCATGCGCGCCGGGCGCGGGGCGCCAACCCTAAGGCGGCGGTCGAACAGCGACAACACGGCGCCGAAACCCATCACCAGGCAGCCGAGCCAGATCAGCGTCACGAAGGGCTTGTGATAGAGCCGGATATCGGCACCGCCGTCGGCGTGAACCTCGCCGATGGAGACATAGACCTGCGACAGGCCGAAGGTGACGATGCCGGCCTCCGTCGTCGGCATGCGCCGCGCGGTGTAGAGCCGCTTGGCCGGATCCGCTTCCGCGACTTTCTCGCCGCCCTTGAAGATATCGAAATGGCCGACGTCGTCGATGTAGTTCGGTCCGGTGCGACGCACCAGGCCGCCGAAGGCAAGCTCGTAATCGCCAATGGTCACGGTCTCGTTCGGACGGATCGTCAGGACCTTTTCTTCCTGGAAGGCTTCCGTGGCGACGATGCCGAGCATCACGACGCCCATGCCGATATGCCCGAAGGCCGCGCCCCAGGCGGAGCTCGGCAGGCCGAAGAGCCGCCGGAACCCCGTCGACATACCAACATCGGCGAACCGGGCGCGCGAGAGGATTTCCGCAACGGCTCCGGCGATCACCCAGACACCGGCACCGATGCCAAGGGCCGCCAGGATCTGCTGCGGCCCCTGAAACCACACCACCATCAGCGTTGCCAGCAGGGTCAAGCCGAAGGCGCCGTAAAGGCGCTGGGAGACGGCATAGATGTCGCCGCGCTTCCAGGCGAGCAACGGCCCGAAGGGCATTGCCAGCAGGAGCGGGATCATCAGCGGGCCGAAAGTGAGGTTGAAGAACGGCGGTCCGACGGAGATCTTCTCGCCGGTAACCGCCTCCAGGGCCAGCGGATAGAGCGTGCCGACGAAGACGGCCGCGGCCGCGACCGTCAAGAGCAGGTTGTTCAGCACCAGCGCGCCCTCGCGGCTGACCGGCGCGAACAGGCCGCCCTGCTTGAGAAGCGGCGCGCGCCAGGCGTAGAGCGCCAGCGATCCGCCGATGAAGACGACCAGGATGCCGAGGATGAAAGTGCCTCGGGCCGGGTCGGTGGCGAAGGCATGCACGCTGGTGAGCACACCCGAGCGCACCAGGAAAGTGCCGAGCAGCGACAGCGAGAACGTCAGGATCGCAAGCAGCACCGTCCAGACCTTCAGCGCGCCGCGCTTTTCCATGACGATGGCGGAATGCAGCAGCGCCGTGCCGGCAAGCCAGGGCATGAAGGAGGCATTCTCCACCGGATCCCAGAACCAGTAGCCGCCCCAGCCGAGCTCGTAATAGGCCCAATAGGAGCCCATGGCGATGCCGAGCGTCAGGAACAGCCATGCCAGCAGCGTCCATGGACGGACCCAGCGTGCCCAGGCCGCATCGACGCGCCCGAGGATCAGCGCCGCAATGGCGAAGGAGAAGGTGATCGAGAAGCCGACATAGCCGACGTAGAGCAGCGGCGGATGGATCGCCAGGCCGATATCCTGAAGGATCGGATTGAGGTCCTGCCCCTCCATCGGCGGCGGCGTCACGCGAATGAACGGGTTCGAGGTGACCAGCATGAACAGCAGGAAGGCAGCAGTCACCCAGCCCTGCACACCCAGCGTCGTCGCCCGCAGTTCAGGCGGAATGTTGCGGCCAAAGGCGGCGACCAGCGCACCGAAGAGCACGAGGATCAGCACCCACAGCAGAAGCGATCCCTCGTGATTGCCCCACACGCCGGTGATCTTGAAGAGGTCGGGCTTTGCCGAATGGGAGTTCTGCACCACGTTCAGAACCGAGAAGTCCGACGTGACATAGGCCATCATCAGCGCGACGAAGGAAATCCCGACCAGGATAAACATCATCGCCGACACGGGCGGTGCGACGGCCATCATCCGCTGGTCGTGGCGCAGCGCGCCCCAGATCGGAACCACCGACTGGACGAGGGACAGGACGAACGCGAGAATCAGTGCGAAATGTCCGACTTCAACAATCATTCCGGTCCATCCTTCCAGCTCTCGGATCACACGCGCCTGCGGTCGGCATCAAGTCTAGGGCTTCCGGCGGGCGGAAGGTCAACCTCTCCTTGCAGCATCGGCCGTACGGCAACGGTGGCGCAGGCCCCCGTCGAGGTCAATTCACGCGCCCGGCATCGCGCCTATTGCTCGCCCTGCCACACGCCCTTGCCCTTGAGCGCATCGGCGACTTCCTTGGGCATATAATTCTCGTCGTGCTTGGCCAGCACATTGTCGGCCCGGAAGATCCCGTCCGGGGTGAGCACCCCTTCGGTTACGACGCCCTGCCCCTCGCGAAACAGGTCGGGGAGCAAGCCGACATAGACAACGTCGACGGTCTCCACGGTGTCGGTGACGGAGAAGCGCACCTGCGCGTTCTCGCCGCGCTGCACGCTGCCTTCCGCGACAAGCCCGCCGAGGCGGATCCGCTGGCCATCCGGCAGCCCGCCGGCGACGATATCGCTCGGGCTCTGGAAGAACACGATCCGGTCGTTCAGGGCGAACAGGATCAGGCCGACGGCAACGGCAAGCACGCTGCCGGCCGCGGCGATCATCGTAAGGCGTCTTTGTTTGCGCGTCATGTCAGTCCCGGTGCGATCCCATCATCGAAGCCCCCACGCCCCGTTCGAAACATCATGATCCGACGCCAAGCTCGCGGGCGAGGGATTTCACCTGCGCCACGGCCGCGGGATCTCCTTTCAGCGCCTCTTCAGCGCGTGTCGCCGTGTCACGCAGGCGGTCGGCATCGCCGAGCACCGCGACGGCGCGCATCAAACGCAGCCATTCGTCGGTCGAACCGCCCTCCTCGGACAGGCGCGTGTCGAGCCGGTCGACCATCGAGCGGATCATCGCCGAGCGGTCCTCGGCGGTCATCTGCGCAGCGGCGGCAATGTCGTCCTGGTTCGGCCCCGGCGCGGCGGCGACTGCCGGTTCGGTCTCGACGCCGAGTTTCGCCAGTTCGACGCGAACCGCCTCGGCCCAGGCCTCCCCGCCCTCAGCCTCGTCGAGAAGCGCCTGCCATGCGGCGATCGCCTCGTCCTTGCGGTTTTCCTGGGTCAGGGCGAGGGCGAGAAAGAAGCGCGGCTTGATCGCGCCCGGGTCCAGCGCCACGGCGCGCTCGAAGGCCGCGCGGGCCTCAGCGCCGACGATGCCGTTGTTGGCGATCACCAGCGCCTCGCCGCGATCGGTCTCCCGGCGTTCGGTGGATCCAAGGATGCGGATCGCCGCGGCATAAGCCGCCGCCGCATCCTCCGCACGCCCGAGCCGCATGTAGGCCGGCGCGATCACGTCCCATCCGCGCCCGTCGGACGGCTCTTCGGCCAGCCGCTGCTCGACCCTGGCAACGAGATCCGGCAGCGAGCGGTTCTGCACCGGCTCCTGGAGACGGGCCTGGAGCGGCTGGTCGGGAACATCCGGCGAACCGATGACCGAATAGAGGCCGATGGTTCCAAGCGGCACTGCGACGAGCGCCAGCGCCTGCGCGACGCGAAGGCCGATGCGCGCGCGCGGACGCGAGCCCGCGTCCGCC